>CALXOY010000021.1 GCA_944390145.1 uncultured Duodenibacillus sp.
GACAGTCACAAGAAAAGCGCGGGCGGCCTCAGCCTCCCGCGCGCTGTCAAATTGAAACTTTGTCAAATCAGTCGAGAACCGTTCCGGTGTTGGGAATGCTCACAGGACGGGTGGGAACCACCGTGCTGATTGCATGCTTGTAGACCATCTGGGTGACGGTGTTGCGCAGCAAGACCACATACTGGTCGAAGGACTCCACCTGTCCCTGCAGCTTGATGCCGTTGACGAGGTAGATCGAAACCGGAATGTGTTCCTTGCGCAGAACATTCAAAAAGGGATCCTGAAGAAGCTGTCCTCTGCTTGCCATCTTATTTTCTCCGCGCCCGGCGGCCGCCTGCACCCTGTGCGGCGTGCTGTCCGTCAGACGTACTTAAATTGTTGTGTTGTTATCAGCATGCAACCGAACAAATCCACGATTCATACGGCTGAATGGACTGCTGCAAATTGATTCAGTATCAACAATCCGCAACAGAGCATAAAACCAACTGCAAAGGCAATACTAGCGCAGATTGTCTTTGGCAGAACGCGCATTCTGCCTCAAAATGTACGCAAAATGTTGCTGTTTTCCTTCTGTTGAAAGAAAAAGGGCCGCGGGACCTACTTCCGGCCGTTTTCCTCGTGCGCGTACGGGTTGCGGTTGGCCTTGAATTCCACGCGCAGCGGCGTGCCGGCAAGGTTGAATGCCTCGCGGAAAACCCCTTCGAGATAGCGCTTGTAGCTGTCGCTTACAGCATCAAGACTGTTGCCGTGGATGACGATCACCGGCGGATTCATGCCGCCCTGGTGCGCGTAGCGCAGCTTCGGACGGATGCGGCCGGCGCGCGGGGGCTGCTGCTGCTCGACGGCGGCCATCATGACGCGGGTGAGCTTCGGCGTGGAAAGCTTGGCAAAGCTTGCGGCATGCGCGTCGCGCACGGCCTTCATCAGGTGGTTGAGACCGTTGTGCTTCAAGGCCGAAATGTGGATGAAGCGCGCCCAGCGCAGAAAGTGGAATTTGCGTTCGATGTCAAGGTCGACCATCGAGCGCTTGTAGCTGTCCACGCCGTCCCACTTGTTGACAGCGACAACAAGCGCGCGGCCTGCTTCGAGCGCATAGCCCGCAATCTGGGCGTCGCTTGCGGCGATGCCTTCGGTGGCGTCGAGCACCAGGATGCAGACGTTGCAGTCTTCAATGGCCTGCAGCGTTTTCACAACCGAGAACTTCTCGACCGCTTCAAAGACCTTTCCCTTGCGGCGCAGGCCCGCGGTGTCGATGAGCCGGAAGGGCGTGCCGTCCAACTCAAAATCCACCTTGATGGCGTCGCGCGTGGTGCCGGGCATGTCGTAGGCGATGAAGCGCTCCTCGCCCAGGAGCGCATTGGCCAGCGTCGACTTGCCGACATTGGGGCGGCCCGCCAGGCACACCTTGATGCGCTTGGGGGCGTCAGGGCTTTCCTCTTCCTTTTCCTCGGGGAAGTCTTCGGCCAGGTCCGTGAGCACCTTCTGCATGAGCGCCGCAACGCCGTGGCCGTGGGTGGCCGAAATGCGCATGGGCTCGCCCATGCCGAGCTCGTAGAACTCGGCTGCGTGCTCGACGGCAAGCCCCTCGCACTTATTGACGGCAAGGTAGACGGGCCTGCCGCAGGTGCGCAGCCGCTGCATGATGCGCTCGTCGTGCGGGGTCAGGCCGCTGCGGGCGTCGGTGACGAAAATCACTGCATCGGCTTCGGCGATGGCCGCCTCGGCCTGGTCTGCCATCTCGCGGACGATGCCCTCGCTTTTCACAGGTTCAAAGCCGCCCGTGTCAACCACAATGTACGGACGCGGCCCGACGCGCCCCTGACCGTACTGACGGTCGCGGGTGAGTCCCGGAAAGTCCGCGACAATGGCGTCGCGGCTGCGGGTGAGCCGGTTGAAAAGCGTCGATTTGCCGACATTGGGGCGTCCGACGAGAGCGACGACAGGTAGCATGTAGCCCAACCTCTTACTTGGTCACAGTGATGTAGGTGATCTGACCTTCCTCGGTCTGGAAAAGCGCGCCCCTGCCAAGCGGCACCGGCGCCACGCGCACGGCGCCGTCCACGGACGTGCGGCCGACGAACTTTCCCGTCTTCGAGTCAAGGAAATGCACCACGCCGTCAAAGTCTCCCACGGCGATCACGTCGTCCATCACGACCACCGCCGAGGGGGAGCGCCACAAAAGAGATGCATTCTGCCAGACAAGGCCGCCGGTTGCATAGTCGTAGGCGTTGATTTCGCCGCGCGTGGTGGTGACATACACCCTGCCGCCGTCGGTGACCGGGCCGCTCACGGCATCCACGTCGCTGCGCCACAGGGGTCGGCCGTCGCGCGCGCTGATGCAAAGCACCGCGCCCTGAAAGGCCGCCGCGCACATCATGTTCTGATCAACAAGCGGGGCGCCCACCACGTCGCACAGGCGCTCGACCTCGGTGATGCCCTTGGGCTGGGCCACTGGGATGTCAAAAACGGGCTTGCCCTGGCCGTTTAGGGCCAGAAGCCTGCCGTTGGCCTGCCCCACGAGAATGCCCGCGGGCGAAAAGCGCATCTGGCTTGCCGCGCGCACGGTGAGCGCCGGCACCTGGGACTGGTAGTGCCAGCGGCGCTCGCCGGTGGCTGCATCAAAGGCGGTGATGCGGGTGTCGGCCGTGCGCACAATCACCAGACCCGCGCCCACCAGCGGCGGCACGCTCATTTCCGAGGAAAGCCTTGCACCCCAGAGATGCTTGCCCTCGCCGTCGAACACCTGGACTTCGCCCTTGACGGTGCCCACGGCGACGAATTCACCGTCGCTGCCGACGCCCGCGGAGATTTCCGCGTCGGTCTCGGCCTCCCAGAGCTTGTCGCCGGTGCGGGGATCAATCTTGTAGACGGTGTCGCCGCCTGCCGTATAGATGCCCGACTGCGTCACAGCCGGCGCAACAAGTCCGGTGGCGCTTTCGCCCACCGATTCGGACCAGACCTTGTCGGCCTCAACGACTTCGTTGATGTCCTCGAGTTCGGCGGGTTCATGCGAGGTCGTGCTGCAGCCTGCAAGCGCAGCGCCCACAAGGGCCGAGACAAGCACGGCGGTGCGTTTGAGTTTGATGTTCACGGGAAAGCTCCATTTGCAGCAGACCGCAGTTTCTGCGGCCTGCAGTCAGTGTTGTTTAGGACTTCTGTTCGGGCAGGGCCTGAATCTTCAGGCTCAAAAGAGCCAGCAGCTCGCCCGAGGCGGCGTCGGCTTCCAGGGCCTGCTGCCAGCACTTGCGGGCGCCTTCTGCGTCGCCCATCGCAAGCAGCACGTCGCCCTTGCGGTCAAGGACCATCGGTTCGCCCGCCTGTGCGGGATCAACGGCGTCAAGCGCGGCCTTTGCCTTCTCCTTGTTGCCGGCGTCAAGCTCAACGCCCGCCAGGCGCACGCGGGCAACCGTGGCGTACTCGGGATGGCCGCCCTCGTTGATCACCCAGTTGAGCGCATCGCGCGCGGCGTCAAGATTGCCCGCCTTGTGCTCGACATTGGCCTTCATAAGGCCCGCAAGCGAAGCAAAGACGTGGCTGGAATACTCCTTCATGATGCCGTCGGAAAGCGAACGGACGTTCTTTTCATCGTTTTGCACGTAGGCGTTTTGCAGCTGCACGTAGGCCACCGTCGCCTTGCCGCCCTGATAGCGCTTGTACCAGTTCCAGCCGTTGTAGGCCGCAAAGCCCAGGCAGATGATGGTAATGAGCGTGAGCGTCAGGTTGCCCCATTTGTCCCACCAGGCTTTCAATTGCGCCAGGGACTCTTGTTCTTCCAAATCGTATGCCATAAGTGCCGTTTTCTTTTCTGCTGCCGGGCCGCCATGTCAAGCCGGGCCCGTGGTTTTGATTCCATTTGCGCAAGGCCGCTCAAGCCGGGCCTCGCAGGCTAAAGGGGCATTGTAGCCTTTCGCGCACTGCGCACCAAATTGCCGGGCGCTGTCTCGCGCGGGCTTGCGGGCTGCCGCCGGCTTCTCTTTGTCACAAAAGATGTCCTGCTTGAGCGATTGAAAATCGATGCGCTCAATTCCGCCCAATTGAGAGCCCGGCACCGACAAACTGCTTCGCGGCGTCATGCAGCTGCAAAAGAACATCAACTACCTGTTCCCCGGCAGTGATGAAGGCATGATGACGGCCATCTTCGAAGACATCAAGTCTCCTTTTTTCCATTTCGGAGCGCTGATGCGCCTTGGCCGGATTCCGTACGAAGACTTTCACGCCTTTCTGTACGACCGGCTGGCTGTGCTGCGCTAGGACCGGCCCCGGGAAGACGCCAGCCAAATCCTGGAACTCACACAATGCCATCCTTTCTACACGCAGCAGCTGGCGGCGGTTTTCTGGGATTCATGCGTTCGCAGCGCCGATCAGGCGGCGGTCAGTTCGGCCGCAGACGCCGTCTTGAGAAGCCCTTCGCCGACCTACATGGTTTTATGGTCGCGGCTAAACCGCACGAACCGCAGGATTCTGGAGGTGCTTTCCCGCGGCTAAAAGCTGCAGGAAATCAAAGACGTGCCGAGCAGCACGCTCTACAGCGCCGTCGCCCGTCTGAAAAAGGAAGGGCTACTCATCAAGGATGAGGACTTTGCACTGGAGGATCCTTTCTTTGCGCTTTGGATACGCCGCTCGATGCAGCTGGCGGCTGTCGGCCTGCCTCCTGCCGACCCGTAACGGCTGCGCAGCTTGAACGCCTGCGCGCCGACGGCAATGGAAATGGCGCTTGGACGCTGCAGTCTCTGTCGAAGGCGGCTGCAGCGCCGCTACCGCATAAACGCCTATTGTCCGGCGCCGAAAACCTCTTCGAGCGTCTCGATCGCAATGACCATCTGCTCGGCAAACTGCTGCTCGCCGCGGGCGTCGCGCAGGCGCTTGATGGCGACCTGTCCGGCGTTCACTTCATTTTCACCGCACAGCACCGCCCACTGGGCAAGCGACTGGTCGGCGCGCTTCATGCCGTTTTTGAAGTTGGCCGGACCCGCGTGCACGATCACGCGGTGGCCGGCGTCGCGCAGCTTCTCGCCGATCTGACGGGCCGTCATCTCGGTGTGTCCGCCCTGGTGGGCAATGTAGATTTCGCAGGCGGGGGCGGGTTTGTCGCCGCCCGCGGCACGAACCAGCTCGATCACGCGCTCCGCACCCATGGCAAAGCCTGCCGCAGGCGTGGGACGGCCGCCCAGAATTTCGATCAAGGGGTCATAGCGGCCGCCGCCGCAGATCGTCCCCTGGCTGCCGAGCTGATCGGTCACCCACTCAAAGACAGTGTGGTTGTAGTAATCCAGGCCGCGCACCAGACGCGGATTGATCGTGTAGTCGATGCCAAGCGCCTGCACGCCGGCTTCGAGCATGCCCAGAAAGCGCCGCGAGTCTTCGCCCAGATAGTCCAGAAGGCGCGGCGCGGCTTCAACCAGCTCCTGCATCTCGGGGTTCTTGGTGTCGAGAATGCGCAGAGGGTTGGTGGTGAGACGCCGGCGCGAGTCTTCGTCAAGCGCATCGTAGTTGTCGTTAAAATAAGCGACCAGAGCTTCGCGGTGACGGGCGCGCTCGTCGGCTGCACCCAGGCTGTTGAGCTGCAGGCTTGCGGTGATGCCGAGCGTCTTCCACAGGCGCGCGGTGAGCGCAAGAAGCTCAATGTCGACGTCGGGCCCGGCAAAGCCCAGGGCCTCGCAGCCGAACTGATAGAACTGGCGGTAGCGGCCGCGCTGGGGACGCTCGTGGCGGAACATCGGCCCGAAGTACCAAAGTCGCTGCGGCGCGTTGTAGGTGATGTTGTGTTCGATGGCGGCGCGGCACACGGCGCTCGTGCCTTCCGGGCGCAGCGTGAGCGCCTCGCCGTTCATCGAATCGGTGAAGGAGTACATCTCCTTTTCCACAATGTCGGTGGCCTCCCCCACGCCGCGGGCAAAAAGCCCCGTGGCCTCCAGAATCGGCGTACGGATCTGACGGTAGCCGTAGCTTGCGGCCACAGCGCGGGCCGTATCCTCAAACTTCTCCCAAACGGCTGCGTCGTCGGCAAGCATGTCGTTCATGCCCTTGATGCCGGCAATCTTCACTTTTGCCATTGTCCTGTTGTCCTTATTTTTTGTGATGTGTTGCTGCAATTGGTCATTGCCCGGCCTTCACGCCCCAGCGCGCGGCCACGTAGGCGTCGATCATGGCCTTGAAGTCGCTCATAATCGTCTCGCCCTTTAAAGAGGCCTTTTTCACGCCGTCGCAAAAAACGGGCGCAACCGGCGACTCGCCTCTGCCCGGCAGGCTGATGCCGATGTCGGCGTTGGCGCTCTCGCCCGGGCCGTTGACCACGCAGCCCATGACGGCCACGGTCATCGCTTCAAAGCCCGGTGCCGTCAGGCGCCAGACAGGCGAGCGCTCGCGCAGGTACTGCTGCGTTTCCAGCGCCATTTTTTGGAAAAGGTCGCTGGAGGTGCGTCCGCACCCGGGGCAGGAAACCACCTGCGGGGCGAATTGGCGCAGGCCCATGCTCTGCAGCAGCTCCTGCGCGACATACACCTCCTCTTCACGGGCCTTGCCCGGAGCAGGCGTAATCGAAATGCGGATGGTGTCGCCGATGCCTTCGGCAAGCAGCACGGCAAGCGCCGCAGAGCTTGCCGCAATGCCCTTGGTGCCGCCTCCGGCCTCGGTGAGGCCCAGATGCAGGGCCCAGCTTGAGAGCTGCGACAAGCGCCGGCAGACTGCCACCAGATCCTGCACGTCGCTCACCTTGGTCGAGAGCACGATGTGGTCCGGCGGCAGGCCAAGCTCCTCGGCTCTCTGCGCGCTTTGCACTGCGCTTTGCACGATCGCCTCCAGGGTGACTTCGCGCACCGAACGGGGCTTTGCGAGCGCCCGGTTGGCTTCGAGCATCGCCCCGAGAAGCTCTTTATCGAGCGAGCCGCCGTTTACGCCAATGCGCACGGGCTTGTCGTTTTCCACGGCAATTTTCACCATCGTCGCGAAATTGTCGTCGTGGCGCTCGCCCTTGCCGACGTTGCCCGGGTTGATGCGGTATTTGGAGAGCGCCGCCGCGCAGGCCGGATAGTCTTTCAGAAGCTTGTGGCCGTTGTAGTGAAAGTCCCCCACAAGCGGCGTGAAGACGCCTTCGTCGTCAAGCCGCGCGCGGATTTCGGCAACGGCTGCCGCAGCCTGCGGCGTATTGACCGTAATGCGCACGATTTCGCTGCCCGCGGCGGCAAGCGCCTTGACCTGCGCTGCGGTTGCCGCGGCATCCTCGGTTGCGGTGTTGGTCATCGACTGCACCACGACGGGGGCGCCGCCGCCGATCTGCACCGTCACCGAGCCGTTTGTCACCTTCACCGGATGCGTGGGCTTGCGCTTGCTCCAGACGCTTGGCGCGTCGGGCGCTGCATCGGCCGGATGCACGGCGATCGTCTTCTGAGCCATGTCAAACCTTCCTTTAACGCATGAGGGCCGGCGGGCCTTACTTCACAGGCAGGATGCCCAGGGCGCGCTTTTGCTCGAGCAGCCGCTCGGCCCTGCGCGTTCTGTCCTTCACTTCGCCGGCAAGCTGTCCGCAGGCCGCGTCGATGTCGTCGCCGCGCGTCTTGCGGATCGTGGTCACGATGCCCGCATCGTTGAGAATCTTGGCAAAGGCGAGCACCGTCTCGCGCGCGGGGCGCTTCAAGTCGGAATCCGGAAAGGGATTGAACGTGATGAGATTGAACTTGCAGGGCACGGTGCGCACCAGTTCAATCAGCTTGCGGGCATGCACGGGCTGATCGTTGATGCCGCCCAGCATCAGGTACTCAAACGTGATGAAGTCGCGCGGGGCGACCTTCAGATACCGCCTGCAGGCGGCCATCAGGTCCTCCAAGGGGTGCTTGCGGTTTACCGGCATGATCTTGTCGCGCAGCGCGTCGTCAGGCGCGTGCAGGCTCACGGCGAGCGCCACCGGCACCTCGGCGGCGAGCTTGTCGATTTGATTGACCAGCCCCGAGGTCGAAACCGTCACGCGGCGGCGCGACAGGCCGTAGCCGTTGTCGTCCAAAAAGAGCCGCAGCGCGGGAATGACGTTGGTGAGGTTTTGCAGCGGCTCGCCCATGCCCATCAGCACGACATTGCTGATGATGCGGTCGTTGGGGTCGGTCACGCCCGCCTCTTTTCGAAGCGTCCTTTCGGCGTGCCAGAGCTGCCCCACGATCTCCGCGGTCGTGAGGTTGCGGTTGAAGCCCTGCTTGCCGGTGGAGCAGAACAGGCACCCCATGGCGCAGCCCGCCTGCGTGGAAATGCACAGCGTGCCGCGGTCGTCTTCAGGGATGAACACCGCCTCGACGGCGTTGCCGTTTCCCACATCAAAGAGCCACTTGCGCGTGCCGTCGCTTGAGTGCTTGACGGTGATCACGGGCGGCGCTTTGATGTAGGCCAAGTCGTGGAGCTTGGCCCTGAAGCTTTTGGCCAGATTGCTCATGGCGTCAAAGTCGTCCTCACAATGCCGGTGCATCCAGCGCGAAAGCTGAACGGCGCGGTAGGGCTTTTCTCCGAGCGCGGCGCACCAGGCCTTGATGCCTTCGACATCAAAGCCCAGAAGATTGACGCGCCCGTCGGTCTGACTTTGGGTTTCCTGCATGATCACAATCCGGCCTGCTGCATCTTCAAATTAACGCGAGCAGATGGCAAGCGTCGGGAAGAAGTAGGCGATTTCAACGGCGGCCGTTTCCGGAGCGTCGGAGCCGTGCACGGCGTTGGCGTCGATGCTTTCAGCAAAGTCGGCGCGGATCGTGCCCTTTTCAGCCTTCTTCGGGTCGGTGGCGCCCATGAGCTGGCGGTTCTTGGCGATGGCGCCTTCGCCTTCGAGCACCTGGATCATCACGGGGCCGGAGGTCATGAAGGCAACGAGATCCTTGAAGAAGGGACGTTCCTTGTGCACGGCGTAGAAGCCTTCGGCCTCAGCCTTGGAGAGCTGAAGCATCTGGGCGGCGACAATCTTGAGGCCGGCGTTTTCGAAACGGGTGTAGATCTGGCCGATCACGTTCTTGGCAACTGCATCGGGCTTGATGATGGAAAGAGTGCGCTCAATAGCCATTTGATTCTCTTGAAAAAAGTGAACTGATGAAAAAAGACAGGCGGCCCGCCCTTTATAAAAAAGAGAGGCACGGGTTTCAGGGCTGCGGGCGCACCGCCCCCAGCCCTCTTAAAAATTCAACGCGCGATTTTATCATGCGGGCCGCCGGCGCCCGTCTGAAAGTGAAAAGCGGTTGCAATTTCGGCCGTCCGCATCCGCCGCAAGCCCTTCGGGGTACCTTTTAGCTAAAGCATCGCCCCCGACAAAACCCTAACCACTATCGGCGCCTTCTGCCAAACGCCCGTCAAGGCATTTGCGTGAGGACAGTCTCCGGGCCTTTCGGACGCTTCACGACAATTGGCAATGTTGAAAGAGGCGCTTTTGCCGGTGCGTCAAACGCCGTATGCGGTCAAAGCAAGGGAAATCTTCCGCAAAGTTTTTTAAATTGTTTGATTTCGTTTGCATACTTTCGCACAAAGCCGGATTTCCATGTATACTTCGCGTCGAACATAAGGGATATATTTGTTGAGCAGAGAATATATCCCGGGAGACTTTTAATCCATCAGGAGCAACTTTAATGAGTTCTGATTTCAAGCATGTCTACGACTCGCTGCGCGCCGAACAGACCGAGCTGAGCGAAAAGATGAAGGCCGCCAGGGAAGACGCCATCAAATTCGTTCAGGAAGTGATCAACGACTTCGGCATTCACAGCTATGAACTTCAATTCCAGCCCGAAGACACCAAGCGTGTTCTTCGCCCGCGCGGCCCGGCTGCTGTGAAGTACCGCACCCCCACCGGCATCGAATGGTCCGGCAAGGGCAATATGAAGAAGGCCTTCCGCGATTATCTCTATTCGCAGGGTCTGACGGAAGCCGACAAGGATCAGTTCCTGACGCCCGAATTCCGCAACAGATAATCCTTTTCCGGATGAATTCTGAAAAGCCTCCCGCCGGGAGGCTTTTTTCGTATAACGCAAAAAGATTGAAATCCCGTACAGCTTTTCGGCCGACGGGATTTCAGACTTTTGGTTCGGGCTTCAAATAGCGTCAGTCGCCGCTGCCCGACTCCAGCACCGCAATGCTTTCGACATGCGCGGTGTGCGGGAACATGTTCATGACGCCGGCGGCGCGCACGCGCCAGCCGCCTTCGTGATGCAAAATCGCACAGTCGCGAGCAAGCGTAGCCGGATTGCAGGAAACGTAAACGACGCGCGCGGGCTTCTTATCGATTTTGGCAAGCGTCTGAGCCAGCGCCATGGCGCCTTCGCGCGGCGGATCGATGAGCACGCGGTCGATTGAGCCCATCTTCTCCCACAAGGCGTCCCAGTCTTCGGTGTTCCAGGTAAAGAGGTTGCGCGCCACAAAGTCGGTTTTGTCAGCTAGGCCGTTTGCCTTGGCGCCTGCGCGGGCGCGCTCCACGAGGGCGTCGCTGCCTTCAAGCCCCGTGACAAACCCCGCGCAGCGCGCAAGCGGCAGCGTGAAGTTGCCCAGGCCGCAGAAAAAGTCCGCCACCTTGTGGGAGGGTTCCAGTTCCAAAAGCTTGACGGCGCGGCTCACCATCTCACGGTTGACGCGGTGGTTGACCTGCGTGAAGTCCGTGGGCTTGAAGCTGATTGAAACGTCAAAGGCTTCGAGCTTCAACTGCAGGCGGTCGCGGGCCTCCTCGTGCATCGGGTATGCCGAATCCGGGCCCTTGGGCTGCAGCCAGATGTCAACGGCATGCGCCTGCGCAAACGCTTCGATTTTCTGCACATCGTCTGCTGCCAAGGGCTCAAGGATGCGCAACACGAGCGCCGTGTGCCCCTCGCCGTCCACGGCCACCTCGATTTGCGGCAGGCGCGCGGCAATCGTGAGGCTTGCCACCAGCTCGCGCATCGCGGGCAGCATGTCGGAGACGTGCTTGGGCAGAATCAGGCATTCCTTCATGTCAGCCACATAGCTCGAGCTTTTTTCGTGAAAGCCCACCAGCACCCCGCCCTTTTTGGGCACGTTGCGCACCGTAAGGCGCGCACGGTGCCGGTAGCCCCAGAACTCGCCCACGATGGGCTCGAGAATCGACTCGGGCGTCACCTTGCCGATGTGCCAGAGTGCGTCGGTGAGCACCGTCTGCTTGAAGTCCACCTGCGCCCGTGCGTCCAGATGCTGCATCACGCAGCCGCCGCAGCTGCCCGGGCCAATGCCGAAGTTCGGGCAGGCGGGCTCAACGCGCAGGGGGCTCACGGTGTGGATTTCCTTCACAACGCCCACTTCGTAGTTCGGCTTGTTGCGGATCTGCTCGTAGAGCACGTCTTCTTCGGGCAGCGCGCCCTCAATAAAGACCACCTTTCCCTCGCGGCGGGCGACGCCGCGCCCTTCGGCATCGAGTTTGTCGACATGCGCTTCAAACACAGGGCGGATTTTTTCCTTGCGGGGACTCATAAATTCTGACTTTGCAAATGACAAGAAAAACCCGTACGCCAGGGTACGGGGGATTGATTGGCGTTAAGGGCGAAAGCTCCAGGATCAGCGCTTGGTCAAATAGCGCATCGGGTCAAGCGGCTGGCCGCCCTGGCGCAGCTCAAAGCGCAGCTTCTCCACGCCCGAGCCGCTGTCGCCCACTTCGGCGATCTTCTGGCCCGCGCGCACGCTCTCGTTGAGCTTCACGATCACCTTGCTCAGGTTGCCGTAGACGGTCACCACCGGGGCGGTGGGCTTGCCGGGCAGGCGGATGTTGTGACGGATGAGCACGAACTGTCCGTAGCCGTCGTTGTTGTTGCCGATGTAGTGCACGGTGCCGTCCAAAACGGCCATCACCGGATCACCCTTGGAGGCGCCGATGTCGATGCCGAGCGTGCCGGTGCGGTTGAAGTCGGCGATCACGGGACCCTCGACCGGCCAGCGGATTTCGATTTCACCGCGGGCGGCGGCTTCCGAGCGCTGCTGCTGCTCTGCGGCGCGGCGCTCGGCGGCCTGGCTGGCGGTTTCAGGGCGCGTGGCAACCTGCACGGTGGGCGGCGTTGCAGTGAGATCCTGCCCCTCCACGCCGGAAGCGGGCGCGGCCTGCTGCACGCTGCCGTCTTCACGCGAAACCGGAATCTGCAGTTCACGGCCAATCGAGAGCTGCGTCGGATCCTGCACGCCGTTTAAGAGCATCAGTTCACGGGGATTGACGCCATAGCGCATGCTGATGTTGTAGATCGTGTCGCCATGCTCCACCACGTGCGTGCGGCCGCTTGCCTGCGGCGTGGGTTCGGACACAAGGTGCTTGGGCTCAAACGTATTGTCCTGCGGCACCGGCACCGACTGGGCGTCGGAGGACTGCACCGGCACGGTCACCTCGGGGGCTGGCGTGCTGCGGTCCTCAATGGGCGCGACCAGATCAACCGACGAACAACCGGCCAGAAACACCAAGCCGCAGAGAGCGGCCAAACTACGCATGCGCATGGAAAAACCTCACCTTCCTTGTGAAAAAGCGGCGGGCTTTCTCACGCACCCGCTGCAAGCCGCTTTTTCCCTTCCACAGAATCTCTTTGCGCTACAGGCTGCGTTCTGCACGGCCTGCACGCCTTAATCGTTTGATTGTAACGGCTAAAGCCGCGGGCGGTCCGCCGGAAATTGTGTCTATTTTTCAGCAAACCCGGTCTTGTCCTCGACGAGCTCGGCGGCGCGCTGCATCTGCCGGTGGCTCGTGAGATCGATCTGCAGGGGCGTCACCGACACAAAGCCGTGCTGCGTGGCCCAGAAGTCGGTGCCTTCGGCGGCGTCCCGCGGTTTGCCGGCGGCGCCAAGCCAGTAGATCGGCATGCCGCGGGGATTGGTCTCGTTGATCATGCGCTCAGCGTTGTGCCGTCTGCCCAAGCGCGTGGTGCGGATGCCCTGCATGGCGTGCAGCGGCAGGTTGGGCATGTTGACGTTCAATAACATCGGCTCGGCCGGCTGCTTTTCGCGGCGCGAGAGAAACCGCTCGACGATGCGGCCCGCCATGGCGGCGGCCGAGGCAAGCTCCGCCCAGCCCTTGTCGATCTGGCTGAAGGCAAAGGAGTCGACGCCGAAAATGTAGCCTTCGATTGCCGCCGCAACCGTGCCCGAATACATCGTGTCGTCGCCCATGTTGGCGCCGCAGTTGACGCCCGAGACCACCAGGTCGGGGCGGTCGTCCAAAAGCCCGGTCATTGCCAGATGCACGCAGTCCGAGGGCGTACCGCTTACCACGAACACGTCCGGGCCGGCGTTGGTGACCGTGAGCGGCTTGTTGAGCGTCAGCGCATTGCTCGAGCCGCTCTGGTTGTGTTCGGGGGCGACGATGGTGACGCGCCCGAAGCGGCGCATCTCCTGCGCAAGCGCTGCAATGCCGGGGGCGGAATAGCCGTCGTCGTTGCTGATCAGAATGTGCATGCTGGAAACTGACTTACAAAAAGAGGGATAAACACTGCGCCGCATTGTAGCGGGCGCAGGGACTATGCCGCCGCGGGCTTTTTCACGCGCGAACCCGCGCGCGATTTGCCGGTGATCGAGTCGATGTCAATGCGCCAGACGCCGGTCGCCTTGGCGTGCTTGCGGATTTCAGCGCGCCACTCCTCCACCGGCCGGTCCGGACAGTGCCTGCGGCAGAGCGCTTCAAGGGCCACCTGACACTCCCCGGGATCGGTGACGCGGTGCGCACGCCCGCTTACGATGGCGCTCGCGTAGTCCACCGAATAGTGCTCCTGCAGCGTCGTTTGCTTTTGAATGAAGCAGAGGCTCACGTTGGGGTTTGCTGCAATATTGTCGGCCCTGCGGCCGCCCGCAAGCGAGAGCCCGTGAAAATAAATCTTCCCGTCGACGTAAACGGGACTCACCGGCACGCCGTAGGGAATGCCCGCGGCGTCGACGGTGCTCAACACCGCATGATCGGTGGCAAGCAGCACTTCGAGCGCCTCCTCCTGCGTGAGGCACCGGTTGCGGCGCCGCACGGGGCGGTTGGCGGTGGTGAGCGGCTGGGTTTCGTTTGTCATGTTGCTTTTTCATCAGTTCAGGGTTTTGCCGCTTGATTCCGGCACCGGCAAAAGACCGATGCCTTCTTCAAGAAGCTCGCGGGCTTCTTCTTCGGTGCACTGCCCCTTCACCAGGCGCCGCGGCGTTTCGCCGCGGTGCATGCGCCGGGCTTCGCGCGCCAGATTTTCGCCCACATCCTCGGCATTCTCGGCGGCTTTGCTCACTTCGCGCATGAGCGCTTCGGCAGCAAACTGCAATTCGCGGCGGCGGTGCTTTTTCGCGGCCGCCTCCGAAATGTGCGCGGCGGTGGGAAGCTTTTTCACCTCCTTTGCGTCGCACACGGGGCAGCGCACGAGACCCGCCTCAAGCTGCTCCTGCATTTCGGCGAGCGAGGCAAACGAGCCTTCAAACCGGTGGCCGTTGATGCACTCAAAGTCAAAAATCTTGATTGCCATGGCTTACTGTCGATCCGCGTCCTGCACGATCACTTGAGCGTCGTGCGCGTGGCCGGCTTCGCCCGCTAATGCATGCGTCTGCTCGTGCAGGGGCTCGAGGATCAAAAGCGAGGCGGCAACGCCCGCGGCCACCGCTGCAAGCAATCCCGCCGGAAACGGGCGGCCCTCCTCGTGCGCCGGCATAAGTTCCGGCACGAGGATGGATAGCACGATGAAAATAAAGCTTGCCGCCGAAAGCAGCATCGCGTAGCCCACGAGCCACTGCATGCTGGAAAGCAGCGACCAGGCGGCAACGCCCCCCGCCACGCTTGCCATCGAGGCCAAGAGCACGTAGAGCGCGGCGCGCCGGCGGTCAAGTCCGTTTTGCGTGAGAATGACAAGCTGGCCAGTCACCTGCGGCAGCTCGTGCGCGGCTACGGCGGCCGCCACCAGCCACCCTCCAGCGGCATCCATCGAAAAGGAGGCGGCAACGAGCACGCCGTCAACGAAGCTGTGGGAGGCGGCGCCTGCGAGCAGCACCGGAACGGCCGCCGAAGCGCCCTTGCAGGTGATGCGCTCGCAGCGCACCCCGCCGCCCAGGAGCACCGGCACCTTGCGCACGCGCGTGATGGTGTGCATGTGGCCCCCGATGCTCGCAAACACACACTCCAGAAGCAGGAAAAAGACGAAGGAGGCAAGCAGCGCCGTCCCCGCATTGTGCGCATCGATGCCCGACTCCACCGCCTCGGGAATCAAGTGCGTGCAGGCAATTGTTAAAAGCAGGCCCGCCGCAAACGCGGACACCAGATTGCCGCAGCGCGCAAAGACCTTGAAGGAGAGCACGCACGCAAGCCCCACGGCGGCAAGCCGCGTGAGTGCATTAGCCAGAACAATCAGTGCAAGCGTGGTCATGAGGCAGACAATGACGCAGGTGAAGCGGCAAACAGTGTGAAAAATTGAGGAGACGTTAACGAACGTATCCGTCCGGAAAAACAGGCGGAGCCGGATTTATGCGGCCGCCCGCGCGGGGAGATGCATTTTAGAGAAAACAAAGGGCTCTTTTTGAAGCTCCTGCGGATACATCTTGTTGCGTTCAGACGGAATCGCTTTCACAGGCAGGCGGCCCTCTCCCGTAAAGTGTGCATCAAGGTCAAGAGCATGCGATTTCCGATGAATTTGACCTGTCTCCTTTGGTTTGATTTGTTGTTGTTTTGACGGAAGGGCGTTTCCCCGCCTTTCCGTTTTTTTCGTGCGCGGCCGCCGCCCGTTTAAGCGAAGCCTCATGGCGCACCGGTACAATCGCGGACATTTCCGTTATTCGCAATTTGGAGGTTTTCCCATGAAAAGTGTTCTCAAAGCGCTCGCTCTCGGCACGGTGCTCTGCGCGGCTGTTGCCGGCTGCTCCACAACCGGCGTGGGCTCGCAGGCCAAACCGGTGGTTCTCGAGAACACCTCCTGGATGCTGCAGGTTGAGAAAACCGCCGACTGCGACGCCGTCCCCTATCTCGAATTCCTGCCGGGAAACCGCGTCACGGGCGACCTCGGCTGCAACCGCGCCACCGGCTCCTTTGAGTTTGACGGCCACAGCATCCTCATGGACAAGGTGGGCGTCACCCGCCGCATGTGCGGCCCGCAGTACATGGCCCTTGAAGCGAGAATGCTCAAGGTGATCAACGAGTCGCGCAGCGTCTCGCAAAGCGACAAGGGCCTCACCTTCTATGACGCCGAAGGAAAGGAAATCGAAACGCTGGTGCCGGAAGTGGTCGGCTCCTGCTACTGATCACCGTTTGCTAAAAGCTGCCAAATCTTCCATCCGCGCAGTTTTCAGCATTTATTCGTTCTGACTCCTGCGGATTTCTCCTGCAGGGCAGTCCGGCGCCCAACGGTACTTTCGATTCCAACGGCGCCA
>CALXOY010000022.1 GCA_944390145.1 uncultured Duodenibacillus sp.
TTTTGATGCGGGCGAGGAACTCACCGAGCTCGTGCGCTCGGACAACCTCGAGCCCGTGGGCTTGATTCAGGCAAGGCGCGAAAAGCCCGATCCGGCCACCTATCTCGGCAGCGGCAAGATCGAGGAGATTGGCCAGCTTGCCAAGGGCGCGCGGGCCGACTGCATCGTCTTTGATGCGGCGCTTTCTGCCGCGCAGGAGCGCAACATCGCCGACGCCGTCGGCCTTCCCGTGCTCGACCGCACCGAGCTCATCCTTGAAATCTTTCGCCGGCGCGCCAAAAGCAAGGAGGGGCGGCTGCAGGTCGAGCTTGCGCGGCTTGAGCACCTTTCCACGCGCCTTGTGCGCGGCTGGACGCACCTTGAGCGCCAGAGAGGCGGCCTCGGCAAAACGGGCGGGCCCGGCGAAAAGCAGATTGAGCTTGACCGCCGCATGATCGGCGCGCGCGTGAAGATGCTGCGCGAGCAGCTCAAAAAGCTTGCGCGCCAGCGCAACACCCAGCGCCGCAGCCGCTTGAAGGGCGACACGCCCACCGTGAGCCTTGTGGGCTACACCAATGCGGGAAAGTCCACGCTCTTTAACCGCCTGGTGCGCGAAAAGGCCTATGCCGCCGACCAGCTCTTTGCAACGCTTGACACGACGGCGCGCCGCTGCTGGGTGAGCGACGAGGAAACCGTGGTGCTCTCCGACACCGTGGGCTTTATCCGCGGCCTGCCGCACCAGCTCGTCGAAGCCTTCAAGTCGACGCTTGACGAAACGGTGCACGCCGACATCCTCCTGCATGTGGTGGATTCGGCAAGCCCCGTGCGCGAAGAGCAGATGGCGTCCGTCGCCGAGGTCTTAAAGCAGATCGGCGCCGACGAAATCACGCAGATCGTGGTCTACAACAAGTGCGACCTCTCGGGGCTCGAGCCCGCCGTTCAGCGCCGGCCCGACGGCTCGGTGCGCTCGGTGACGATCAGCGCGGCCACGGGCGCGGGCGTTGATTCTCTTCGCAGCGTTCTTGCCGAAGCCGCGCACCGCGTGCGCGAGGAAAACGCAAGCGTGCCGCGCGAGCCCGAATTCTGGGAGGAGGAGCGGCGCGAGACGGCAAGCGACGAAGAGGCCCTCAAAGCCCTGGAAAGCCTCCTTTAATCGAAGTGCGCGCGGAACATTCGCTTGCAATTTCGCGGGTTTTCGCAGGGCTTGCCGGGCCGCGCAAACCGCGGGGCGCCGCGGCCGCGAATGCTAAACTGCGGCAATGCGCCTGGATGCGGTGTGCGAAACGGCACGCCGCGCAGAACCTCCGGGCTGATTTGACAAGAATTCAATAGTAAACAAGGGAAAACCTAGATGTCATTTAATGACCCGCAATGGGGCCGTTCAGCTGGCTCAAACAAGCCGAGCAATGACGAAAAGGATGAAAAGGACGCGGGCGCAAAGAGCGACCCAGGGCGCGAGGACGACCGCCGCGACGGGGACGAAGCGTCTGCCGGCAGCAGCGGGGACCGCGGCAATTCCGGCCGCCGCAGCGCACAGAACGGGGGCAGCGACCTCGATCAGCTCTGGAACGACTTCAACCGTATGATCAACTCCATTCTCGGGGGCGGCCGCACCAACGACCGCAATCGTCGCCGGACAAACGACTGGCAGGGCAGCCGCAATGACGATGAGAACGACGCCAACGGCTGGCGGAACGAGGCGGGCGACAATCCGCCGCCGCCTCCGGCCGCACCGCGCCGCTCCGTGCGCCGCGGCTTCGGGCGCGACCCGGTCGGGTTCTCCGCGCGCGGCATCGCGGGGCTGGTGGGCATTGCCGTGCTCGCGTGGCTTGCAAGCGGCATCTACATCGTTCCCGAAGGCCAGGTCGGCGTGGTGACCACCTTCGGCAAGTACACGCAGGACAGCGCGGCCGGTATCAACTGGCGCCTGCCCTGGCCCGTCCAGGACGTGGAGATCGTCGACGTCTCGAGCGTGCGCAAGGCCGAAATCGGCATGCGCGGCACGACGCAGCGCTTGAAGGAGGCGCTGATGCTCACCGACGATGAAAACATCGTCGACGTGATGTTCAACGTCCAGTACCGCATCAAGCCGCATGCCGCCAAGGACTATCTCTTCCGCAGCCGTGATCCGGACAGAAGCGTCTTTGACGCCGCCGAGTCGGCCATGCGTGAAGTCGTGGGCCGCAAGACCATGGACTCCGTGCTTTTTGAAAGCAAGCAGGAGATTGCCTCGGCCGTGCAGGCCGCCATGCAGGCGATGCTCGACCGCTATCAGACCGGCATCGAGGTGATGAGCGTTGCCATTCAAAACGCCCAGCCGCCGCAGCCCGTGCAGGCCGCCTTCAACGACGCCGTGAAGGCCGGACAGGACCGCGAGCGCCAGATCAACGAAGGCCAGGCATACGCCAACGCCGTGGTGCCGGTGGCCCGCGGCATGGCGGCCCGCCTGCAGCAGGAGGCCGAAGCCTACAAGGCGCGCGTGGTGCAGACCGCCATCGGCGACGCGGCGCGCTTTACCCAGGTGCTCTCCGAGTACGAGAAGGCCCCGCAGGTGACGCGCGACCGCCTCTATGTGGACGCGATGCGCGACATCTACAGCAGCACCAAGAAGGTGCTCGTGCAGACCCAGGGCGCAAGCAACCTGCTTTATCTGCCCTTTGACAAGCTCTTGGAGCAAAGCGCAGCCGCGGCAAAGGCGCAGCCCCAGTCGCTGGTGCAGCCGCAGGCGGCCGCTTCAGGCGCAGCCGCCTCCACGGACGCGGCAGGCCAGGGATCAACGGCGCAGGACGCCTCGCGCGCCCTTTTGCGCGAGCGTTGATCATTAAAGACCGGACATATTGCAGGAATTTGAATAGGAGTAGGGGAGCTGCCTTGCAGCCGCCCGCTGATGTATGAAAAAACTGACGTCTCTTCTTGTGGCCGCCGTGGTCGCTGTGGGCGCCGCCGAGCTCTGCCTGTATACGGTGGGCGAGCGCGAGTACGCGCTGGTCTTTGCCCTGGGCGAGCTGCGCGAAGTCAAAAGCGAACCCGGGCTTTATGTGAAGCTGCCCGCACCGCTGCAAAACATCGTGTACCTTGACAAGCGCATCCTGACGCTTGACGCCCCCAATGCAGATCTTGTGCAGACAAGCGAAAAGAAGAACCTTCTGATCGACAGCTTCGTGCGCTGGCGCATTGCCGATCCGCGCAAGTACTGGGTGTCCTTCATCGGCAATGAACGCGCCGCCGAGGACCGCGTGGCCGCCCTGCTGCGCGACGTCTTGAACCAGACCGTCAACCGCAGGACCGTCAACGAAATCACCTCGCGCGAACGCGACAAGGCGATGGAGGAGATTCAAAAGGGCCTGCAGGCGCGCGTGCATGACATCGGCATCGACATCGTCGACGTGCGCTTGAAGCGTGTGGACTTCACGCCGGAAATCTCCGAATCCGTCTACCGCCGCATGGAGGCCGAGCGCAAGCGCGTGGCTAGCGAAGAGCGCAGCAAGGGCGCGGCCGCAGCCGAACGCATCCGCGCCGAAGCCGACCGCGAGCGCACCGTGATTCTTGCGGAAGCCTACCGCAACGCACAGGAACTCAAGGGCGAGGGCGATGCCCAGGCCAACGCCATCTACGCCAAGGCTTTCGGCAAGGATCCCGAGTTTGCGAAGTTCTACCGCAACATTGAGGCCTATAAGCAGAGCTTTGGCAAGGACAGCGACATGATCGTCCTTGACGGCTCGGGCGAATTCTTCGAATTCATGAAGGACTCGCAGGCAAAATAAAGGGCCACCGGCGTGAAGACCATCGTTCTGGCGCTTTGCTTTATGGCCGTCTTTGAGGGCATCATGCCGCTGGTTGCGCCCGGCAAGTGGAAGGAGGCCGTTCGCACGGCCTGCAGTCTGCCCGATGCCGTGCTTGTGCGCATCGGCGCGGCGCTTGTTGCAGGAGGCCTTGCGGCCGTCTGGCTGATCACCATTTTTTGGAAGTAAGGGACGAAATGAGCATTTGGTTGATTCCGGAGCATTTTGCCGACATCCTGCCGCGTGAAGCGCGCGCGCTTGAGTCGCTCAGGCGCAAGTGCCTGGATCTATTCATCGTGCACGGCTATGAAATCGTGCAGCCGCCTCTGGTGGAGTATGTGGAGTCGCTTTTGACCGGCAGCGGCAGCGACCTTGACAACAGCACCTTCAAGTTCATGGATCCGGGCACCGGCAAAACGGTCGGCATCCGCGCCGACATGACGCCGCAGTGCGCCCGCATCGATGCGCATATTCTGGGCCGCAAGGGGGTGAGCCGCCTCTGCTACGCCGGCAGCTGCATCCATGCCCGTCCGATGCATCCGCTTGCAAGCCGCGAGCCCGTCGTCGCAGGCGTCGAGCTTTTCGGCGCAAGCGGCCAGCAGGCCGACGCTGAAATCATGACGCTGGCGGTGAAGACGCTGCGTAAGCTCGGCATTGATTTCGTGCACATCGACATCGGCCACACGGGGATTCTGCGTGCGCTTTTAGGCGAGCGCATCACCGATGAGAACGTGCACGCCGTGGTGCGCGCCCTGCGCATGAAGGATCCGGTGGCGCTCAAGACGGCGGCCGCGGGCTTTGACGAAGAGGTGCAGGAGGCGCTGCAGCTTCTGGTGAGCACCTTCGGCGACATCGCGGTGCTCGACGAGCTCGAGCGCAAGCTGCCGCAAAAGCCCGAGATTCTGGCTGCATTAAAGGAAGTGCGCGAACTCGCGGGCCTGTGCGGCGCCGACGAGGTGAGCGTGGACTTCTGCGACGTGCACGGCTATCAGTACCTCACCGGCATCACTTTCTCGGTGAACATACCGAATTATGCTCAGGCGGTTTTGCGGGGCGGGCGCTATGATGGAGTCGGCCTTGCGTTCGGCCGCTCGCGTCCTGCCTGCGGCTTTACGGTCTATCTGCGTGCGCTTGCCGGCCTGCAGGCGGCGCAGTCGCACCGGCCCGAGGCCATCGTGGTGCGCGAGCCCTTTGCCCGAGACCTCGAAGAAAAAATTGAAGCGCTGCGCGGCGAGGGAAGGATCGTGGTGCGGCTGCTGCCCGGTGAGCGTACGGAAGACGTTTCCGAGCAGTTTATGGTCACAAAAGAATTGGTTAGAACCTCAGCGGGCTTTGAACTCAAGGCCCTTTGAATTCCGGATGTTTTGCAAGGAGTCCAAATGTCAAAAAATGTCGTGGTTGTCGGTGCCCAGTGGGGTGACGAAGGCAAGGGCAAGATTGTCGACTGGCTGACTGAACGCGTTGACGGCGTGGTGCGCTTCAACGGCGGACACAATGCCGGCCATACGCTCGTCATCAACGGAGCAAAGACAATTCTGCGCCTGATTCCCTCGGGCATCATGCATCCGGATTCTCGCTGCTACATCGGCAACGGCGTCGTGTTTTCGCCGGAGGCCTTCTTCGCCGAAATCGATGAGTTGAAGAGCCACGGCGTGGAGGCCGAAAGCCGCATCCGCGTCTCCGGCAACGCCCCGCTGATCATGCCGTATCACATTGCGCTCGATCATGCGCGCGAAGCGGCCCTGGGCGACAAGAAGATCGGCACCACGGGTCGCGGCATCGGTCCGGCCTACGAAGACAAGGTCGCCCGCCGCTCGGTGCGCGTCGCCGACCTCTTTGACCCCGAGCGCTTTGCCGAGCGCGTGCGCAGCGTGATGGATCTGCACAACTTCATCCTCAAGAACTATCTGCACGCAGAACCCCTTGATCCCGAGGAGGTCATCCAAAAGACCCTGGGCTACGCCGAACGCCTGCGCCCGATGGTGGCCGACATCAGCGCGGAATTAAACGAGCAGATGGATCAGGGCAAGCAGTTCCTCTTTGAGGGCGCGCAGGGCTCGATGCTTGACATCGACCACGGCACGTATCCGTTTGTGACGTCGTCAAACGTCGTCGCGGGTTCGGCCTGCGCCGGCGCCGGCGTCGGTCCCGGCCGCCTGAACTACGTTCTCGGCATCACCAAGGCCTACTGCACCCGCGTGGGCTCGGGCCCCTTCCCGACGGAATTGAACGACGAAACGGGCGAGGAGCTGCGCCGCAGGGGCAACGAATTCGGCGCCGTGACGGGCCGTCCGCGCCGCTGCGGCTGGTTTGACGGCGCTGCGCTGCGCCGTGCGGTTCAGATCAACGGCCTCACCGGTCTGGCGATCATGAAGCTCGATGTGCTCGACGGCATGAAGACCGTGAAGCTCGGCGTGGGCTACAAGGTCGACGGCAAGTCCGTGAACCTCATGCCCTACGGCGCTGATGCGGCCGCAAAGTGCGAAGCGGTCTACGAAGAGTTTGAGGGCTGGAACGAGAGCACCTTCGGCGTCACCCGCTGGGAGGATCTGCCCGAGTCCGCCCGCCGCTATCTGCAGCGCCTCTCTGAAGTCGCCGGCTGCCCAATCGCGCTCGTCTCCACCGGTCCCGACCGCAACCAGACGATTCTTCTGAACGACCCGTTTGCTTAAAGCGCAAGCGCAACAAGGCGCTCTGCGTTAAAATCAGCGGCTGTAAGCAAGTGAGACAAAGGCGGTTTCCGCAAGGAATCCGCCTTTTGCCATACCCGAATTCCCTCAACGTCAAGACAGAAGCCATGGCTGAAACCACCCACGCCTACTACGATTGGAATACCTACATTGAGCTTTGCGAGCGTCTTGTGGCGCGCGTTGCCAAAAGCGGCTGGAAGTTTGATTCGCTTTTGTGCCTTGCGCGCGGCGGCATGCGTCCGGGCGACTTCTTCAGCCGCATCTACGGCAAGCCCCTGGCGCTCATGACCACGAGCTCCTACCGCGAAGCCGCAGGCACCGTGCAGGGCGACCTCGACATCGCCAAGTACATCACGGGCGTTTCCGAGTTAAAGGGCAAGCTGCTTCTCGTTGACGACCTCTGCGACTCGGGCGTGACGATTCAGCGCGTGGTCGAGCATCTGCGCAAGTGCTATCCGGAGGTGACCGAAATCCGCGTGGCCGTCCTCTGGGTGAAGGCGAGTTCGATCTTTACGCCCGACTACAGCGTGATCACCTTCAAGGACAGCCCTTGGATCCACCAGCCCTTTGAGTGCTACGACGATCTCGGAGAGGACGTGCACTTGAAGCGCTGCCTGGAAAAGTACGGCGAAAACCTCTGACGCTCAGCCGCGCAGGGCTTTGGCAAAAGCGGTCTGCGCGATCAGCTGCAACAGCCCCCGGTTGAGTGCGCCCGCCTCTTTGACCAGCACATGATTTTCGACAGCGGCCTTGTTGTCGATGCCGATCGACAGCAAGGCCGCTTCAATGCCGCGGCTTTTCATTTTTTCGTTGAGCGAGGCGGCGAGCTGCGGGTTGAAGCGCCCGTCGGTGATCACCACCAGAAGCTTGTTTCTCGCCCGCGAGTGCGCAAAGGAGTCGATCGCCCAGAGCATGGACTCCTGAATGGGCGTGGAGCCGAAGGCGTCGATCAGGGGGAGCTTGCGCTCAAAGGCGTGCAGCGAATCCCGCACCTCCTTGGCAACGGCCACATCGTCGTCGTTTAAGCCCGGGAAAAGCGCCACGCGCGACCGGGTTCCCTTGACGCGCGCAAGCGCCGCCACCAGCGCGTTGACCGCAACCTTGGCAAGCGTCATGGTGGCTACGCCCATGGAGCCCGAGCGGTCAAGCAGCACGCAGACTTCCGCGCTCACGGAGCGTCCCGCGAAAGCCTTTTCAAAGAGCCTCGCATCGGTGCGGGCCATGGCGTCGATCCAGTCGTCCCGAAGCTCTGCGCCTTCGCGCGCATGCGTAAGGCCCGAGTATGCGTCGCGCGTCATGAAAAGCCGCAGAAAGCGCTTGGTGAGCTGCGGCAGCCCTTTTCTGACGCGCGCATACTGCGCCTTGAATTCTTCGTGCAGCATGCCGCCTTTCTTTTCATCGTCCTCCGGCCACGCGCCGGCGCGGTAGGCTTCGCGCGGCTTTTCACCGTTTTCCGGCGTCTGCCGGGCAAGTTCGGCCTGCTGCGCTTCCCAGGCCTTGCGCGCCTTGGCGTACGCGCGGACTTTCTGCTGGTGGATTTTCTTTGCCTCCACGAAAAGCTGCACGAAAAAGCCTTCGCGTGCGGCAGGTTCGGCCGGCTCCGCTTCAAGCGAGAGCTTCTGCTGTTGAACGCCGGCCTTGTCGGCGTCCGCCCGTTTTTGCATCTCGGCGCGGCACTCGTTGACAAGCAGCTTGCGCATGGCATTGGCCAGCTCCAGGCATTCCGCGGTGGAGCGGGCGGTGAGCGCCGCCAGGCCCTTTTTCAGAAACTCGCGCCTGCCGCGCGCCGACATCGAGCCGCAGCGGTTGCGGGTGGCCGACAAAAGGCGCAGTGCCGGTTCAAATCCCATGCGCGCCAAAAGCTCGCAGTGCAGCCACCCGAGAAGCCGCTCCAGGCAGGACTCGTCGCGGCCGAGAAGACCGGTCCAGGCGCCGCCCGTCGATTCGAAAAACACCGCGAGGCGCTCGCGCCAGAGACGGTAGCCCGGATAAGTCCGTTCGCCGATCGATTCGATGCGCACGTCTTCAAGAATGTTGAGAAGCCTGTGGGTGAGGGGCTCAAGCCCGCGGACCTTCGAAAAGTCGGTGTGGGCCACATGCATCATCTCGTGGATGCCGTGACCGAGCGTGCAGGTCTCAAAGGAGGGGGAGGGAAGGATGCTTTGGCCGAGCCAGACGCTCTTGCCGTCGGTGCAGGGAATCCGGTCAAAGAAGAAATCGACGCGGCTTTCGGCCGACAGGGTGCGCAGAAAGGTGACGGCGGCCTGCTGGCGCGCCGCAGGGCTGTAGCGCCCGGTGAGGGAAAAAATCTCGCAACTCATAACAGTCTCTCGAACAAAAGTGTGTCTCTCGAATGCGGCGCAAGGCGACCCGCGCCGCGTGCGGTGGATCTTAGCAGAGGAAAAGGAGGAACCATGAGCCGGTTGACGGCTTTTTTGGAAAGGCAAATGGGACTCTGTTTTATCGGACTACAAAAGAACCTTTATTTTTCACGCGAAACACCGAAGGAATGAACGGACAGTGACCGGAACCACGGTCTTCACGGCCCGTTGAAAATGTGGTTTGAATGCTGATGAGGTAATATAAAAAGTTGTATTCAACCTTTTAAAAAGACTCTGACAAACGCGCTTTTCTTTGCGGCTCTTTACCGGCGGGGCGCGCGATTGATTTTCCCGGGGCGATATAGAAGCCAATCGGATAAGATGAAACTTTCAGGATCAACAGGAAAATGTTGAGGATGCGTGCGGCTTTGCTTTTTCTGCGATGCTTTTGGCGGGCGACGCAGAGGATCCGGCCGCCTGCCGCCTTAACTGTCATTGCAGCTGTTTGCTTTGGATCGGGCAATTAGTGTTGATGAACTCAATGTCCCCGGTTGGTACTTGCATTCCTTGAAAGGCGACTGAGAGGACTTATGGTCAATTAAGGTCAATGCCAACTGGCGATTAACTTTTAAATTTGAAAATGGCAATGTTTTCATCCTCAACGATCAGGGCCACCACTAAATGACGGAAATGAAAAATCCTCCTTTTGCTGGACTGTTGGTGAAAGATGTAATGCAATCGCAACATTTATCCGCAGCGGAAGTTGCCAGGACGATTCATGTTTCGCCTTCCTCCATGAGTCGAATCCTGACCGGGCAGTCGGTGATTACTTCTGAAATGGCTATCCGGCTTGAAAAGGCTTTGCACATCAGTTTGAGATTGCTGTTGGATATGCAGACGGCCTGTTGCCTCGCGCAGGCACGCAAAACGGTCTGCACGGATCAAATTGCAGACTTGATTGCCGCCAAACAAAATCATCAGACTGCCCACGGCTAATTTCCCTTGTTCAAAAACCTGCGGATCGTCTCGGCATTGAGCCGGGCAATCGTTTCTTCAGGAGTTTCATCGGAAGGCACATAAGTGGAGCTGCCGGGCTTGGAGACGTTGGGCGGGTAGGATGAGCGAGGTGCAGACTGTGCCGGGGTGCCCGTCGAAGCCCCCGCTGCAGCCGCGAACCCGGACGCAAGGTGCTCGAACGTGCGCGAGGAGCCCGACGGAGTCGATGAAGGGCCTTCAAACATCGAGCGTGTGGCACCCGCATGGGTTGCCGGGCCCGGCGCTTGGCTTCTTCGAGCCATATGGTGCTTGTCTGAGCCTGACTCGGCGCGGAGCCGGGACTCATTACGTCGTTTGTGGAATGCGCAGAGGCAGGCTGAGAGGCGTGTTGCAGGCAAAGCGACCGGTGCCGGAAGGAAGGCGCAAAAGCCTGATGCGGCGGACAAAAGAGGACAAGCGGCCTCGTGCAGGCCGTCACGGCATCAAGCAGCGTCGGTGAAGAGAGTGTGCGTCAAACCGGTCCGCCCGGCGTCGGGAAGTGCGGACTACGACTTGTCGATGTGATGCGTGTGGCGGACTTCCTCGCCGATCAGATGCAGGCTGTCGCCCTTTTTCTGATTGGAGCGGTGGCGCATGATCACGGCGAACATGCTCAACGCCACGAAGATGCCGAAGAGCACCATCGTCGCCTGCACGGAGAAGTCCAGGTGAATGAGCAGCGAGTAGATGCCGAGCATCGTGAGAATCGAGAGGTTCTCGTTGAAGTTCTGCACGGCGATGGAGCGTCCGGCACTCATCAGGACGTGCCCGCGGTGCTGCAGCAGGGCGTTCATCGGCACCACGAAAAAGCCCGCGAGAACGCCGACGGCAATCATGATGACGCAGGCCCCGAGCACGGCCGTGCGCATGTGCAGGCCCATGAATTCAATGGTTCCGGGGAAGACGGACTGATCGTAAAAGCTTGCCGCCCCCACAAGCAGCCCCATGGCTACGCCCATCGGCAGCACCACAAGCGATTTTTTCAGTGGCACGAAGACCGCCGCGCCCACGGCGCCAATGGCAATGCCGATCGAGACCACGGCCTGCAAAATGGCGCCGTCGGAGAGATGCATGCCAAGGGCCTGCTCGGCCCATTTGAGCACCAGAAACTGCAGCACGGCGCCGGCGCCCCAAAAGAGCGTGGTGACGGAAAGCGAAATCTGGCCCAGCTTGTCGTGCCAGAGCAGCGAGCAGGACTCGATGAAGTTTTTCACCGAGGCGACCGGCTCGAAATCCGGCCTTGCGTAGCGCGCCCCCGTATCGGGAATCGTGAGGTTGACAAGGGCCGCAAGCGCATAGACAAAGCCCACGACGACAAGCGCGGCTTCCGGATCGGAGTCAAGGCCGATGGCAGGCAGATGCAGCGTCTGCAGAATGTAGGCGGCGACATCCGGCTTGATCAGCACGCCGCCCAACACAACGCCCAGAATGATCGAGACCACCGTGAGGCCTTCCATCCAGCCGTTGGCAATCACCAGTTTTTCCGGGGGGAGCAGTTCGGTGAGAATGCCGTATTTGGCAGGCGAATAGGCCGCCGCGCCAATGCCCACGACGGCGTAGGAAAGAAGCGGATGCGAGCCGAAAAGCATCAAGAGGCAGCCGGCCACCTTGACGGCGTTGGTGATGAACATCACCCGGCCCTTGGGCATGAGGTCGGCGAAGATGCCGACCCAGGCGGCAAGGCAGACGTAGCTCAGCACAAAGAAGAGCTTGAGAAGCGGCGTCATCCAGTCGGGGGCCTGAATGCTCGCCAGAAGCGCAATGGCGGCAATCAGCAGGGCGTTGTCGGCCAGACTGGACAAAAATTGTGCCGCAAGAATGTTGTAAAACCCGCGCTTCATAAAAAGTGACTTCTTTGCCGCCGGCAAAACCGGCCTGGCCGGATGACAGAACGCCCGCAGTTTAGCATTAGCGTCATGAGCCGTGGCTTGCACCAAAAGGCGATTTTTCAGGCTGCCGCCCGCAGGAGAGGTCGTGACGGCGGCGGGCCTTTCGAGTAGGATTCGAGGCTGTTCATCATTCTTTGTCCGAGAGGAAAATGTCAAGACCCATTTCGGCGAAAATTCATCTCAAGGCGCTCGAGCACAATCTCGCCCGGCTGCGCGAGGCGGCGCACGGGCGCACGCTCTGGGCCGTCGTCAAGGCCAACGCCTACGGCCATGGACTCGAAAACGCAGTCAAGGGCTTTCGCGACGCCGACGGCCTGGCGCTCATTGAAGTGCGCGAGGCCCGGCGCGCCCGTGAGATGGGCTGGAAAAAGCGCATTCTGCTGCTTGAAGGCTTTTTTGACGCCTCCGACATTGCCGAACTGCAGGCGCTTGACATTGAACCGGTCGTGCATTCGCGCTGGCAGATCGAGCTTCTCAAAAAGGCGCATCTGACGCAGCTCAAAGTCCACATCAAGGTCAATTCGGGCATGAACCGCCTGGGATTCCAGCCCGCGGAGGTTGAAGAAGCCGCCCGCGAACTGCGCTCGATTGCCGGCATCAAGGTGCTCGATGCGGTCACGCACTTTGCCAATGCCGAAAAGGCTTTTGACGCTGAGGGGCCTGCTTCTGTTGCAAGGCAGCTCGAGCGCATGCAGCCGCTGCTGGACAGGGGCGAAGCCTGCATGGCCAATTCGGCCGCGGCCCTTTTGCACAGTCAGGTGCAGGGCAACGGCGTTCGCGCCGGCATCGTGCTCTACGGCATCAGTCCCGATGCGTCGATTTCCTCGGCCGAGCTCGGACTCATTCCAGCCATGACGCTCACCGCCCGCATCATCGCCGTGCGCGAGGTGGCGGCGGGCGAAGCCGTGGGCTACGGCAGCCGCTGGCGTGCCCAACGCCCGAGCCGCATCGCCGTGGTGGCCTGCGGCTACGCCGACGGCTATCCGCGCGCCATGCCCGACGGCGCCCCCACATGGGTGGCCGGAGGCTTTGCCCCGCTGGCGGGCGCCGTGTCCATGGACATGATCACAATCGATGTCACGGATCTGCCGCAGGCCGGCGTTGGCAGCGACGTGGAGCTTTGGGGCGAACATGTGTGCGTCAACGACCTTGCCGCACGCTGCGGCACGATCGGCTATGAACTGCTTTGCGCGGTCGCGAGCCGCGTTCCCGTCTCCTCCGATTAAGGAATAAGCGTCCATGGCCAAGGCGAGGATTCATTACGTCTGCTCCGAATGCGGCGGCTCGACCGTCAAATGGCAGGGCAAGTGCCCGCACTGCGGCGCCTGGAACACCATGCGCGAATTCCGGGAGCCGACGGCCTCCCAGGCGCGCTTTAGCGCCTCGCGCAGGCAGACGTCGCTTGCTGACAGCGCCGGCGTCGTGGATCTTGCCGAGGTGCAGGCCTGCGAGGTGCCGCGGCTGCTCACCGGCATCGGCGAATTCGACCGCGTCATGGGCGGCGGCCTGGTGCCGGGCGGCGTAGGCTTGATCGGCGGCGACCCCGGCATCGGCAAGTCGACGCTGCTGCTGCAGGTGCTCTACCGCATGGTGCGGCAGGGCAGCACGGCGCTTTACGTGTCCGGCGAAGAGTCGGCCGCGCAGGTCGCGCTTCGCGCGCAGCGCATCGGGCTTGATCCCGCGGGCATGCGGCTGATGAGCGAAATCGAACTCGAGCGCATCGAAGCGGAAATTTCCGCCTCCAAGCCGCAGTTCATTGTGATCGACTCGATTCAGACGCTCTTTAGTTCGGCGCTGGATTCCGCCCCGGGCAGCGTGACGCAGGTCAGGGAATGCTCGGCGCGCCTCACGCGGCTGGCAAAGACCACCGGCGCGGCGCTCATCTTTGTGGGGCACGTCACCAAGGACGGCGCCCTTGCCGGTCCCCGCGTGCTCGAGCACATCGTCGACACGGTGCTTTACTTTGAAGGCGACACGCACAGCAACTTCCGGCTCATCCGCGCCTTTAAAAACCGCTTCGGCGCGGTCAACGAACTGGGCGTCTTTGCCATGACCGACCGCGGTCTGCGCGCCGTCTCCAACCCCTCGGCGATTTTTCTTTCCGAGCACCGCAACGATGTCGCAGGCAGCGTCGTCATGGTGACGCAGGAGGGCTCAAGGCCGCTTCTGGTGGAAATCCAGGCGCTTGCAGACGACTCGCATTCACCCGCGCCAAGGCGTCTTTGCGTGGGCCTTGACGGGCAGCGCCTTTCGATGCTGCTCGCTGTGCTGCACCGCCATGCCGGCATCTCCTGCTTTGAAAAGGACGTGTTTGTCAACGCCGTGGGCGGCGTGAAGATCACCGAGCCCGCCAGCGACCTCGCGGTGCTGATGGCGGTGGTGAGTTCGCTCACCGACCACCCGCTGCCGCCCGGAGCCGTGATTTTCGGGGAGGTGGGCCTCACCGGGGAAATCCGGCCGATTCCGCGCGGTCAGGATCGCTTGAAGGAAGCCGCCAAGCTGGGCTTTTCAATGGCCATCATCCCGAAGGCCAATGCGCCGAAAACGCCGATTGAAGGCCTGACGGTGAAGGCCGTGGACCGGCTGACAGACGCGCTTTCGGTGATCCTCGGTTGAAAAACCCGCCGCAGCAAGCGGTTTGTCCTGCAAGGTCGGGAATGCTGATAGACTGTGCGGCACATCAAAGGCGCCGGGCCCGTCCCGACTGTTTGCGCCTTGTTTTTGACGAATTCTTGTGAGATTTCCTAAAAATGCGCATTACGAAGCTTCTTTCGCTTGACAGCGAACCCGCAAAGCCGATTCTTGACCGTGCCAAGCCGATCAGTCTGACGTTTATCGAGCGTCATCAGCTTCCCGCCGCCTTTGTGGTGGACGGCGAGTCGATCGAAAACGCCCTCGGAGAGGTGCGTCCCCTCGAAGTGGGCGACGTGCTTGTCGACGAAAAGGGCGGCTTCTACAAGATTGAAGCTCCGGTCGAACAGATTTTCAAGGTGACGGGCGACCTCAACCTCATGCAGGAGGCCGTGTATGCCCTGACCGCACGCGGCGTGCGCGTGGCTCAGACCGAAGACGGCTTTGCCGTGGCGGGCATCGAGCAGTACAAGGCCATGCTCGAGAGCGTCGGCCTGACGGTGACTGCCGCCGACGAACCCTTCATCCCCGTTCCGCTGCCCCGTCCGCATCACGGCGGCTGCGGTTGCGGCTGCGGAGGCCATCACCATCACCACCACCACCATCACCATGGCGATGGGGAATGCGGCTGTGGCTGCGGCGGACATCATCACCATGATGATGACGAATGCTGCTGCGGCGGCGAGGGCCATCATCACCACGAAGAAGGCGAATGCTGCTGCGGCGGCGAAGGTCATCATCACCACGGTGAAGGCGAATGCTGCTGCGGCGGCGAGGGCCACCATCACCATGATGAAGGTGAGTGCTGCTGCGGAGGCGAGGGCCATCATCATCACGAAGAAGGCGAATGCTGCTGTGGCGGCGAAGGCCATCATCACCACGGTGAGGGCGAGTGCTGCTGCGGAGGCGAAGGCCATCATCACCACGGTGAAGGCGAGTGCTGCTGCGGCAAGGACAAGAAGTAAGCTGACTTCACCGGGCGCGCTTTTCTTTGGGTAAAATGCGCGCTCCCTGCGGACGTGGCGAAATTGGTAGACGCACCAGATTTAGGTTCTGACGCTTTAATGCGTGTCGGTTCGAGTCCGACCGTCCGCACCATCTGGCAATAACACAGCGGATCATAAAAGACCGCAAACAGCTTGGAAGGGGGTGTTGCAAAAGTCGCCTTTTGGTGACGACGGCAACGTCCCCGTTTTATTAGGGATTGCCCTAAAAAGCCGGTCCAGGGAATCGAACTTGGGTCCGGCTAGTAAGACGGACTTGTCAGGAGTCCACTTACTACGCCGAACTTTGCCATCAAACAAGGTAATCTCTTCTATTGCTACACAGGTTTAGCATCACTGATAAAAAATTTCACGATATTGCCGTCTTTGTCCAACTGGCTTTTGGCTGTGAATGAGATTGGAGAATCTGACGAAAACGCAACAATGTATATGTTGTTCTTTTCCAGCCTGAAGCTCGGATCAAGGATTTCCGCCGCCGTCCGTGGGGAGTCATCGTCGTCATCGAGAAGGCTGATTTTGCAGGTTCCGGCTATCTTGTCAAGCTCCGTGATGGTACCCGTATAGGTGCCCGACTCCTCGATCGACGGAGTTTCCTGCGAAACCAGGTAGCTCTTAAGCTCCTTGTCTGCAGTAACAAAAGGCTGGCTTTCACCAGGCTTGAAAAGTGAAATTTTTCCACAACTTCTGCCAATCGGTGACATGGCCTCAATGCTGGCCTTCGTCAGGCCATCTGACATTTTTTCGATTGTTTTAAGGAGCGATTCGGAAATTTTTTGCGAGTTCTCCATCAGCTCCTTGTTTTGAGACAGGGTTTGCTCAAGGGCTTTTGCGAGATGTTCCATTTCCTTCTTGTCCTTTCGGGTGACAGCTCCCCGTCCGAATTCTGAGGAATTCGGGCGAGGCTTCTCGCTTCATCGAGGACTGCTTCGATGTCTCGAAGACTTACACCCTCTCGACGAGCTACGCGGGCAAAACCCGCTTCAAGACGGTCTGCCCAGCCGCCTTCATCATTCGAATGCCTTCCGCCCGAACGTTCTTCGAGGCATTTCGATCGCGGTCATGCCGGGCACCGCACTTCGGGCAAGCCCATTCCCGCGTCGCCAAATCCAGCTTGTCGAGCTTGTGCCCGCGGGCCGAACAAGTCTTCGAACTCGGAAAGAACGTGTCGATGCACACGAATCGCTTTCCGGCTCTCTTCGCTCTGTAGGCAAGCATTCGGTAGAGTTCGCCCCAGGCGGCGTCGGCAATGGCCTTCGCCAGGTGCGGATTCTGCATCATGTTTTTGATTTTCAGGCTCTCCGCGCAGACCGCTTGGTTCTCGTCAATCAAACGCTTTGAAAGCTTCTTCATTTCACCGCCCATCATAGCCTTTACAGAACATGCAAGATGCCCTAGGAGCGGTGTTGAACACCCGAAATATAGCGAATTTTTGGCATAAGCCGGCCTATTTGTGATGCAAAGCCGACTGTAGGCTGGCAGTTTTACAGCGGCCTGCCTATCGCAGCATTTGCTTTCCTCTATGCGAAAGAGAAACGGCCGCCTTTTGGCATACAATGAGCCGCGAAAAGGATTTCGGCTTGCAGCCTGCAGACGTCCGGATATGCTTCGGGCGCGCAGCGCAATGAGCTGCTTTTCATGTCCGGCGGCTTTGCCTGTAAGTCCGCCGGAGGCTTGCGCCTTTCGTTGAAAAGGCCTTGTCAGAGGCGGCGTCCTGTGCGAAAAGGAAGATTCTCACAGGTGCGTTTTACGGTCTGCCTGCGGCGAAAGCCGGCGGGAGGTCCGTCACCCCGAACAAATTGTTTTTGAATATAGGAGGCTGCGCCCGGCTCCTGACGCACGTTCCGGAGTCTTTGCGCTGATGAGATATGAAGAAGTTCCGTTGTAAGGTTTGCGGCTACATTTATGAAGGCGATGAACTGCCGGCCGATTTCGTCTGCCCGCTCTGCCACAAGGGCGCCGAGTACTTCGAAGAAGTCAAGGATGCTCCCGCTGAAGCAGCCGCCGGCGACAAGCGCCTGACCGGCACCAAGACCGCCGAAAACCTCGCCACTGCGTTTGCCGGCGAATCCCAGGCCCGCAACAAGTACACGTACTTTGCCGAAGTGGCCCGCCGCGAGGGCTATGAACAGCTCGCGGAGATCTTCCTGACGACCGCCCGCAACGAACAGGAGCATGCCCGTCTGTGGTTTGATCTCCTCGGCGGCATCGGCGACACGGCTGCCAACCTGAAGGCCGCTGCTGAAGGCGAAAACTACGAGTGGACCGACATGTACGCCGGCTTTGCCAAGACCGCTGAAGAAGAGGGCTTCCCGGAAATCGCCGCGAAGTTCCGTCTGGTCGCCGCCATTGAAAAGACCCACGAGGAACGCTATCGCAAGCTGCTCAACAACGTGCAGATGAAGCAGGTCTTCGAAAAGGGCGAGATGACGATGTGGGAATGCCGCATCTGCGGCCACATCGTGGTCGGCACCGCCGCTCCCGAAGTCTGCCCGGTCTGCCACTACTCCCGCAGCTTCTTTGAAGTCCGCAAGACGAACTACTAATCAAGCGCCCGCCGCCCGTTGACGGCGGCCCGCTCATGCATCAAACGCGCCGGAAGCCCGCTTTCCCGGCGCGTTTTTTCTTCATAGCAGCTCGGCGAGGTGGCTGCGCAGCGTCGCCACAATCTTGCGCAGCACGGGGTCTTTTTCCGCGGATCGCCGGAAACCCAGTTCAACCGGATAGACCGGGTAGGCGATCGGACACTCGTGATATTCGAGCGAGGTGAGCGCCGCAATGCTTTTTGCCGCATGCCGCGGCATGGTGATGACGGAGTCGGTGCCCTTGAGCAGAAAAGGCGAGGCCGCAAAGTGCGAGGTCGACACGCGGATGAAGCGCTTGGCCCCGCGCTTTCCGAGCACTTCATCGACCACGCCGAAGAAGCCGCCGAAACTCACGAGGATGTGCTCGTGCGAGATGTAGCTCTCATAGCCGAAGGGCGCCTGAAAGGCCTCGGGGTCGATGAGGCACCCGTAGGTGCCCGAGCCCACGGACTCGTGCTGCAGTAGTTCATTGTTAATGCCGCCCGCGGTAATCGATAGGTCGATGTCGCGGTTGATGAGCATTTCGCTCACAAAAAGCGAATTTGTCTGCCGGAAGCGCAGGCGCCCGCCCGGCACAAGCTCCCGGGCCATCTCCACCATTTTGGATCCGAGCGCGATTTCAAAGTCGTCGGACATCCCCACCGTGATCGTTCTTCCCTCAAAAAGCCCCTTGCGCCCGGCGTAGAGCTCAAACGTTTTCTTGGCTTGATTGAGCGAATCCGCCACAAAGGGGTAGATCTGCTGGCAAAAGAGCGTGGGCTTGAGGCCGCGGCCGGTGCGCACGAACAAAGGATCGTTGTAGGCGCTTCTCAATTGCGCGAGCCCCGCTGAAACGGCTGATTGCGTAATGTTCAGCCGGATCGCCGCGCGCGAGGCGCTGCCCTCCTCAAACACGGCTCCGAGAACCCGGAGCGTGTTGAGGTTGAAATTCGCCATATTAGAGGTGCTCATATCAGATTCCCGAAAATGGTTGAATTCGCAAGAGTTTCAATAGTCGAATATTAGACCTGTTAATCATGCCGGATGTGCCGGCCAGAAGGAGATTTGATATGAGCAAGCATGTTGTTGCAGCACTGCAATTGGGATCCGATCCGCGCGGCAAGCAGGCCACGCTGGAAAAGATTCTGTCCTACGAAGACCAGATCAAGGCCAGCGGCGTTGAACTCGTCGTGCTGCCTGAGGCTCTTCTCGGCTCCTATCCGAAGGGAGAGATCTTCGGAACCTATCTGGGCTATCGTCTTGACGCCGGCCGCGACAAGTTCTGCAATTACTTCAAGAACGCCATCACCGACAACGGTCCAGAAAGCCAGGAACTCGCCGGCCTTTCCGCCCGCACCGGCGCCTCCCTCGTTGTGGGCTGCATCGAGCAGACCCAGCATGCGCTCTACTGCGCCGCCTTCTTCTTTGACCCGGAAAAGGGCTTTGTCGCCAAGCACCGCAAGCTCATGCCGACGGCTTCCGAACGCTTGATCTGGGGCCAGGGCGACGGCTCGTACATGCCGGTGGTTCAAACCAAGGCCGGCCGTGCCGGCGCCGTCATCTGCTGGGAAAACTACATGCCGCTTTTCCGCGCCTACATGTATGACCAGGATCTCGAAATCTACTGCGCCCCAACCGTTGCCGTGACCGACATCTGGCAGCACTCCATGTGCCATATCGCCCACGAAGGCCGCTGCTTCGTCGTTTCCGCCGTCCAGTACCTGCCGCCGCCCGAAGTGCTCGGCATTGAAGTGCCGCACTGGGATCCGAAGGAGGAACTCATGCGCGGCGGCTCCGTGATCATCGGACCGCAGGGCAACATCCTCGCCGGCCCCTTCTATCACGAAGAGGGGCTGCTCACCGCCGAAATCGAAACCGACGACATCCTGCGCGCCCGCTATGACCTCGACGTGTCCGGCCACTATGCCCGTCCGGACGTCTTCAAGCTCGTCGTCGACACCCGCCGCAAGCTCAACGTGGAAAAAGTGACGGAAGACTGCTGCTGTCAAGGCAAATAGGAGGATGAGCCATGGAAATGCATTTAATCATTGCGCAGCTCATCATCGCGGCCACGCTGATTCTGATGATCATCGGCAAAACGCCCCTCTTCATGACAGCCATGTTCGGGGCGACCATTGCTGCACTTGTGGGCGGCATTCCGCTGACTGCCGCGCAGGGCGTCTCCATCAAGTCGCTTCTGATCGGCGGCCTTAACCCGGTGCTCGTTGACATGGCAGGCATTCTGCTGTTCATCGGCATCATGAAGACCTCGGGGTTCCTCTCGGTCATCATTAAGGAAGTCATCAAGTTCGGCAACTATGTGGGCGGCGGCCCGGGCATCATCACGGCTGCAGCATTCGTGGCCGGCGTGATCGGCATGTTCGTGGGCTACACGCAGGCTGCCATTACGGGCGTGATTGCTGGTCCCGCGGCCATCAAGCTCGGCGTCAAGCCCAATGAGGCCGCAGGCGCCCTGCAGCACGCCAACAACCTCGGCTGCGGCGCAGGCTTCGCGCACCCGACTGAATTGAGCATTCTCGCGTTGACGGGCCTCACCTTCGGCATGTTCAACATCTGGATGGCCATCTCCGCCTTCGCCATCATGGGCGCCGGCTGGTGGCGCATGAGAAGCCGCATCGTCGCCGAAGGCGGCCAGGTCTCAAAGTTCTCCAAGGAACAGATCAAGGCGATTCTGGACGGCTTTGACAAGACCGACCACATCAACCCGGTGAAGGCCTTCATTCCGTTCATCGTCCTGCTCGTGTTCGCCTCCAGCGGCATCCCGGTCTTCGTGGTCTGCTTCGTTGCAGCGCTGCTCGCGATCCTGCTTTCCGGCAGAAACATCATGCAGAGCGAGACCGACATGGTCGAGGGCGTCAAGATGCTGTCGGTTCCGTTCACGGCCATCATCATCTTCCTGTTCCTTTCGGGCGTCATCAACAACGTCGGCGTGATCGACACGCTCAAGAACTTCTTTGAGCCGATCCTCAACACGGCTCCGATCGCCCTGATGTTCGTGGTGTCCATGATCGCGGGCGTTGTGACCCAGTCCTACACGGGCGCGGCCGCCATCATCCTGCCGTTTGTCACGCTGGTGATGGGCACGGGCGCTGATCCGATGGCCACCGCCGTGGCGGCTGCCTCGGGCGGCAACATCGGCCAGTACTACCTGACCGGCGGCCCGGTGTCCGGCCTGAACACCGTGACGCCTGTGGTTCCGGGTTCCGACCTGCGCGGCGCCAATCTCTTCCAGCGTCCGAACCACATCGTGGGCGCCATCGTGGCGGCTATCATCACGGCTGGTCTCGCACTGGTCTAGCAGCAAAAAGTTAATTCCATCATCGACATCTCGTCGTCTTGAAAGCCCGGTTGCTCCCATGCGTCACCCGGGCTCTTTTTTGCGTTCGACAGGCTCAAGCGGCTGCCGGCGGCGCCGTTTTCAAAAAAAGAAGGCGCCGTGCCGGATTCACGCCTGAAAGTCCGGTATTCTCCGGAACCGGCTGCCGTCGGCCTTGAACCGGCCCGGCGGTCGAAAAAGGCCTGAGGGGTGTTTCCGGCCGGTTTTTCCCTTGCTTTGGAGAAGCGCTTTGAAAAAATTGAGAATTGCCGTTACTGCCGACACGATGCTGGAAACAACGGACATCATCGGGCAGGTCCGGGCTCCGTTTGCTCCCCGGGAGTTCGTGGAGATCATTGCAGAACTCGGCGCCGTCCCGGTCATTCTCCCTGATGTGGAGGGCGCCTGCGGCGAAGACTATGTCGACCTCTTCGACGGTCTGATCCTGCCGGGCGGCCCCGACATCGATCCGCGCCTTTTCGGCGAGCAGCCCGTCTGGGCGCTCGGCCGCACCAACTACAAGCGCGACGTCTTTGAAATCGAGCTCGTGCGGGCGGCGCACCGTGCGGCAAAACCGGTGTTGGGCATCTGCAGGGGCTGCCAGCTCATCAACGTGGCCTTTGGCGGCACGCTCTACCAGGATCTGCCGTCGCAGTGCACTGGGGCCTACATTCAGCATTCGCAAAAAGCGCCCGGCGCCTATCCGGTCCATGAGGTGCGCATGCTCGAAGGCTCCTCGCTTTACGAGACCTTTGGCGGCACGGCGCAGGTCAACTCGCGCCACCATCAGGCCGTCCGAGCGCCCGGCAGGGGACTCAAGGCCACGGCCTTTGCGCCCGACGGCGTTATCGAAGGCATTGAGGGCACCGAAGGCGCTTCGATTGTTGCGGTGCAGTGGCACCCGGAAAACATGCTGCGCGAGCACGGGGAGATGAAGCGCTTTTTTGCAGACTTCCTTGAACGCGTACGACAAAGTCTGACGGCCTGAGAGCCCCGGACCGTCCTGTACCGTTCGTGGTTTTTATTCCCGATATCCAAAGGTAAAAAAGTTTGAATCCCGCGCCGCTTTCGTCCGCCGCCCATACAATCAAGGCAGGAAGGAAAAAACACGGGAAAAACGCATTTGCCGACAGGATTTTTCACGCACGACTTGTGTCTGAGCTATCAGCAGGGGCCGGATTCGCCCGAGTCGCCCGAACGCATTGAGGCCATTGAGGACCGCATGCTTGCGATGGGGCTGCAGCGGGCGGTGACGGCGCTGCCAAGCAGCCCCGCGTCGCTCACGGACGTTTTGCGCGCCCACGATGAAGCCTATGTGCGAAAGCTTGCCGAGGTTAGCCGCCGGGCGCAGACCTGCGGCGGCGAGCAGATATCGGAGGACACCTTCATTAATGCCCAAAGCTTTGAAGCGGCCCTTAAAAGCGCCGGGGCGGCCATTGAGGCGGTGCGGCAGGTGTGTGCCGGCACCCTGCGCAACGCCTTTGCCTGCGTGAGGCCCCCGGGGCACCACGCCGGACGCAGCTTTGCGCACGGGTTCTGCCTCATCAATTCCGCTGCCTGCGCCGCGCTGCACGCGCTCGACGTGATGGGACTCAAACGCGTTGCCATTGTCGACATCGACGTACACCGCGCCGACGGCACCGAGGACATCGTGCAAAACGACGGGCGCATCATGCTTTTCAGCCTCTTTCAGGAAAGCGCCTTTCCCTACGGGCTTGCGCCCGCGCAAGCGGGCAACATCGTCAACGCCCCGATGCCCGAGGGCAGCGACGGCATGGACGTGCTCAGGGTTGTAAACGAAGTCTGGGTGCCGAAGCTTCTTGCCTTCAAGCCCGAACTCATCTTGATGAGCGCGGGGTTTGATGCGCACCGCGACGACAAGCAGGCGCTTTTCAAGCTCACCGAGTTCGACTACTCCATCATCACGCTCGGGCTCATGCGGGTTGCGCGAAAGGTTGCCGGCGGGCGTCTGGTGAGCATTCTGGAAGGCGGCTACGACATCCGCAGCCTGGCCCGCAGCGCCGTGGCGCACCTGGCTACGCTCATCCGCAATGCATAAAGAAAGAACCGGCGGCGCGGCGAATTTGAACCCGCGGCCGGTTTTAGGCACGCTGGTGCTGTAATATCTCCGTCATTGTGAGTCTGATGGAAGAGAGCTGCATGCGCAGAAAACTTCTTTTATTCCTGCCTCTTTTACCGCTTGTGCTGAGCGGGTGCCACCACATGGCCGCCAGTCCCTACGAGTATCAATTCTCGGACAACGCCCTGCCGGAGGTCTGCGTGAAGGTCTCGCCGCGCAGCAACGAGTCCCTGCGCCTCACAATCAACCAGACGCTGCGCGAGCAGGGCTTTGAGGTGCGTGAAGTGCGCGCCTTTGACGACGACTGCCAGCGGTGCCTGCACTTTTCCTTCAAGTTTGCGGGCTGGAACAATCAGATTTCCGAGGGCAGCCTCACCTACACGCGCGTGGTGCACGGCAACCGCTACGAGGCAAGGGCCGAGGAGAAGCTGCCGGACGCCGCCTTCGGCACGCCCGGCGACGATGAAGACGTAATCATCCGGTCTCTTTTGAGCCGCATCTTCCCGCAGCCCGTTCCCTGGCGCGAGTAGCTCAAAGCCCGTACTTTTCCGCCCAGATTTCCTGCGCCGCAGCATAAAAAGCCTGCGGCGTTTTTGCGCCGATTTCCCCGAGCCCCAGGTGCAGAGCCGCCGCCCGCAGGACCGCGGCGGGGTCCTCCGTGGAAACCGCAGGCGCCCCGGTCTGCTTGGAAAGCTTCACGCCCCCGCCGTCCACGGCAAGCGCAATGTGCAGGTACCGCGGCACAGGCAGCCCGAGCATTCGCTGCACGTAGATCTGCCGCGGCGTGTTGTCCAGAAGGTCTGCGCCGCGCACCACGTCGGTGATGCCCTGCGCGGCGTCGTCCACAACCACTGCCAGCTGGTAGGCCCACAGGCCGTCGGCGCGCCGCACGATGAAGTCGCCCGCATCGCGCTCGAGGTTTTCGGCAAACCACCCGCAGCGCCTGTCCGTAAAGCCCTGGATGGCGTTTTCCACCCGCAGCCGCAGGGCGCGCGCGGGCCTGCCGTGGGTGCCGCTGCGGCAGGTGCCGGGGTAGACGTGGGCGGCAAGCCCCAGGCGCTGCTGCGCGGCCGCAATGTCGCGCCGCGAACAGGCGCAGCCGTAGATGAGGCCCTTTTGCTGCAGTTCGCCGAGCGCTTTTTCATAGAGCGCAGAGCGCTTGCTTTGATAGAGAACGGGTTCGTCGGAAACCATCCCGAAGCGCGCCAGCGTTTGCAGGATTTCCTGATCGGCGCCTGGAATGTCGCGCAGTGAATCGATGTCCTCGATGCGGATCACCCAGAGGCCGCCGTGAGCACGGGCGTCCAGATAGGAGGCAAGTGCACAGACAAGACTGCCGAAATGCAGCGGACCGGTGGGGGAGGGGGCGAAGCGTCCGCGATAGGAACTCGTGAGCATCAAGAAAACCGGGAAAAGACAAACAAGGCCGATTGTCCCACGATTTCACCGCAAGCGCACACGCGCAAAAAGGCCGTGAGCCCTGACAATCAAACAATGGGAAAAAACTTTGGAGCGGGAGACGAGTCTCGAACTCGCGACCTCAACCTTGGCAAGGTTGCGCTCTACCAACTGAGCTACTCCCGCATCCAAAGATGCGCCTACTTCAAGAGAATGCTTGGAGGCGCGAAGCGGAATCGAACCGCTGTAGACGGATTTGCAATCCGTTGCATAACCACTTTGCTATCGCGCCATCCGTCTGCGCGCCTGTCGCCAGGCCGTTTCGTTTGGAGCGGGAGACGAGTCTCGAACTCGCGACCTCAACCTTGGCAAGGTTGCGCTCTACCAACTGAGCTACTCCCGCGTTCTCTCGAAGAGAATGCGCATTTTACAGGTGCTGACGATGTTGTCAAGCGTCTTTCGCGAAATTTTTCCTGCACAGCGAAAAAAGCCAGTGCCTGCGTGAGGAAATTTTCAATTAACGGCTTGTTTTTGACGGCTGTCAAGAAAAAGGCGAGGCTTAACACAACGCATTTTGTTGTCTGCTTTACATTGAATAAGCGGTTTTGCCTAGGTAATCCCCATGAGGGGGCCCGGGCAGGACGCTGAAAAATCCGCTGCCGGGGCCTGTGTTTGCGACCAAAAGCGCAGGCCGCTGCAGCGATGAATTTGTAAATCTACTTTTGGAGAGAGAAACAAAATGCGCATGGTTAAGAAGTCCCTGATCGCTGCCGCCATCGCCGCCACCTGCGGCGCCGCCATGGCTGCATCGCTTCCGGCCATTGAAGTGCTCGCCACGGGCGGTACGATTGCCGGCGCTGGCAATTCCGCCACGGGTTCGGCCTACACGGCCGGCAAGGTGAGCGTCAACCATCTGGTGGCAGCCGTGCCGCAGCTCGCCGACATCGCCGAAGTCACGCCCAAGCAGGTCGTTCAGATCGGCTCGCAGGACATGACCGACGACGTGTGGCTCAAACTGGCCAAGACGATCAACGCCGACTGCAAGAAGGTTGACGGCTTTGTGATCACGCACGGCACCGACACGATGGAAGAGACGGCCTACTTCCTGAACCTCACCGTGAAGTGCAAGAAGCCCGTGGTGCTCGTGGGCGCCATGCTTCCGTCCACCGGCCTCGGCGCTGACGGCCCGCGCAATCTCTACAACGCCGTTTTGACGGCTGCGACCAAGGAAACGGCCAAGCAGGGCGTGGTGGTTGCCATGAACAACATCGTTGTCGGCGCCCGCGACCTGATGAAGTCCAACACGGTTCAGCCCGACACGTTCGTGGCTGCCAACTTCGGCAAGGTCGGCACGATCTTCAACAACAAGGTGACGTACGAAGCCACCTCGCTGCGTCCGCACACCTACAAGACGCCCTTTGACGTCTCCAAGATCGAGAAGCTGCCCAAGGTCGGCATCGTCTACAACCACGGCGGCGTGGAAGGCATCCAGGCCCAGGCTCTGGTTGATGCCGGCTACGAAGGCATCGTGAACGCCGGCGTCGGCAACGGCAACATCCACAAGAACATCTTCCCGATCCTTGAGAAGGCCGCCAAGAACGGCATCGCCGTGGTCCGCAGCTCCCGCGTTCCGACCGGCGCCACCACCAAGGACGCTGAAGTCGACGACGCCAAGTACGGGTTCCTGTCCTCTGGCACGCTCAATCCCCAGAAGGCCCGCATCCTTCTGCAGCTCGGCCTCACCAAGACCCACGACGTGAAGAAGCTCCAGGAATACTTCGACACGTACTAATCACTCGGCTTCACCCGCAGGGCGTTTGTCCTGCGGAGGGCTGACATGAAAAAAGCGCACGCTCACTTCCTTTTCGGAAAAAGCGTGCGCTTTTTGCTGGCGAGGCGCAGGCTGGTTTTTTATGGCTTTGCATGGTTGGAATGATCCAGCCGCATGTTCATCGCAAGCACCCAGAGCACGATGGTGATGACGCCAAAGCCCGCAATGCACAGGTCGTAGAGCGCGCCGTTGCCGTAGAGAAGCGGCACGATCACCGCCGAGCAGAGCGCAAAGAAAATCGTCTGCACAAAGCTTTGCATGGAGGCGGCAAGGCCCCGGGCCTGCGGCAGGTAGTCCATTGAAATCAGCGCCATGCCCGGGCGCACGATGCCGATGCCGATGGTGTAGAGCGTAAGCGGCGAGACGGCCCAGAAAACACCCGAGGGCAGCCACCCGGCCATGGTGCACAGGGCTAGAAGACCCGCGGCAAACATTACGCCGAAGCCTGCGCGGATGCTGCCCTGCGTGCCGAGCCTGCGGGCAAAGCGCGCGGCAATCCAGCTGCCGATGACGGTGCCGGAGACCATCGGCAAAAAGAGCTTCCAGAATTCGCTCGGCGCCAGATGCATCACCTCCACGCACCAGTCGGCAGCGCCCGCAATGAAGACGCCCTGCCCGAGAAAGGCCAGGGCAAGCGCCGTGTTGGCGGTCATGAAGGGCGCGTTGTGGCTTGCGTGAAAGTAGCCCGTGATGAGAACGCCCAGGCGCGGCGCCGTGCGCTTGTCCTTGGCAAGGGTCTCGGGCAGCAGCACCAGGCACAGAACCGCCAGGACCGCGCTGATGGCCGTGAGGATGAAGAAGTGGCTTTGCCAGGGAAGGTGCGTGGCCACCCAGCCGCCGATCACGGGCGCCAGCGCCGGCCCGAACCCAAAGACCATCGAGATGTAGGCCATCAGCATCTGCGCCTTGGTTCCGCCGTAGAGGTCGCGGATGACGGCCATGCCGATCACCATGCCGCAGCCCGCAAAAAGCCCCTGCAGGAGGCGGCAGGCGATGAGAACTTCGAGCGAGGGCGAAAAGGCCGCGGCAAGGCTGGAAATCGAAAAGAGAACGAAGCCCGCCACCATCGTGATCTTGCGCCCGAGCACGTCGGAGATCGTGCCGTAGAAAAGCGTCATGACGGCAAAGCCGATGAGGTAGGCCGAAAGCGTCATCTGCACGCCTTCGAGGTCCGTGCCGAACGCCTGCGCCATCTGATGAAAGCTCGGCAGGTACATGTCGGTGGCAAAGGGGCCGATCATCGAGCACGCGGCAAGCAGCCACGTGAGCATGTGCGTGTTGACGGAATCGGGGTTTTCAACCGGTTGAAAAGAAATGGCCATGTCCTTCAAATCCTGAAAATGTGCGCGACGCATTGTATCGCCGGTTTTTCAGGACTTTGCCGCACAGCCCGGGAGGAGGACTTTGAGCGCGGAACCGCCGTGGATCGTCGCCTGAGGCGGACGGCTCAATCGGTCGTCTTCACGCCGAAGTAGCGCCGTGAAGTTGAAGCCCGCCGCGATGTTGCGCGCGTCATCTACAACACGTGCCTCGGCCGGCTTTTGAAGCGCTGGCGCGGCGTGCAGAGCGTGCCTGAATGGCGTTCAGCTTTGAGACGCGTTCAGGAGATCAACCGCAAGGCGGAGAGCACTTCAGCGGAGGCCAAAGAGAAAGCCGAGCTTCAGAAAGAAATGAAGCAGATCGAGAAGCGATTCGAGCTGACGGAATACCACCTTCACGCCTTCGTCAAGGATGTGAATCGGCACTTCAACCGCCGCATCTCCATCAATGAAGCGCAAGTCACGGCGACGCGGGCTTTCCGAACCTTCGAGAAGTACCGGTATGCAAAGAGCAAAAAGGTTCGCTTTCTGCCGAAAGGTGCGGAAATCACCGTCGAAAACAAATCCAACGACTTCGGGCTTCGCGTCGTCGGTCAGGAGTTGGTTTGGAAAGATCTGCGGGCGCCGCTCATCGTCAAAAAAGACGACCGCTACGCCGAAGACACTTTTCTCAATCGAACGAAGTACGTTCGGCTTCTCTCGCGCGACTTGCGCGGACGCAGACGCTACTTCGTGCAGATTGTGAAGGAAGGGACGCCGCCTCGGAAAAATCGTCTGTTCGGCTCAGCGGATTCTGCCGTCGGCATCGACATCGGGCCGAGCGCCGCAGCGTTCTATTCATCGGGCGAAAAGAAGGCTGGAATCGAACTGCTTGCGTCGGGCGCCGCCAACGAGACGATGGAGCGCAAGATAGGAAGGCTTCAGCGCTGCATGGCCCGATCGCTTGAAGCTTGCAATCCGGATGCCAAAGACGAAAACGGCCGCTGGAAGAAGGGCGTGAAGCTGAAGAAATCGAAGCGCTGGCAGAAAAATCAGGTGAAGCTGAAGAACCTGAAGCGGTTGCTCGCCGTCAATCGAAAGCAGGATCATGAGAAGACCGCCAACCGGATCATTGCAATGGGAACGGACATTCGAGTGGAAGACACGCCGATCACAAGCTGGACGAAACGTGCAAAAGAGACGACTGTCCGGCGCAAAGACGGCAAAATCTGCAAGAAGAAGCGCTTCGGTAAATCGGTCGGCCGCCATGCGCCGGGGATGCTGCTGAACTGCATCGACCGCAAGCTCGGCTACGTGGGCAGAAAACTGCAGCGAGTCAACAGCCGCAAGGTTCGGGCGTCGCAGCTCAATCACGCCGACGGCAGCTATCGAAAGAAGGCGCTTTCTGAGCGATGGTTCGAAGTGAGCGGACATCGGGTGCAGAGAGACCTCTATTCCTCATGGCTGCTCTCACACGTCAAAGAGAACGGCGAAGAAGTAGACCTTGAAGCATGTCGGGAAGATTGGCCGCACTTTCTTAAGGCGCAGGCGGAAGCACTTTCAAGAGCGCCGAAGGGACTTGGGATTCTTTAACAAATAAAGCGCAGGCGGCGCGCAGCAAGCCGTCCTCCGTCTGCGGGTTGACAGTCCGCGAGACGAAAAACTAATGACAGGCGGCGCGGAAGCGTACGGCAGGTCGTCCCGAAGGCAACAACGGGCAGCGGCCGGGCCGAAGCGCAGGTCTCCGGGAAGGAAGATGCAGCGCCGCTGAAGTTCGAAAACTGCGTCAGTGCTCTGCGGCAGACTCCGGATTCGTTCGGATAAGGTCTCAGTGAGAAGCGCAGGTTGACGCGGAAGCGTCAATGCAAAGAACCCCATGGCTTCAGCCATTGGAAGCTGTCAGTCTCTGCAGAACTCCGGATCTTGCAGCGATTCGTTGAGCATGTCGCGCCAGGTTTTCGTTGCTTTCATTTTTCACTTCCTTCTTGCCGCGCAGAGCAGTCTGAGTATGGCAAATGATTTCCCGGAACGGAAGCCGGCTGCAGAAACGGTGGTCTGTCCGTTTTGTCTCTCGGAAGACAGTCTTCTGCCGTCTGACGCCGGATCGCCGGGACTGTTGTCCGGAGCCGGCCGCAATCCTCCTTTGCAGCTCGATGGCGATCCAGCGCACAAAGGCTTTTTCGCCGCTTGCGATACAATCAAGCCATTCTGACGGCCGGCACGATTGCCGGCGGTTTTGTTATTCGTACATTTACAAGCTAATGGATAAAAAAGCAACCGGCGGCTGCGGCGAGTCCTGCGGCCTGATCAAATCCACGACGGACAACGCCCCCACCCCGACGTTTGAGGAGGCCATGGCCGAGCTCGAAGTCCTCATCAACAAATTGGAGGACGGAAAGCTGCCCTTGGAAGAGACCATTGAGGCCTACACCCGCGGAACCCATCTCGTGCGGCTGTGCCGCGCCAAGATTGAAGACGCCGAGGCGCGCGTCAGAAGACTTGAGGAAGACACGGCTGATTCTTCATCCGGGCAGTAGTAAAAGAGGAAAGCGTCATGCAGAAGTTTGACAAGGCTGGCTTTGACCGCTGGGCTGCAGACAAGCGCAGTCATTTTGAAGCGGCCGCTGATGCGGCGCTTGACGCCCGCACGGGGTCACTGGCGGTTTTGACCGAGGCGATGCGCTATGCGGTGCTGGGCGGCGGCAAGCGCATGCGTGCGCTTTTTGTGTATGCCGCAGGCGAACTCACCCGCGCCCGCGCCGGCGACCTTGATGAACTTGCCATGGCCGTGGAGTTTGTGCACGGCTACTCGCTTGTGCACGACGACATGCCCGCCATGGACAACGACGTGCTGCGCCGCGGCAAGCCAACGGCCCACGTCAAGTTCGGCGAAGCGGTGGCGATGCTTGCGGGCGACGCCCTTCAGCCGGAGGCGATTCTGCGCATTGCGCGCACGCAGGTTCCCGCTGACGTCAAGGTTCGCTTGATGACTGAACTGGCGCTTGCGAGCGGCCGCGACGGCATGTGCGGCGGCCAGGCGGTTGACCTCTTAAACGTCGGCAAGCATCTTGACGAAGCGGCGCTGCGCCGCATGCACAGCCTCAAAACGGGGGCGCTGATTTCCGCGAGCGTCCGCCTCGGGGCTCTGGCGGGCGCCCCGGCCCTTTTTGAAGCCGCGCACGGCGAGCTTGAACGCTATTCGGCCGCGCTCGGGCTTGCCTTTCAGGTGATCGACGACATTCTCGACGTCACCGCCGACACGGCGACGCTCGGCAAGACCACCGGCAAGGACGACGCAAGCGACAAGCCCACCTTTGTCTCGCTCATGGGGCTTGAGGCGGCGCGCAGCCTCGCAGGCAGCCTGCGCGAAGAGGCGCAGGCGGCGCTTGATGCGCTTTCGGCAAAGGGCTTGTTTGACAGGGAGGCTTTGGAGTGCCTGGCAGGGGCGGCCGCGCTTGTGACCGAGAGGAGCTATTGATGGATCGACCAGAGGAAACCCCCGCGGTGGTGAGAATGCCGACGCCGGCTGAGCGCCGCAAGCTGCTTGAATCCATCAATTCGCCCGCAGACCTGCGCAAGCTCTCCGTCGAACAGCTGCCGGTGCTTGCCCGCGCCCTGCGCGAATTCATGATCGAGAGCGTGAGCAAAACCGGAGGGCATCTCTCAAGCTCGCTCGGCGCAACCGATCTTGCGATTGCGCTGCACTATGTCTTCAACACGCCCGAAGACGCCATCGTCTGGGACGTGGGGCATCAAGCCTATGCGCACAAGATTCTCACCGGACGGCGCGAAGCCATGGCAACGCTGCGTCAGACGGGCGGCATCTCGGGCTTTCCCAAGCGTAGCGAGAGCCCGTACGACGCCTTCGGCACGGCGCACTCTTCGACCTCGATTTCTGCTGCGCTCGGCATGGCCGTGGCCGACAGCATTAACGGGCACAAGGACCGCTGGCACATCGCCGTGATCGGCGACGGGGCGCTTACGGGCGGCATGGCCGTTGAAGCACTCAATCACGCGGGCGTCTACAAAAAGGATCTGAAGCTGCTCATCATCCTCAACGACAACGACCATTCCATTTCGCCGCCCGCAGGCGCCCTTTCGGGGCATCTGGCAAAACTCGTGAGCACGGCTCCGGTCTGGAAGGCGCGCGAAATTTCCAAGTCGATTCTCAAGCCCGTGCCGCTGCTCTGGGATCTGGCAAAGCGCGTTGAAAAGCAGACGGTGAACTTTCTCTCGCCCCCGTCGTCGCTTTTTTCGAGCTTTGACATCAACTACTTCGGTCCCGTCGACGGCCACGACCTGCCGCGGCTTGTGAGCTTTCTGCGCAATCTCAAGGCCCTTGACGGCCCGATCGTGCTGCACGTCAAGACGAAAAAAGGCAAGGGCTACAAGCCCGCCGAGGACGATCCGACGCTCTACCACGGCGTGGGGCGGTTCGATCCGGCAGTGGGCGTGCTGCCCAAGAAAAAGGGCGGCAAGAAGACCTACACGCAGCTTTTCTCCGACTGGATCTGCGACACTGCCGCGCGCGACAAGACGCTTTACGCCATTACGCCTGCGATGCGCGAGGGCTCGGGGCTCGTGGAGTTTGAAAAGCGCTTTCCCGAGCGCTACCGCGACGTGGCGATTGCCGAACAGCACGCCGTCACCTTTGCCGCGGGGCTGGCCTGCGCGGGCATGCATCCGGTGGTGGCGATCTATTCGACCTTTGCGCAGCGCGCCTACGATCAGATCGTGCACGATGTGGCCATCCAGAACCTGCCGGTGCTCTTTGCCATTGACCGCGCGGGACTGGTGGGCGCCGACGGCAGGACGCACCACGGGCTTTTTGACATCGTCTTCATGCGGTCGCTGCCGAACATGACGGTGATGGCGCCAAGCGACGAAAATGAAATGCGGCTGCTTTTAAACACCGCCTGGACCCTTAAAACCCCGGTTGCGGTGCGCTATCCGCGCGGCACGGGGCCGGGGGCGGAGGTGACGGCGGATACGGAGACCGTTCCCATCGGCAAAAGCCGCACGCTGCGCACTTCGGGCGCCCCCGAAGGCAGCCGCGCGGCGATTCTCGCCTTCGGCTCGATGGCCTGGCGCCTGCGCGAGAGCGCCGAGGAGCTTGACGCCACGTTGATCGACATGCGCTTTGTGAAGCCCCTGGACCGCGATGCGGTGCTCGAAGCCGCCCGCACGCACGACCTCGTGGTGACGGCCGAAGAGGGCGTCATGGCGGGCGGCGCGGGAGCGGCCGTCCTCGAAGAGCTGAGCCGCGAGGGCATCACCGTGCCCACGCTGGTGCTGGGCGTTCCTGACGTCTTTGTCGATCACGGCGACACCGAGGCGCTTTTTGAGCAATGCGGGCTGGATGCCGCGCATGTGACCGGGCGCATCCGCGCCAAGCTTGCCCGCAAGGCGCAGGCCATATAATCGGTGAAAGGCGGTTTTTTGCATCCGCCGGTTTTCATGGAGCCTCACGCTCATGCCTGTTGTTGAACAAAATGTCAGCCTGCGCCCGTACAACACGTTTGCCGTCGAGGCGCTCGCCCGTTATTTCGTCCCCGTCGAGACCGCTGAGGACATCCGTTCGGTGTTGGCCGACCCTCGCTACGGGAGTCTGCCGCGCTTTGTTCTGGGCGGCGGCTCCAACACGCTTTTCACTCGCGATTTTGACGGCCTTGTCCTGCACATGACGGGCGGCAGCGTCGAGCTTGTCGACGAAAACGACGGCTTTTACTTCGTGCGGGCCTCGGCGGGCGTCGTCTGGGACGACTTTGTCCGCAAGGCATTGGACAACGGCTGGTACGGCCTTGAAAACCTCACCGCCATTCCGGGCACGGTCGGGGGCGCGGCCGTGCAGAACATCGGCGCCTACGGCGTGGAGGCGGCCGAGCGCATCGTCGAAGTCGAGTGCTTTGATCCGGACAGGCGCGTCGTGCGCGTGCTATCACTTGCCGACTGCGACTACGGCTACCGCACAAGCATCTTCAAGACGGCTGAAAAGGACCTCATCGTCACGTCGGTTCTTTTCGCCCTCCCCAAGGTCTTTGAGCCGGTGTGCAGCTACAAGGAGCTCGAGGCGGTCTTCGGCGATAAAAAGCCCGCCACGGCGCGTGAACTCGAAGAAGCCGTGCGTGCGGTGCGCGCGCGCAAGCTGCCCGATCCGGCGGTGCTGCCCAACGCCGGCAGCTTCTTTAAGAATCCCGTGGTCACCCGCGTCAAGATGCAGCGGCTTCTGGAGGAGACGCCCTCTCTGGTGAGCTACCCCCTGGGAGGCGCCCGCACCAAGCTTGCCGCGGGGTGGCTTATTGAAGCCTGCGGCTTGAAGGGAAAGCGCAGGGGCGCGGCAGGCGTCTACGAGCGCCAGGCGCTGGTGCTCGTGAACCACGGCGGCGCCACCGGTGCGCAGATCAAGGAGCTTGCCGATGAGGTCGCAGGCGCCGTGCGCGGGCGCTTTGGCGTGCAGCTTGAGCCCGAACCTGTGATTCTTTAAGGCAGGGCTGCGGGCGCGCGCGGCAGACGAAAAGATTCGTTACAGACTGAGCGCATGCGAATCATTTTCCGTCATATTTCGTTCCTATGATGGGGGCCTGAAGGCAGGATACGGGATTGATCCGCAAGCCTGCCTGATGCGTTTGTAAAACACTTTTTGATTCAGGTCTTTTTTCGTGTCCATCAAGGCCATGTTGTCCCGCCCGGCAGGAGCTGCCGCGTACTCCGTGGGCGAGGAAATCGCCAACGCCGTCACGCATGGCGTTGCCGCGCTGATGTCTGTTGCAGGTCTTGCCGTTCTCGTTGCCTTTGCCGTGCTGTATTCCGGCTCGGCCAAGGTCGTGGCGGCCGTGAGCATTTTTGGAGCGAGCATGGTGTTTCTCTACACCGCCTCCACGCTCTATCACAGCATTCCCAACCCGCGCGCCAAAAAGGTGCTGCAGTACCTGGACCACTCGATGATCTACGTGCTGATTGCGGGCTCCTACACGCCTTTCTGCCTCATCACGCTCAAGGGCTACACGGGCATTGCGCTTTTGTGCGCGGTCTGGCTCATTGCCGCGGCCGGCATCTCGCTGCAGGCCGTGCTCCTTAAAAAGGCCGATTGGATCAACTGCCTTCTGTACCTCTCGATGGGGTGGCTTGCGGTCTTTGTGATCGATCCGCTTGTGTCCACGCTCGACTCGCGGGGGCTTGCGCTCCTTGTGGCCGGCGGCCTTGCCTACACCATCGGCGTCATCTTCTACATCTTCGAGCGCATTCCCTATTCGCACGCAATCTGGCACACTTTCGTTTTTGCGGGAACAACGCTGCAGTTTTTCAGCGTTCTTCTTTTCGTCATTCCGGGAGTCAATGTTTGAGTGCCACGATCTGCGCCTGGCAGGATGACTGCTTTCAAGGCGTCTCAGACCTTTTTGATGAATTATGGGGCTGGGAGCTTGAAGGCAGCGACGCCGAAAAGCGCGACATCGCCGATTTGTACATCGCTGAAACGCTGCTTGCCTGCAACCGCCTGCGCGTCATCAAGGAGGCAGGGACGGTTGCGGCCTTTCTGGGCGCGGTGTTTTATGAAAATCCGCCCGAAGGCGAGGGGCTGGAGAATCCGCAGGCCATGCGCTGCGCAGCGCTTGCCTTTGAAAGCCGCTTGAAGCAAACCGCCTACGGGCGCGCCTCGATTGCCTTTAACGACCAGATTACGGCCGCCAACCGGCAGCTCAAGGCCGACATGCTGGGCGCGGGCCTTGCCTGGGGCGCGGAGTTGAAGCTCTTGATGACGTCTTCACGGTTTCAGGGCAGGGGACTTGCCCGCAGCCTCATTGACGACGCATTCGAAGACATGCGGCGCCGCGGCATCGACTCGGTCATTCTCTACACCGACACGCACTGCAGCTGGCGCTACTACGAAAAAACCGGCTGGCGGCTTGCCGCAAGCCGCGTCTGGAGCCACGAGGGCGACCCTATCCGCGCCTTTGCCTATCACAAGCACATTCAGCCGGTGTAGCCGACGCGGCGCGCTTTATTGTCCGGCGCGCATCTCCAGATAGGCCGGTCCCAGAATCTGCGCGTAGCTTTCCACCGTAAAGGCGAGCTTGTCTTCGCTTTGAATGTACTGCAGGGGGTCGGTGGCGAGATTGCCGTCGTAGGCAAGCTGCAGGAAGGGCGCTTCGCGCGTGGCCTTCACGCCGTCGCTCCAGATGTAGTCGTTGTACTGCGGCCCGACCGTAAAGCCCTTGCCGTCGGCGTTGACGATGAATTCAGCGCGGTAGCGGATGTCGTCGAACTCAAAGAGTCCGCGCATCTTCGCAATCGTGCGGGACTTTTCCAAAATGACGTTGTTGAGGTCGAGCAGGTCCTGGGCCGAGCATTCAAACTGCACGACCGGGCTGCCGTCCTCGCGGCGGATTTCCGTCCACTTCTGCGACCCCTTGCGGCAGGCGCCCCAGACGTCGAGCACGTCGCCCATATTGGCGGCGGGACTGTATTCGACGAGCACGGAGTCGTGCACAAGACGGGTGTTGACGGAGGTGCAGGCGGCAAGCGCAAAGGCTGCGGCGGCAAGTGTAAGGGTGCAAAGTACGCGCATGGATGTCTCGGCTTATGGTTCATTAGTGGCGCCGTCGTCTTCAAGCGCCCCGCGGCCAAAGGGCATGCACGCGGGCCAGGCGACAAGCGCATTGTCGTCGTCGGCCGCCTCAAGCGCAGCCGGTCCGTCGTAGGCGGTGTTCACGGCATAGTTGAGCTTGGCATAGGTCTGCATGACCTCATGCTCGAGCACGCCCTGCGCCTTGCGGGGATTTTCCTGGATCAGACGCACGGCCTCCTCGAGCGAGGCAAGGGCGTCTTCAAGCGTGGCGGCAAACCATTCGGTCTGTATGCGGCGCTCAGTCATCGACGGGCTCCTCAAGAAAAAAGAATTTGCATTGAAACGGCGAGTCTACAGCGTTCCGGCGCTGCGCGCTTTCTGGCGCTCCTCCGAACTTTGCCGCAATCGGGCAGGATTTTGGGAATTTTGAAGGATCCCGCGGACGGGCTTTTTCCTAGACTTTTTGCACCATCAACCGATGTTGGGAGAACATCATGGAATACAAAAAGCTCGGCCGCACGGGACTTTATGTGAGCCGCCTGTGCCTTGGCACAATGAACTTCGGCGACTGCACCGACAAGGCGTCGGCCTTTGACATCATGGACCGCGCCTGGGGGCTTGGCATCAACTTCATCGACACCGCGGACGTCTACGGCGGCCCGCAGCGTCCGGACATTCCGCTCGGCTACGGCATTTCCGAAGAGATCGTGGGCGAGTGGCTGCAAAAAAGCGGCAAGCGCAACGAGGTGGTGCTTGCCACCAAGCTCTACCAGCCGATGATCGACGGCCCTAACGGCAGGCGCCTTTCGGCCTATCACATCCGTCAGGCCTGCGAAGACAGCCTGAGAAGGCTCAAGACCGACCATATCGACCTCTACCAGTTCCATCACATCGACCGTGAAACGCTCTGGGAGGAAATCTGGCAGGCCATGGAAGTGCTGGTGCAGCAGGGCAAGGTGCTTTATGTTGGCAGCTGCAACTTCCCGGCCTGGGGCATTGCCGCCGCGCAGGGCGAAGCCAGACTGCGCCGCTTCATGGGCCTGGTGAGCGAACAGAGCCGCTACAGCCTTGCTTGCCGCACGATCGAGCTGGAAGTCATTCCCGCCTGCCGTCATCTCGGCCTAGGGCTGATGACCTACAGCCCGCTTGACGGCGGACTTCTGGCCGGGGCGCTTAAAAAGGCCGCCGCCGGAACGCGCCGCAGCAAGCCGTCGCTGCCGGTGCGCGACCCGAAGTTCTACGAGCGGGTGGCCGCCTACGAAGCCTTCTGCGAAGAGAGGGGATATGCGCCCGCGGATGTCGCCATGGCCTGGGTGCTTGCCAACCCCGTCGTGACCAGTCCGATTGCGGGGCCCCGCACGCTTGAGCAGCTGGAGGGCTCGTGCCGTGCGCTCGAGCTCAAGCTCACCGACGAGGACATGAAGGCGCTGGACGCCATCTTCCCGGGCCCGGGCGGCGAAGCGCCCGAAGCCTACGCCTGGTGATGCATCAACGGCGCCGTCTTAAGATGCGGTGAGGTTTTCGTTTTTTTGGAAAATGCAGATGAAGCAATCGTTTAAAACCATCCTGCAGGTCGGGCTTTTCGCGGCCGCTGCAGTGGTCTCGGCCGGCGTCTTCGCCGCCCGTTATCCGGCACCCTCCACGGTGAGTCCGGAGATGGCGGCCATGGTGAACGCGCCCGCGCAGTTTTTCTGGGCAAAGCAGTTTGACACTGCGGCCCAGGTCTCGGCCCTGGCAAAGGACTACGCCAAAAACGCCGGGGTGAACGCCCGCGCGTTTGCCCGCGCGCTCAACGTCACGGTTGAGGAGGAAAAGCTCGCCGGCGTTCCGGTTTACCGCTTGACGCCGCAAAGCGTTCCTGCGGCAGAGGCCGGCAAGGTGATTCTTTATCTGCAC
>CALXOY010000023.1 GCA_944390145.1 uncultured Duodenibacillus sp.
TGGCGCCGTTGGAATCGAAAGTACCGTTGGGCGCCGGACTGCCCTGCAGGAGAAATCCGCAGGAGTCAGAACGAATAAATGCTGAAAACTGCGCGGATGGAAGATTTGGCAGCTTTTAGCAAACGGCTTCGAGCGTTGCCGGCCGCTTGGCTGCAAGCAGCGCGTCGATTTCGGCCTTCTGCTGATCCGTGGGTTTGACGTGTGCAATGGTCATGGATGTTTCCTTTGAAAAAAGAAGGGGTGGTCAAAAAATGTTGTCATCGATCGGGCTGCAGGTCTGCCATCAGAAGCGCCCTGTCGCAGGCCGCCAGAAGCTCCAGATCGTGGGTGATGAGAAAAACGGCGATGCCTTCCTGTGCCTTGCGGCGCATCACGCGCGCAATGGCGGCCATATTGGCGCCGTCCAGTCCGCTTGTGGGGTCGTCGAGAATCAAAACGGCCGGGTTTTTCGCAAGCGCACAGGCAATCACCAGGCGCTGCTTTTCGCCGCCCGAGAGGCTTTGCGGATGCCGGCCGGAGAGCGCCAGAAGGTTGAGTTCGCGCAGAATGTCCGCCGCCCGCTTTCGATCGGCCTCCCCGATTTTCAAGCCTCTTAAGCGCGCAAACCCTTTTTTTGCCGCCCGCACTCGCGCGGCACGCGATCCTCGCGCCCATTCTCACGTCCGTTTTGTACCTGCTCGTTTTCGGCGAAGTGCTCAAGGGCAGGATGTCGGTGCTGGGCGGCGTCGACTACGTCGCCTTTCTCATCCCGGGCCTGGTGATGATGACGCTGCTGCAAAACGCCTTTGCCAACTCCGCCTCCTCGATCCTGCAGTCCAAGATCATGGGCAGCATCATCTTCATCGAGCTGCCGCCTTTTTCGGGCTGGCAGCTCGCGGCGGCCTTCATCTCGGCCTCCGTCGTGCGCGGCCTGGCGGTGGGCGCGGGCGTTTTTGCCGTCACAAGCCTCTGGCAGATGCCGCCCGTCGAGCACATCGCCTGGATTCTCGGCTTTGCCGTGCTCGCGGCCGCCCTGATGGCAAGCCTTGGCGTCATCTGCGGCCTGTGGGCGGATAAATACGATCAGATGGGAGCTTTCCAAAGCTTTGTAATCATGCCGCTCACGTTTTTATCGGGCGTTTTCTATTCCGTTCACCAACTGCCTTCCTTTTGGTCGCAGGCTTCGCTTTTTAATCCCTTCTTTTATGCCATTGACGGCTTTCGCTACGGCTTTTTCGGCAAAAGCGACATCGATCCCTTAATCTCGCTTGCGGTGACCGGCTTTTTCTGCGCCGCCGCCATGACTGCGGCCACGGCGCTCTTTGTGCGCGGCTACAAGCTCAAGCAATGAACCAACCGCCCTCAAAAAATGGGACCGGAAGCGCTGCACAGACATAGGGAATTTGTCTCGAAATTGCCCTCTTTTGGGGAAAATCCCTGTAACGGCAAGACAAAACACAGCAACTAATCTAATATGCTAATGGGGTTTTCCATTAAATAAATTTGATCAGTTTCTTTCGCCTGATCACCCCTTTTGCTTTAAATAACTAATACGTATTCGATGGTTGAGATGGCCACCACAGAAGAAAAACAGAATACCGAGCAGGCGCCCGCCAAGAAGAGTCCCCGTGGAGGGTCCCGTCCCGGCGCCGGGCGCAAGCCCATTGAAGGCTCGGCCTTCACCCGCTACATCATCATCCGCGTCACCGACGAGCAGAAGGACATCTTCATCCGCCGCGGCGGCTCCCGCTGGATCCGCTCCGTGATCGCCCAGACCCAGAACAACATCCGGACCCTGCGCAAGGATCCCGGCGCCATGTCGGCGCACCAGATCGTGAGCGACTTCAACGGCCGCGCCCGGGGCATCGGCGAAAAGGGCGAGCCCGAGGCAATCGACTTCAACAAGCTTCTTGTGCGCAATCCCGAGTCCACCTTCGCGCTGCGCATCAACGGCGACTTCATGGATGAGGCCGGACTGCAAAAGGGCGACATGGTCGTGGTCGACAACAGCCGTCCGAGCCGCACCGGCGACATCGTCGTGATGAAGCTGGGCGACGAATACATCGTGCGCCGTCTTCTGATGGACCTCAAGTACAAGTCCCCCTACCTCAAGGCCGAAAGCAGCAGCGGGCAGTACGAGGACATCTATCCGTCCGAAGACCAGAACTGGCAGTACATCGGCGTGGTGGTGCACTGCATCAAGTCGTTCAAGCGCTAAAAGAAGCGCTTCTCTTCAAAAGCCGTCTGTGCGCCCGCTTGGAAAACGGGCCGGCCCGGACGGCTTTTTTCATGGGCGGAAAAAACTTCTCAGCCTGAGCGGCCGTTTTTCACGTCAAGCCAGTCGCAGCCCGTGCGGGAGGGAAGCAGCACCTGCACGTCGATCCCGGTCGTGCAGCCAATGCGGTGCGCCAGCGTGTAGGCGGCCGCCTGACCGGCAAACTTCGCGTCGTTGTCGGCAAAGATCACAAGGCGCTTCACGGAGGCCGGCAGATGCGTGAAGCTCTGCAAATTGGTGCAGCCAAGCGTCGCCCACACCGGCATGCCCTTTAAAAGACTTGCCGCAAGCGCCGTTTCAATGCCTTCGGCAAGCCCCAGCACCTCCCCCACGGGACCGCCCAGGTGCACCGAGGCGCCCTTGACCGTCCCCGGCATCAGCTTCTTGGGCTTGGGGACGCCGGCCTTTTTTCCCTCATGCGTGAGGTACGTGCGGTGCAGATTGACGATGACGCCGTGCCGGTCCACCACGCGCGCAAGCATCCCCGGGTGCCGGGTGACCGAGCCGTCCTCGTGCCGGTACTCCATCTCTTCGAGATGCCGCACTTCAAAGCCTGCGGCGGCCGGATCAAGCCCCCTGCCCGACAAATATTTCCAGACGGGGTCGCCTTGCTGAAGGGGCCGGGCCTGCGCCCACAGACGCATGCGCTCGCGCGCCTTTTCCTTTGCCTTGCGTTCGGCCTCTGTGAGCTCCACGCGCGCGTCGGCCTTTTCGCCCGTCCAGACGATGCCGCAGAAGCGCTCCACGGCCTCCAGCGCCTCGATGAAGCCGCACTGCCAGTAGCGGGCGATCAGATCAAACCCGTCGCCTGCGCCGCAGCCGCGGCAGATGAAGTCGCCGCGTTTGCGGCGGTCGGTGAAGGAAAAACGGTCGCGCCCGCCGCAGACCGGGCAGGGGCGTCCCTTTTTGGAAAAGTGCGAGGAATCCATGCCGCAGGAAATGAAGATCTGCGGCCAGCGGCCGTCTGCGGCGCGACAGGCGGCTTCTGTTCTCAGCGATAGCGCAGCGGCGGCGTTTGTCGTCATTGCGTTGCGTTGTTTAAAAACTCATGAAGTTGTTGCGGTCGTTGTTCTTCCAAGGGTCCTCGGTCACATCCAGCGAGCGCAGCACGCCGTTCACATCAAACTGCGGCCAGACGGCCATGTCAAAGCCGCCCTTGTCGCGGAAGCGGTACATCCAGGCGTGTTCGTTCACAAGCCGGAACTCGTACTTTTCCGCACATTTGCCCCAGAGCGCCCAGACATCGGCCTCGGTCGACTTTCCGGGCGTCAGAAGCTTGAAGTACTTCTCCTGCAGCCCCTGCTCGCGGGAGACGACGCGCCCGTTTTGATCCACGAAAAGCCACCAGACCTCCTGCCCGAAGGGCTGCACGCTGTAGGTGTAGCGCACGGTGCCGTCGGGCATCGGCGTTTTGGCCTGCGGCTCGCCCAGATAGGCGACGACCTCGTCGGCCGACTCACCCAACTCCACCAGCTGCGGGTGTGCGCAGCCCGACAAAGCGGCTGAACCCAGCAGCGCCGCCGCACAAAGCGCGGCGCCCGCCAGTCGAAAGCTGAGTGCAATGCGCATGAAAACCGCCTC
>CALXOY010000024.1 GCA_944390145.1 uncultured Duodenibacillus sp.
GAATTTGACAGAGCGCAGTTTGCGGAAGTCCGCAGGTATAGTGCCGTCCATTTGCATAGTTGTTTTAGTAAATCTTCAGCAGATGAAATAAATTTCTTGTTATAGAGGCTCGCTTTGAAGATTTAAGGCGGTTAGCTGACCGTAGTTAACCGCCCTTCTGCGAAAACGGCTGAATTTGTAGATCCCGCCTCAAGTAGCCAACTCTGATAGTTTCGGAGGTTTGGGCAGGTCTCGACCGTAGTTGGACTTGAGGTAACGTTTAAACTCACCAATGCGCTTTTCATTGTCGCGGGCTGTTTGCTCCGTGAACCATTGTGCAAAAACACGCACGCGGCGAATGAGCCAAGCGTTCTTTGAAACTACGTTGAAAATCGGAAGCGGTGGTCTGAACCAACCAGGAAGGATAGGGACCAGACGTCCTTTGAGCAGCTCGTTGACACAAAGGCTGAGAGGAATATCTACCGCAACACCCAGACTGTTGATTACGGCATTGAGGATGCTTTCAATATTGGGAATCAGGATTTCTTGTTTGCCTTCGATGAGCCTTGTTTCTCCGTCCTTGGTTACAGCGCAAGTGCGAGAGCGTACAGGGCCGTTATAGACATACAAACGGTGCTTCCTAATGTCGGAGGGATGTTCAGGCATTTCGAAACGGCGAAGATAGTCGGGCGAAGCCACCGGAATGTAGTAGTTAAGACCGCGATAAAGAGCAACGACATCGTTGCAGTTCACTGCGCCGGTCTTGACAGTCATATCGCACTCATTTTTCAGAAGATGGTCAATGGAAAGGCCTGAATTGACTTCAAAAGTCACCTCAGGGTAAGTCTGGTTGAATTTGTCTAGGTAAAAAGGCAGCGCAGTTGAAGCAAATCCTGTTGAGACGGAGATACGTACGGTTCCGCTCAGGCGCTGATTGTCTTCTCTGAGGTTGTTTAGCATGGCCTCATGCACGGCCAGCAGCTCACGAGCCGGATCGATCAATTCCTGCCCTGTACTCGTCAGGCGCAGCGGCCGCGTGGAGCGGACAAAAAGATCATGCCCCAAAGACTTTTCCAATGCCCGAATGGAGCGGCTGATCGTGGAAATTTCTTCGTGCTCAAGCGCAGCGACTTCCGTCAGACTGCGTTTGTTGGCGAGCATTAGAAACAATCGCCAAGCATTTATGTTGTCGCACGCGTCCATATCTTTGAAGTTTCCTTTACGACATATTTTGCAATTTTAGCAAAGTGACTTGCATTAATTGCCTTGGTTTTAGCTTTTTTTACAAAAGATAATGAAAAGCGAATCAGGGGAGGGATGCTTTTCCTTCTTATTTTTAACGCTATCTTGAGGTGGACCTATGCCTGCGCAAGTCATCATGCCTTGGATCGGCATTCTGATTGTCGCCGTGACGAGTTATTTCCTTATCAAACGCAAGCAAACAAATATGGTTTTGCTGCTTTCAGGCATCGCGATGCTGCTGGTGGCTGTCGCATGCGGTGTGACGAATTTTCTTCCCAAAGGGGTAAAACCGACGGGATTTATTGGTTTTGATTTTTTTGAACTGCTTCGCTCGATTTCCATCAAACAGGTATCGGGCATCGGTTTCATCATTATGGCCGCAGGAGGTTTTGCCGGGTATATGGACCGGATTGGAGCGGCAGATGCGCTTGTGCAATTGTGTATTCGCCCCTTGCGCAAAATGCAGCAACCTTATCTTGTGATGGTGTTTGCATATCTTGTCGGACAGATGCTTGTTCAGGTAATTCCGTCAGCTGCCGGTCTGGCCATGCTTCTTTTGGTTGCCTTGCTGCCGATACTTAGAGGAGTGGGTGTCAGTGCAGCCAGTGCGGGTGCCGTTATTGCTTGTACGGCGGGTCTAACGTTTGCTCCGACAGCAGGGACGGCCAATCTCGCGGCAAAGATTGCTGGTGTTGATCCTATTGTGTATGCAGTGCAGTATCAATGGCCCGTTGCTCTGGTCACACTCATTGCGGTGAGTGTCGCCCATTACTTTGTTCAGCGTTATTACGACAAAAAGAACGACGACGTATATGTCGAAGGCACCGAAATCAAAAAAGAACTTGTTTCGGCTCCGGGATGGTATGCCATGTTCCCAGTTCTTCCGATTATTTTGCTTGTCATTTTCTCCAAGTTTTTCGTGAGCAGCATCAGACTGAACACGGTTTCCGCGCTGATGTTGGTGTGGTTTTTGGCAGTGCTTGTTGAGCTTGTTCGATTCCGCGACTGCAAAAAAGTGTTCGATGACGCAATGGTTTTCTTTAAGAAAATGGGAGCGCTTTTTGGTTCGATTGTTGCCTTGATTATTTGTGCTGAATTATTTGCGACGGGAATTAAGGCCACGGGTGTCGTGGGACTGTTGATTGACTCCTCTCAAAACATAGGACTTGGCATGACCGGCATGTCGGTGGTTCTGTCGGGCATTGTCGGGGCAGTGACCTTCCTTACGGGTTCCGGCGTAGGTGCATATTCAGGTTTTGCCATGTTGGCTCCAGATGTTGCCAATGGGTTGGGGGGTTCGACGGCGGCACTTGTTGTACCGATGCAGTTCATTGCTTGCACGGTTCGTTCGATGTCTCCCGTTGCCGGAGTTGTCTTGGCCGTCGCTGGAGCGATTGGGATTAGTCCCCTTGCACTTGTTCGGCGTACTTTTATCCCAATGATTGTAGGAACTGTCTGCATTCTTGTAATGAACTGGATCCTTTTTATTTAAAGAGATGACGTTATGACGTGCGAACACAAAAAGTGGATTTCTCCGGCCTGCCAAAATGAAATGACGGACAACTCGCTGCTGCGTGATGAATTTTTCTGGTTGTACACCATTAATAAAGCTTCGGTTGTCGTCAATACGAGTCTGGGTTTGCTTGATCGTCAATTGGCTCGACGCATTGCGCAAGGTTTGGAGGTTGTTTACAAAAAAGGTTGTGCAGAGAAGGCAGTGAGGCCGTTTCGTGTGATTGATTTTGAACCGTTTCTGATTGCAGAGGCGGGGGTTGAAGCCACAATGCTCCATGTGGGACGGTCAAGTCAGGATATGCACGCCACGTATCGTTCGACGATCATGCGCGACAATTTGATCAGTCTGATGCAGTCGCTTGTTGAAGTTATGCGGACGCTTCAGTCAATGGCTCAGGCCAATGTTGACACGATTGTTCCGAACTATACCAATGGTGTGGCAGCCCAACCCAACAGCTATGCGCACTATCTCTTGGGCTTTCTGAGTGCATTTAATCGGGATGCGGAGCGGTTGAGAGAACTTTATCGACGCGTCAACGAGTGTGCGATGGGTACGACTGTTCTCAACGGCACAAGTTGGCCGCTTGATCGTGAACGCATGGCAGCCTATCTGGGCTTTGACAGGCCGGTTGAAAATGCGTACGACGCCGCTCAATTCAAGTCCACGGATGAAGCTACGGAACTGGCCGCCGTACTCACTGCAATCGCATTGCATGTTTGTACGTTCATTCAAGACGTTTCAGTTCAGTATGCGCAGCCGCGTCCGTGGATTCTGCTTCAGGAGGGCGGAGAAAATACCTACGTTTCCTCAGCAATGCCCCAAAAGCGAAATCCCGGACTGATGATTTACACGCGTATCGCAGCGAGCAAACTTTTGGGAGAAGCCAATACCATCGTGATGCTGGCGCATAACATCGTGCCGGGTATGACGGATCCGAAGACGCCTTCTGACAACACAGTTCATTTCCGAAGTGCAATCGATACCTTGAAACGTTTCAATCGTGTGCTCAAAGCTCTGCGAATTAACCCTCTGAGAGCGCTTGAGGAACTGAACCTTGACTGGACGGCCAGTCAGGAAATCGCAGATGTTTTCGTTCGCGAACACGGGTTGCCATTTCGCATTGGTCATCATGTTGCCAGTCACGTCGTGAGCTATGCCAAAGCCCATAACATCTTGCCGGCAGATTTCCCTCATGACCTTCTTTGCAAGATATACCGTGAGGTAATCGAAACCGAATATCCGCAAGGTTGTCCCGAATGTCCGATGAGTGAAGAGCAATGGAAGCGCACGCTTGATCCCAGAAGCATCATTCGGAATCGTCGAACTTCAGGAGGTCCGCAGCCCGACGAGCTTGAGCGCTGCCTAGCCGGCATGCAGCTCAAGATCGAAGCTCATGAGAAATGGTCTGAGCAGGCAGTTCAATGCATTGACCAAAGTCTTGAACGGTTGGACGAAGATTTTGCCGCATTCCTAATTTAATGCGTTTGTACTTCAAGTCCTGAAGGCGTCCGACAGACAACTTCAGGATTTTTTTATCGGATTTTTTACGATGCTGAACGGTCTTGTCGTTAGTTTGGTTCTTTTACTGTCGTTTGCCGTACTTGCCGGAAAAATAAAACTTAAGACCGGAGGGCTGAATTCTCCTCTGGTGACGGGGGTCTTGTTGGGAACGCTTATTGGAGGGTCAAGTACCATCGGAACGGCTCAGCTCGCCTTTGTCTACGGCAACAGTGCTCTGTGTTTTCACCTTGGTGCGCTTTGCGGTTTTCTCTTGCTGGGGTTTTTCTACGGCACCCGGATCCGGTCGAGCGGAGCGCTAACCATCACGGAAATCGTGACGGAAGAATACGGCAAGCTTGTCGGCACGATGACTTCCACGCTTAATTGCGTCGGTACGTTCATAGCCATTTTGTCGCAGTTAATTTCGGCTACGGCAGTGCTGACGATTATTCTGCCGTCTTTTTCCTATACGAACTCCTTGGTTCTTACGGCTTTTCTGATGTTTTTCTATGTGCTTTTCGGCGGCACTCGTGGCGCTGCCGTCGTTGGGCTGCTCAAACTTGTTCTGCTCGTGATTGCAATGCTGTGCTGCGGCATTCTCGCGATATCGCTTTCGGGCGGCTTCGAATCAATGTTTGGGCAGGTGTCGAAACTGTCGCTTCAGAGCGGTATGAATTTTATGGGGTTCTTCAACAGAGGACTTTCAATGGATCTCGGCAGTGCCTTTTCGGTATTGGTCGGTATTGTTTCCACGCAGATTTATGCCCAAGCCTACATCATGGCTCGAAGTGAAGCACAAGCTAAAAGCGGCTTTTTTTGGGGAGCTTTTCTGGTTCCGTTTATTGGCGGGGCGGGCATTGCCGTAGGACTATTCATGCGTGTGCATCACTCAGAGATTGTGCCTCGGACGGCGCTGACGGAATTCATGATGCAGTATCTTCCGCCGGAGATTGCGGGTTTTTTCCTGGGAACGCTGCTGATTACCGTACTGGGAAGCGGAGCCGGATTGGCATTGAGCATTTCGTCCATTCTCAACAACGACTTGCTGAGTCGGTTCGTCAGGCCGAGCCTCAAGCCGGTCAGCTTACGCGTTCTCATTGCCTTGACGCTTTTGACTGGATTGTTGGTTTGTCTCAATGCGAGCGAAGGAATGATTCTGAACTACACCGTTGTTTCGATGGCACTCAGAGCTTCAGTAATTTTGGCTCCTCTTACTTTTGCCATCTGGGCGGTCGGCTATGTTCCGGCATCGTTTGCCTTGGTTGCATGCGTTTGCGGGCCTGCGGTATTTTTCATCCTGCGCATTGCCGAGGTGCCTGTCAACGCGCTTGCCAGCTCGATAGCCGTTGGATTCGGGATCATGATCGTCGGCTGGTTGATGGGAAAAAGAAATGCCGCCTGACCTGCGCGCAAGACGGACGTAAGAAAAAAAGCATGCCGTCGCTTCGTTTGCAAGGACGATGCGACAGCATGCCGATGTTGCAGGAGATCTCAGTGGTTGAGAATCTTCGAGAGGAACTTCTGAGCGCGCTCCGTGTGCGGCTTGTTGAAGAATTCTTCCGAGGGAAGATTTTCGATCACTTCGCCGGCGTCCATGAAGATCACGTGGTCGGCCACCTTCTTGGCAAAGCCCATTTCGTGGGTGACGACCATCATGGTCATGCCTTCGTGGGCGAGTTCGACCATCACGTCGAGCACTTCGTTGATCATTTCGGGATCAAGCGCCGAGGTCGGCTCGTCAAAGAGCATGCACACCGGATCCATGGCAAGCGCACGGGCGATGGCCACGCGCTGCTGCTGGCCGCCCGAGAGCTGCCCGGGGAACTTTTCCGAGTGCTTGAGCAGTCCGACGCGGTCGAGCAGCGCCAGGCCGCGCTCTTCGGCTTCGGCCTTGTCGCGGCCGAGCACCTTGATCTGCGCGAGCGACAGGTTGTCCCGAATGGTCATGTGCGGAAAGAGCTCGAAGTGCTGAAACACCATGCCCACATGACTTCTGAGCTTGGCAAGATCCGTCTTGGGGTCGCCCACGGAAATGCCGTTGATGAGAATCTCGCCCTGCTGGAAGGGTTCGAGCGCGTTCACCGTCTTGATGAGCGTGGACTTGCCCGAGCCCGAGGGACCGCAGACGACGACCACTTCGCCCTTTTCCACGTTGACCGAGCAGTTTTTGAGAACCTGAAACTCTCCGTACCACTTGCTCACGTTCTTGATTTCAATCATGGACATTTTCTAAATTCCTTGTTTTTTTGTTCTCTTTTTCAGCGGGCTGCGACGGCGATTTTCTTCTGCAGTCGGCGCACGAGCATGGAAAGCGACACGGAAACCACGAGGTAGCAGACGGCGGCAAAGGAGTACATCAGCACGAGCTCGCCGTCGCGCTGGGCGATTTTGCTTACGGCGCCCATGAAGTCGTTGCCGCTGATCACGTACACCAGGCTCGTGTCCTGGAAAAGAATGATGGTTTGCGTGAGCAGCACGGGCAGCATGTTGCGCACGGCCTGCGGCAGGATGACGTAGCGCATCGTCTGAGCGTAGCGCAGGCCGAGCGCCTTGGCTGCGAACATCTGCCCCCTGCTTACGGATTGAATGCCCGCGCGCATGATTTCGGCGAAGTAGGCCGCCTCGAAAAGCACGAAGGTGATGATGGCGGTCATCTCCGCGCCGATCATGACGGGGTGATCCAGCCTGAACAGCACTTTGAGAACTTCGGGCATCAGCAGAAAGAACCAAAAGAGCACGAGTACGAGGGGCACGGCGCGCATCAGGTTGGTGTAGAGCCTGGAAAAGCCCGAGAGCAGGGGAGAGGTCGAAAGGCGACACAGAGCAAGTCCGGTACCCAGAGTCAGGCCTCCCACGGCGGTGATGATCGTGAGCTCGAGCGTGTACTTGACGCCTTCGAGAATGTAGCCCAGAGAGCCGGTAATCGAGGAAAAATCGGAAAACATGACGCTGCTCCTCTCTTACTTGGCAAGAATCAGGCCGGGGATGGCGCTTTTCTTTTCAACGACGCGCATGACGTTGTTGACGATAAGGGCGATGACGATGTAGATGATCGTGGCCCAGGTGTAGGCGGCGAAGAACTGGAAGGTGTTTTCCCCCATTTCATTGGCGCGCATCGTGAGTTCGGGCAGGCCGATCGTGAGCGCCACGGCTGTGTTTTTGACGAGGTTCATCGCTTCGCTCGTAAGCGGCGGCACCACGATCCGCATGGCGATGGGCAGCACCACGTAGCGGTAGGTCTGGATCTGCGTGAGTCCCAAAGCCTTGGCGGCGTTGGGCAATCCCTTGGGCACGGAGGCGATGCCGGCCCGGACCTGTTCGGCCACGCGCGAGGAAGTAAAAAAGCCCATGCAGATGAAGGCGGTCAGAAACTGAGAGTAGACCGGGTCGACCGAGTACATCCAGTCCTTGTACCAGGGGATGAATTCCGGAACGACGAAAAACCAGACGACGATCTGGACGATGAGGGGAATGTTGCGAAACAGCTCGATCCACATTTCGCAGATCGTGCTGAGAAACTTGTTTTGCGACGTGCGCAGCGTGCCGACGACGATGCCCAGGGCAAGTGCGAGCGCAAAGGCCGAGAGCATGAGGACAACCGTCCAGCCGGCGCCGCCCAGAATGTACGACCACCAGGGCTCGTCGGAGAGCAGGGCGGGCTCGAACAAGGAGTCCAGATTGAAGTTGAGAGCCATAGTTTTTCCTCTTTTCGTGCGGCGGTGAAAAACACTCGCCGCCGCCGCTCGGGAATTGATTGGTTAAAAAGGCCGGGAACGGCCCGCTTGGCGCCAAAGACCGGTTCCCGGCAAAACCGTTCGATCAGATGCCCTTGTCCGAAGGATTGGCAAAGAGCTCCTTCGTGTAGTTGTTCATCTTGAAGTTGAGGTTGATGTTCTTGGGCGGAATGGGAGACTCGAACCAAGTCTTGTACAGGCTGCCGAGTTCGCCCGACTTGATCATGCCGGTGACCGTCTTGTCGACCAAGGCCTTGAACTGAGGATCGTCCTTGCGGAACATCGCACCGTAGGGCTCGACCGAGAGCGCCGCGTCAAGAATCTTGAAGTCGTCCGGGTTCTTGAGGTTGGCGATCTGGCCGGCCAGCAGCACGTCGTCGATTACGAAGGCGTCGGCGCGCTTGTTGGCCACAAGCTGCATGGCTTCGGCAAAGTCCTTGGTCATCATGTAGCGGATGCGAAGGCCGTTGTCCTTTTCAAACTTCTTCATGAGAGCCACGGACGTCGTGCCGGAAGTGACGGCCACGGTCTTGCCGTTGAGATCCTTGAGCGTGTTGATGCCGCTGTTTTTCCAGACGGCCGCCGAGACCTGAATGCCGAAGTAGCTCACGCTGAAGGCAGCCTCGCGCTGGCGCACGAGCGAATTGGTGGTCGAGCCGCATTCAATGTCGACCGTGCCGTTCTGAATGAGCGGAATGCGGTTGGCGGAGGTGACGGCCTGATACTTGATGTCGAGCTTGGACAGACCAAGTTCCTTTTTGGCGGCGTCGGCTACGCGCTTGCAGACTTCAAAGGCGTACCCGACGGGTTTCCCGTCGGCTCCGAGATAGGAAAACGGCACGGAACTTTCGCGGTAGCCGAGCGTGATCGAGCCGGTTTCCTGAATCTTCTTCATCGTGCCGGTGAGCTCTGCAGCGGTGGCTGCGTTCAAGGCCAGAACGGCGGTCGCAACGGCTGCCAGGGCAAATCGGGAAGTGTGTTTCATCTGCCGGCAGCCCTATGAAGGAGCCTCAGGCAGATGCTGCAAGGCCAGCCTACCAGGCGGCCACGCACCCGTCGGTGCGCCACTCGGTGCCGCCTGCGAGCGTGCCGTCTTCGGTGCGGATGATGATTTCACCGCGCCCGAAGGAGCTTCTCTTGGCGTCGTAGCCGATCTCGTGGCCCATCTTCTTCAACCAACGCACGTCTTCGGCGTTAAAGCCCGGCTCAACCGAGATCTTCTTATCCTTGTCCCAGCGCCAGCGCGGAGCGTCGAGCGCCTGCTGCGGGTTCATGCCGAAGTCGATCATGTTCATGACGACCTGCACATGACCCTGGGGCTGCATGAAGCCGCCCATGACGCCGAACGGTCCCACGGGCTTGCCGTCCTTGGTGAGAAAGCCCGGGATGATCGTGTTGTAGGGACGCTTTCCGGGAGCGGCGACGTTCGGGTGTTTGGGATCAAGCGAGAAGCCGCTGCCGCGGTTGTTCAACGCAATGCCCGTGTCCGGAATCACCACGCCCGAGCCAAAGCCCGCGTAGTTGCTCTGGATGAAGGAGACCATGTTGCCCTCGCCGTCGGCTGCAGCAAGATAGACCGTGCTCGGCACGTCGAAGTTGCTTGCCTTGGGCATCTGGGCGGTTTCACCGATCAGCTTGCGGCGGTTTTCGCCGTAGCTCTTGTCGATCATCTGCGCGACCGGCACCTTGGCAAAGCGCTGGTCTGCCACATACTTGAGCGAGTCGGCAAAGGCAAGCTTCATCGCCTCGATCTGCTTGTGGTAGGTCTGGGGATCGCGCTTATCAAACTTGTAGCCGTTCAGAATGTTGAGCGCCATGAGCGCGGTGATGCCCTGCCCGTTGGGCGGAATCTCCCAGACGTCGTAGCCGTGGTAGTTCACCGAAATCGGCTCGACCCATTCGGGTTCAACCGCCTTTAAGTCCTCCATGGTGATGAGGCCGCCCGTGGCCTTGGCGGCGGCCACGATCTTCTGCGCAATTTCACCCGTGTAGAAGGCTTCAGCGTTGGTCTTGCCGATCAGCTCAAGCGTCTTGGCGTGATCGGGCAGCTTCCAGAGTTCGCCGGGCTTGGGCAGCTTGCCGTTGTGCGTAAACACCTTGGCCCATTCCTTGAACTCAGCGCCCTTTTGCTTGAGAAACTTCGGGGCGCCGTCGTTCCAAAGGTAGGAGACGGTGGGCTGCACCGTAAAGCCGTCGCGCGCGTAGGCCACGGCCGGCGCGAGCGTTTCAGACAGGGAGAGCTTGCCAAAGCGCTTGGAGAGCACAGCCCAGGTCTTGGGGGCTGCCGGCACCGTCGCGGCGTCCCAGCCAAGCTTCGGAATTGCGGTCTTGCCTTTGAAGTGATCGAGCGTGAGCGCCCTGGGCGACTTGCCGCTGCCGTTGATGCCGTACATCTTGCCGTTCACCCAGAGGATGGCGAAGTTGTCGCTGCCGATGCCGTTGCCGGTGGGTTCAACGACGGTCAAGGCCGCCGCGGTGGCGATGGCGGCGTCAACCGCGTTGCCGCCTTTTTTGAGAATCTCAAGTCCTGCCTGCGCCGCAAGCGGATTGCTGGTGGCGACCATGCCCTTGCTGCCGAAGACGACGGTGCGCTGCGAGGAATACGGATAGTAGAGTGCGTCGTTGAGGGGCGGCGTCGGATTGGCGGTCTGCGCCATTGCCGCCGAGGAGCAGACAAGGGCGGCGCCGACGGCGGCGGCGAGCTTCATCGTGAAATGATGCTGCATTGCTTTCTCTTCCTTTTTGTTTGAAGTGATGGAAAGACTCGGAAAAAGCATCGAGAGTCTGTTTTTCACCGGCGGCCGCCCTGTCGCTTAAGAACACCTTCCCCGGCAGCCGCAAGCTACTACCGTCAACAATAAGTTTTCCAAAGGAATCCGGATAAGTCCTGACAGGCGTTTACAAAGTGTTGCATGTGTGGGAACCGGCTGTGCCCGAAAGGACAATACGAAAGCCTCAAGCGCCCGGTGTGAAAATCCGCTGCCCGCCGCAGACGGCGTCCGGACGCCCCTGAACTTGGCTATCCTTCGCAGTGTCGTTTTTTCTTTCTTTTTTGTATTCGGGCTGCATGCGGCGGTGGACATTTTTTAGCAAAGCGGTTTGTGTGTGGGAGGGCCTTCTTCTGGCGGCGGCTGCGTTTCCGGGCCATGCGCAGACAGCTGCCGCCGCAGAGCCCTCCGTGGTTCGCCTCGGCATCTTGAGCACCATCGGGGAGCCTTCGAGCACCGCGGTCTTTGCCGACACGATCAAGGCGCTCGAAAAGGCCTGGAACGCCCGGATCGTCATCACCTATCACGACCTCGACACATTGCCCGAGGCGGTACGGGCTAAGAGGCTTGACTACTTCATCTCCAACGCCGGCACCTACTCGCACCTGCAGACGCTGGGTCTGGCGCGACAGCTCGCCACCCGAAAAATTCAGGAGGCCGATGACCCCAACTTCAGCATGGGCGGCGTTTTCTTTGTCAAAAGCAGCAGCACGGCGATCCGCACCTTTGACGACATGCGCGGCAAAACGGCCGTTGCGGTGGCTGCGAACGCCTTTGGCGGCTACGACGTGCATCTCGGGGAAATCAAGGCAAGAGGCTATGACCCCGAGCGCTTTTTCGCCTCCACCGTCTTTTCTGGCTATCCCATGCAGCGCGTGATCCGCGAGATGAGAGACGGACGGGCGGAAGTGGGCATGGTGCGGGCCTGCCTTCTGGAAGAGCTCATCCGCACGGGCCTTGTGGGCGAAAGCGAGTTTCGCGTGATTGGCGCAAAGGACGAGCCGCATCTGCGCTGCAAGACCTCCACGGCGCTTTACCCGGACTGGGTCTTTGCCGCCACAACCGAGGCAAGCCCCGAGATGAGCCGCAAGGCCTCGGCCGCGCTCTTTTCCATGCCGGAGACAAGCCGCATGTACTGGAGTGTGGCAAGCGACTTCACCCGCATCGATGCGCTCTTCAAGGACCTCAAGATTGGCCACTATAGCTATCTGCGCGAATGGACCTTCAAGCGCCTCTGGCAGGAGTACAAGCTCTTTGTCATCGCTGGCGTGGGGCTGCTTTTTCTGATTTTCTGGCACGCGGTGGTGGTCACGTTTGAAGTGCGCCGCAAGACGGCAAAGCTGCGGGAAGCCATGCGCGAGCGCGAAGCCGCCCAAAACGAAGTGCTGCAGACGCAGGAAAGGCTGCAGACCCTAGAGCGTGCAAGCCTTGCCGGCATGCTCTCCAACATGGTCGCGCATGAGTTAAAGCAGCCATTGGGAGCGATTGCCAACTACGCCGACGGCATCGAAACCTTTGCCGGGATCCTGCAAAAGGGCGGCAGCTCGCAGACCGAATGCGCGCAGACGGCCCGCATCATTGAAAACGCCGCCAGCCAGATCGTCGGGCAGACGCAGAGAGCAAGCGCCGTGATCGAGCGCGTGCGCGGCTACGCGCGCAAAAGCGGCGAAAGAAAGACCGTGCGCATTGAGCTTTCCGCCGTCGTCGCGGGCGCCGTCCGGGACTTCCGGCTGCTTTCCAAAAAGGAGCTTCCCATCACCGAGAACGTGGCGCCCAATGCGTTTGTGCAGGCCGACGCGGTGGAGATTTCGCTCGTGGTGCTCAATCTTTTTAAAAACGCGTCGGAGGCGCTGCAGCACACGCCGCACCCGCACGTTGATGTGACGCTCGAAGACCGCGGCAATCTGTGGCAGCTCTCGGTGGCCGACAACGGTCCCACCGTGGACATCAAGCAGTTTGAGGATCTCTTTTCGCCCAGGGCGAGCACGAAGGCCTCGGGCCTGGGCGTTGGGCTTGCGATTTCTGCGCGCATCATGGAGGGCTGCGGCGGAAGGCTTGTGATGCAGAAAAACACGCCCTACGGCTTGAAGGCGGTGATGCTGTTTCCGAAGGCAAAGAATGGCGAAGGAGGCGCCGGCCGATGACGACGAAAAACCTTGAATCCATGGACGACTTTCCCGCGCAGCGCGTGATGCTGGCCTCCGTCGTGCGCGTCGTGGACGACGATGCAGAGATGCTTGCCTCCTACGCCTTCATGCTGGGCGCGGCGGGCTGGACTGTGAAGCGCTTTCAAAGCGCAGAGGCCTTCTTGGCCGATCCGGGCGCAAGCCCCGGGTGCCTCGTGCTTGACGTGCGCATGCCGGACATGAGCGGGCTTGAGCTGCAGGCGGAGATGAACCGCCGGGGCATTGCGCTGCCGATCATCTTTGTGACAGGGCACGGGGACGTCGACATGGCCGTGCAGACGATGAAGGACGGCGCAGGCGACTTTATGTTGAAGCCCGTCGTCCCCGAGCGCCTGAAGGCCGCGGTGCTCTTGTGGTGCCGGCGCGACTGCATCCGCAACGTGAGCCGCCTGCAGGAAAGCGCAAGCGCGCAGGACTTTCAAACCTTGAGCCTACGTGAACGGCAGGTGGCGCAGCTGATCCTGGAAGGGCATTCCACCAAGGACATCGCCCAATCGCTTCAAATTGCCGAGCGCACCGTGAAGTTTCACCGCGCCTCGATCAAGGAAAAGCTCGGCGCGGAGACCACCCCGCAGCTTTTGTCGATTCTCATGCGCTTTAGGCAAAAGGGGTTTTTGACGGACACGCCCGCATCAACGCCGTCTGCACCTTAAAGCCGGTGGAAATACCGCACCCAGGCATGCAGCCCGATGCAGCCGAGAGCCGTGAGTGCAAGCCCCGCGGCGGCGGCTCCCGCAACGGGCAGGAGACTTAACAGAAAGCCCGCGATGACCGCCGCGAAAAACCCGAGCGCTGCGGTGAAGCTCACGGCCGGCCGCGAGGATTCAAACCCGCGGTGCGCGAGCGTGCGCAGGATCGCGGCGTCGACCGTCACGGCTGCGGCAAGCAGCAGGGTGAGAAAAAGAAGGCGCGAGAGCAGCGCAAGCCGCAGCAGCATCAGCCGCAGGAGGTTGTTGGCGGCCGCAAGGCGCTGCGAGAGTATCTGATAGATCCACCCGCGCACCTTTCCCGCTGCGGCGGCAAGTCCCCCGGCGTCCATCTCGACTTCGGCTTCAAGCTGTCGGGCGGCAAGTGTCCGGTCCAGCCCGGCGAAAAAGACGTCAAGCCTTCGGTAGTTGTCGGCGAGACTTGCCCTGCAGGCGGCGCTGCAGTCCCGGCTTTCGGTGAGAATCACCGCTTCCAGCGCGGCGTTCGGCACGACGGCAAGCCCCGCGCTCCAGCAAAGGAGGACGAGCGCAAGAAGCCGCGAAAAAAGGGGAAGGCGGGGGCGGTTTGTCATGGGTCAGGATGCCAAAGGGAGGACAAAGTCGTCAAACGGTGAGAATCGGCGTGCGGCCCTTGATGAGACGGCCGCCTGCGAGCGAGGCAAAGAACTCGCAGTTGGGGAGTTTGCCCAGCACATCGCACGGGATGATGTCTTCGCGGGTGGAGGAGACCTGGCGCGAGGTGGAGGCGGAAAAGTGCCCGGGGCGGTCGGTGTCGGAGACGCTCGACAAGCTCGCTCCCGTATTGGCGATGTAGGTGCTGCCGAAGGTTTCCGCAACGAACTCCTGCGTCAAGCGATCCTTGGTGCGCAGGCTGATGAGCGAATTGAAGTTGCCGAGCGCCATGCGGGCTTCGTCGTGGCTGCCAAGCCGTGCGGCGAGGTCGGCGACGGTCTGCATCGCGCAGGTGGTGCGCAGGCCCGACTCGGCGCCCTTGTTGAGGATTTCAATCAAGGGCCTGTTGATGACGTTGGACGATTCATCCACAAAGAGGCTTACGCGCGTGCGGGCGATCGCCTCGTTGTTGTAGCGCTCGCCCGCGCAGGAGGCGAGGTCGGCAAGAAAGAGAGAGCCGATGGCGCCCGCAACCATCGGGTCCGGCAGGGCGTTCAAGCAAACGTAGAGAATCTTTCGCTGCGCGATGATGTCGGACAAACTCATCGCCTGTGCGTCGGCTTCCCCGGGAGACAAGGTCTGCCGCAGGGCGCCCGAAGTGAGCATTGCCAGCACCGGCATGAGGCTTGCCGTGATCTTGGAAAAGTGCACCGGATCGTGGGAGTAGGCCGCGGCCCCCTTGGCGGTCGCTTCGCTCACAAGGCCCCTTTCGCGGGCATTTTCCAGAATGTCTAAAAGCGCCTCGCGCCCTTTGAGCTTATTGAGCCTTGCGGCGTCGGAGAGCGCCTGCAGCTGCGCTTCACCGCAGTCAACGACAAGGCTTTCCAGAAGCAGGTCCTCAAGCCCCTCGGTGAGCGCCGTTTCAATCCCGGCAATCGTGGGCGTAATGCCTGCGTGCACCATGAGTTCGACAACGACGTTTACGGCCGACCAGGCAAAGGCGGTGAAGGGCCCGTTTTCGGTCATGACGGCGGTGATGCGGCTTGCAAGTTCACTCGGCCGCTCAAAGTGCGTGAGCGGATTGATGCGCAGGCCCGCGGATTCATTGGGGTGAAAGAAAAGGGGCTCGCTTCGGCCGGCGAGCTTGGCGGCTGCCGTCACCGCATTTCGAAGCCTTGCGCTCATCTTGGGATCAATCACAATCACCGCTTCGCCGCGCAAAATCGCCTGCGCCACAAGGCTTGTGAGGAGCACGCCCTTTCCGGCCTGCGTCGTGCCCACGATGAGCGTGCCGCCTTCAAGCGTTTTCTCCGACACCCAGATGTCGCTTTTATGCGCTTCAAGCCCGTCGATGGCGGACAACCCCACGGTCCACGGATCCTTGGGTCTGCCGCGCTTTAAAAGTTTGGATATGAACGGATGGGGAATGAGGCGCCCGGCGTCGGTCTTGGTGAGCTCATAGAGCTTTTGCGCGTGCTCGGGCGTCCAGTCAAAACCCGTGCCGAACCACACCGGGGAGAGGTCTGCGCTGCCGCGGCCCGATGCGTTGGATTTTCCCCGCATGGCGGCAATGCTGCGGACAATGCGCCGTGCAAAGACCGGGAGGGGAACAAACTCAAGGGCACTCCCCGCCAGCGCCGCACGCTCGCGCAAAACGGCAATGCCGGTGGTGAGCCTCACGCACCCCATGGCAAGGCCCGCCGCACCGATCCCAAGCGCGGCAAAGCCGCCCGGCTCATGAGCGCTCCAAAGCCAGAACCCCGTGCCAGAGACGGCAAGCCAAAGCGGCACGGCAACGAGTTCGAGCGCCGGCCGCCAGGTGTCTGCAAGCACCGCCTCGGGGCTGGCCGTAAAGCCCGAGCGCTTGCGGCGCAGAAGTTTGTCCAAAATTGTCATGTCGTTTGTGACCCTTTATCGTTGTTTTCGGCTTCGAGCTTGCAGCGCATGCGCCGCACGCGCTTGCTGTTGGCAGCCTTCTGAATCTTTGCCTGCTCGCGCAGCAGTGCGGCGAGGTCCGTCTCCCGCCCTTCGGGATCGCGGGTGAGCCCCGCGTTTTTGAGAAACCCGTCCAAGAGGCTTACGGCAGTCGCGTTTTTCACCTTGCGCATCGAGCGGGGCTTCAACACCTGCGAGAGGGCCTTGGTGACGGCGGGCGTCAAAAGCGTCTTCATCAGGGGCGCGCCCTGCAGCAGCACCTGTGCGCTTTTCTGCTGACGGCCTGCTTCGTCTTCCGCTAAAAGCGTGCGTAGCGTTCGCACCATCGCGTCGGTCTGCAGAAAGCGCCGCAGGCTGCGCTCGCGCTCGCCCGCCCGGTAGGCAAAGCCCGCGTCCGGCCCTTCCAACCACCAGCGGGCGCTCTCAAGCGTTTCAAAGTGCGCCAGAAGCACCCCTTCAACGGGATCGGCCGCCGCATCGCGGTGGCGCTTTAATGGCGCATAGGCTGCAGTGCCGTCTTCGTTTTGCACGCGCACGGCGGTGACGGCAAGCCCCTGCGCTTCGAGGCTCTCGATGCCCGCCATGGCCCCGGCGGGAAAGATGCTGGTGGGAAGAAAGAGGCCGGCAGCCGGCGCGGGGAGCATCTCCGTTTCTCTTGCGCCCAACGCCGTCCCCTGCGCCGAGCGGGTGTTGGTGAGTTCAACGGCGGCAAGGTAGGTGCTTTTGAGGTGCTCGATGCGCGCGACCATTTGGTCGGCGGCATTGGGGGTGCTTTCGGCATCGGTTTGGGAGAGAGGGGATTCTTTTTCCTGCTGCTTTCCGGTGCGTGCGGGATCCTGAACGGGATGCGCACCCGGAGCCGCTTCATAGGCGATGCGGTGCTCCTGCCGGCGCGAGAGCTTGACGCCGTAAAACGCGGCGGCCGAGGGGTCTTTTGCAACACGCCCTTCGATCGTGAGCAGCGTCCGGTTTAAAAGCGCCTTCTGCCAGTCGTTGATGCCGCTCGCGGCGACGCACCCGTGCAAAACGGGGAGATACCGGGCTTTCGGCGGCGCGTCGTAAGAAACAGATGCAAAGGCGCTGTCGGCTTCAAGCTGCAGATAGTCGTAGGCGCGCCTTTGGACATGCGCCCGGACCTCGGGCGCGAGATAAAGCCACAGGCGCGCGGCAAAGGCCGGCGTCAGCTCCCAGAGGCTTTCGCGGACCACCTCGCCGTCATCAAGCCACCGGCGCGTGGTGTGGGCGGACTGCACGACGCCCGCCCTTTGAAGCAGTGCAAAAAGCGCGGAAGGCTCGTGAGCCGCGCTGTCGATGCGCCCGGTGATCGCTGTCGGGGCCGCGGCCTTTTTAAGCGGCTGGAGAATCCTGCGCGCCGCTGTGTCGCAAAGGGCGTCCTGCAGGCAGCTTGTGACAAAAAGCCTGAGTGAAAGTGAATTGTCGTTGACTTTTATTGCGTCAGCGTGCATCCGCCGCATGGCGACAAGCACATGGTCGATGGCTGGCGGAATGAGGCTGCTGACGGCGGCGAGGAGCAGCGCCGGCGCAAAGGCTTCGTAAAGCGAAAGGCTGCCTTCGGGATCCGTCTCCCGGACAGCGCAGCGGGCGGCGGCGCAGACAACCTGAAGCAAAAGCGCCGCCTGCAGGTTCTCCGCCGTGAAGACGGATGCGGGGCTTGTGAGCGGGATTTGGATGGAGTTGATCGCGAGCACATTGGCGTCGTACGGTTTCTGCGGATTCGCGAGGCGATCGACGTCCGTGCCAAGCTCTAGGAGTTCGAGCGCGGCCGCAAGCGCTTCCAGCACCGCGTTTGGCGTGGACGCAAAGGGCGGTCTTTGCAGCAGCTGCAGGAGGGTGAGAAGGGCGGCTTCGACGTTGGGACGCAATGCGCCGGGAGCGTTGGTAAGCGCTGCAGCGAGCGCCGCCCCCAGGCTTCTTCTGTCAGAAGCCGAAAAGTACAGCTTTTGCAGCAGCCGGTCGGCTGTGAGCGTGAAGTCCGTTTTCAGGGGCGCGGGCGCAGCAGTCTCTAGCGGCGTTTGACCGCCCGCACGCGCGCTGCGCGCCATTTTCTGCAGAAAACGAAAGGCTGCCATGTCGGGAAAAAGGGGAAATGGTTGGAGGGTGGTTGAAAAAGAGGGAAAAGGATGTCCCCGCCCTCCGTCGACCGGATCCCGTGCCTGTTGCATCTGGTCTAGCCATATGACGGAGTGCGAAGGACGCAAACCACAGGACTTGGAGCCGTGAAGCGCCGGCGCTTTCGGGTGAAAGCGGCCGGGGCTTCAATGGGGCGGCGGCGGTTCCGGACGCGGTCCGTGCCTGCGGCTGATCAGGGTGCGCAGGCGACGATCCGCGAGGCATAGCCGGGCTCGCAGCCAATGTCTGTGTTCTCGATCCGGGCGGTGCGCGCCATCGCGTCCGCGCCGTAGAGCGCATCAAACGTTTCCTTGCTCAATTCAGCAAAGCGCGGGCCCATGACGGGGGGCTCGGCCTGGCTGGAGAAGGGGCCGGTGCTGCAGAGGTCTTCACTGAGCTGCGCCTCTGCGTCGTCAGCGCAGCGGCGCAGCTCATCAGCGTCAAGCGCTGCAATGCGGAAAATGGCGTTGAAGTGGGCGGTGAGGTTCAGCATGGGATTTCTCCTGGAAAAGAAAAAAAGAAAGCCCCGAACCTCAAGCACACTCAAGCGACAGCATCGAACCGGCTCCTTTTTCCGCACAGACGGAAAGGACATTCAAGCGCTTTGCTTTGTTGGACAAGCAAAACGCCCAATGCATGGGAGCCGGGGAAGGTTTGTTGCGAACCTTCCGATGAAGAATCTGCGTGAGCCGGTTTGACGGTCGGGGCGCGGGAACTTGAAAGAAAGCTTTCAAGCCGTTGAAAAGAAGGGGGAGGGGAGGCGAAGGCGGCTTACAGAAAGACTGCAGCCGCACTGCCGCGGGGTTTTCGGGCAGAGCGCCGTTTGCCGCTGCGAAGCTCTTCTTTGAGTGACGCAAAGCAAAAGCTTGCAAGCTCAAACAAGGCAAGCGCCGAGGCGTCTGTGAGGGCGCCTCCGATTGCAAGCCTGACGGCGCGCTCAAGCGCAGCGTCAAACTCCAGTCCGGCTTCCAGAAGCCGCACCAGAATTTCGCTCACGCGCAGCACCACGCGCGTGCTCACGGGAAACATCCGGTCTTTGGCAAAGACGTCCGTTTCCCCGGCGGCCCTTTGCCGCGACATGGCGGCAAACCGGGCGGCGCACGCGCCGAGCCGGTCGATGTGACCGTCGGCGAGGACCGTTTTGGTCATTCGGCACCGGCGGCGCACGATTTCGGCTTCAAGAGCTTCTTCGGGCCAGTGGTGCGTGATGTGCCAGAAGCGGTCGCACGTGCTCGCATCCTGTTGATTGCGCGATTCGTAGGCATCCTCGGGCAGGCATCCGCACCGGCAGTTGTCGGTGATGATGACCCGCGCGTTGGGGTGCCTGCAAACGCTTTCCCCGGTCTTCTCAATCGTGATGGGCTGGCCTTCGAAGATGTCATTGGCGCCCACCCATACCTCGGCGGGGGCCAGTGAAAATTCGTTGATCACCAGCACGGCACCGGTTTTCCACGCAAGCGTGGCCGGACCGTCGAACCAGACGAATCCTCCCTTGGCTGCTCCCCAGCGGCCGACCAGGTCGTCCTTGAGAAATCGCCTTGAGCAGGTGACGGAAATCACCGGCGCATTGACGCGTGCAAGGAACTGCAGGACGGTGCTGGTTTTGCCGCATCCGGTGGGGCCGGAGATGTATAGCGGCGTGGACGTGTCGTGCCAGGACCACCAAAGCGCCATGTCCCGGAGAAGGACTTCGTCAAAGACGTGGCAGGGGTCGACGGCAACAACCTGTGCTGAAGCAGCGGGAGGCTGAAGAATCGGTTCCAAACCCGGGACCGTTTCATCGGACTCAAGTCCGAAAGCTCGTGCCGGGATGCGGGAGGTAAAGGACATTGTCATGGGAGGGCTTCCTTGAGTTGAAGGTAAAAGAACCGACAACAAGCGACAGCCCGCCCGGAGACAGGGTCGGCTCATAAAAAGCCGCATCCTTTTCTCGCATCCGCGCAGGCAAACGCCCGCGCCGGGGTGGTTTGTAGTTCAGGCTTGATCTGCAAAAAGCAACGGTAAGCGCTGATGAATCCGTTAGAAGGCTCGGATTCTGCCATGAAGGGGAAAAGGGTGTCAAACGGGGGAGGGTGTTCCGGTTTGGGAGACTAGCGGGGCGGCTGATGAAATGGGCGCGGCATTTTGCTCGGCAAGAGGTGGAAGGGAGGGTCTGCATTGGGGTTCAGACAGGGTTTTGGAGCAGGGCTTTTCAGAAAGTGCATGGCCGTATGTTGAAGGACCTTCCCGAGGAGACATAGCAGGTTTCGTGCCACAACTCGGCGGCTAAGGCATGCTTGCTGACACCGAAGGCGGCAGATGTACCGCCTACGAGATCTACTCGCGCTCCGGAGTTAGCTGTGCTTGGATTGATGTCGATCAACCAGAAAGGCGACAATGAAAGCCGTCAAGCCCATGACTTTTTAGAGGGAGTTCCTAATCGCTGTCTGTTCAGGTCTTTTTTGCGGCAGTTGTTGCGGTGGAGAGACAGAGAAACATTCAAGTGGGCGTAAATCACTCGGTTTCATAGGGTAAAAATCGGAAATTCAGCTTGTCTTGATATAGGTCAATAACTTTCTCAGGGGGGGGTAATTTGAGCATTTGAACTATGCGCCGGCGATTTTTTCACCGGCTGAAGTTCAGATGTTCGGAAAGACTACTGAAGGAGATCCTCTCCATGAATAAGACTTTCAAGACGCTGTGGAACGATGTGCGCCGCTGCTTCATCGTTGCCAACGAAGCCCAAAAATCGCATGGGAAGCCCTCAAAATGCGCCGTTGCTGTGGCTGTTGCAGCAACGGCTGTTTTGTCTGCGGGCACGGCCGGCGCTGTTGCCTATGTTGATCCTGGTGTTGTAGCGCAGAATTCGACACAAGTTAAAGACGCTAAAAAGACGTGGGAAACTGCTGAATACCTTGAAAACTGGGGGTTGTCTGCCCAGAAAGCTTCCAGTGCTTATGCCTTGGGTTATCACGGACAGGGTGTGAAGGTCGGGCAAATGGACTCTGGCATCCTTAAGGGGCACGTTGAGTTGTCAGGCGATCGCTGGCACGTTGTTTCTGCTTCTGGTGAATACACTCATGACGGTGTGCGTTATCCCCAAGGCACGTCTTCACCAAAAGAGGAAGCTACAAATTCCTACAAAGCCGGTGACAAATTTGCTGTCGATGGCTACTACAACCCTGAGTTCAACGATAACCATGGCACAGGCTGCGCAGGCGTTTATGCTGGCAACCGTGATGGACAAGGGATGCATGGCGTAGCTTGGGGTTCTGAGTTTTATTCTGCGAATTCCGGTGGTACGGATAATTCCAATTACGGGCCGTTCCCTGATTACGGATTCTTTAAAGCTGGATATGACGCACTTGTTAATGCCGGTGTCAAGATCATTAATAACAGTTGGGGCACAAACCTGAAGCAAGTGGATGAAAACGGAAAAGTTCTCGATTATTACCACAGTGGTCCCGAATTAACGACTGTAAATGACATTGAATATGAATATTTCATGTTCAAGCAGAACTATAACGAAGGTCCTTCCTTTATTGATGCCGCTTGGGATGCGATTAAAGGCAAGGATGTGATTCAGGCTTTTTCTGCTGGGAACAACGATCGTAAGTCCCCGTACCACAGAGGTCTGTATCCGTACTTTAATCCCGAAGCAGAAAGTCAGTGGCTTGTTGTTTCTGGTTTAAAACAGGTTAACGTGTCTTCTGACCCTGATAACTACAAGCTTGAGGAGAATTTCAACGAGGCTGGTTACGCCAAATACTGGACGATGAGTGCTCCGGGGCAGAATGGCTACACGTCCAATATTAGTGGCGGTTATGGCAGTTACAGCGGTACTTCCATGGCTACGCCGTTTGTATCAGGAGCTTTTGCAGTCTTGGCATCGCGCTATCAGGACATGAGTGCCGTGCAGGTTCGTGAAGTACTGTTGACGACAGCAAATCATAAGAATGCTGATGGTTCTGACATGGAGGGCTGGGCCAATGTTAATGGAACCACACCCTTAGAAGGGGAAGTGTCAGACCGTATGGGTTGGGGCGTGCCTGATTTGGAGAAAGGCATGTATGGTCCCGGTCAGTTCTTCAACGGCCAGTTTGCATACAACCTGAAGAATCTTGATGTTTGGTCCAACAATATTTCCCAAGTGGCTCTTGATCAGCGCGCCAAGGAAGATATCGAATGGCTGAAGTCGGTGACTGAAGACGGCACGCTAGACGGCAAGGTTGTCGTTTCAGATGACCCTAGTGATTACAAATTGACGAACACCAGTACTGGCGAAGCCAATGCTGACGGTGAGGAACACAATTACGACTTTGCCGGCATTGCGGATAAGGAAGTCACTCTCGAAAATGCAATGAAGTGGCGTTTGGAATACTACGAAAAACGCGCACAAGCTATTCGCGACAAGATTGCGAATGGTGACTATAACGGTTCTCTTGTCAAGCGCGGCGCCGGTACGCTCGTTTTGACGGGCAACAACACCTACCGCGGCGGCACGACCGTTGAGGAAGGCACGCTGCTTGGCTTTGCTGAGTCCTTCGGCGTGACCGGCGAAGATTCGACGGCTACAGCCAACGGCAAGGTGACCGTCAACGGCGGCGTCTTTGGTGTGATCAACTCCTACAACGATCAGTTCACCATGAAGGGCCAACTGAACGCTAAAGCGGATGCTAGCCACTCTGTTGACATCACCGTCAACAAGGGCGGTTCCTACGGCATTGTGGCCGGTCAGGATGTGAACGTCGGCACGCTCTCGTTTGCAGACGGCGCTGGCATCACGGTTGTGTCTGCCGACAGCGATGTTCTCAAGCAGGCTTACGAATCCGATACCGGTGTGACGGGTTCGGTGACGGCAACCACGCTTGAGGGCGCAAGCGAAACCAACCCCGTTGCGGATCCCGACTACGCCTTCTTCGATACGACAGTGAAGGTAGACACCGACAACAAGAAGATCGAAGCCACGCTGAGCCGCAGCGAAAATTCGGCTGCCGCTTATGCCGCCAACGGGTCTCAGGCTGCCATGGCCAACGCCCTGATGGCTAACGCCGACAGTGCAGTGTTTGCTGAAATGCTCGGTGCAACGAAAGGCCAGATGCGCAATACGCTGTCTTCGCTTTCCAACGACTTCCATCTGGCTGCTCAGAACGCCACCATCGTGAACTCCGCCCTGCTGGGCCGCACGATTAAGGATCAGGCCAATGCCTACGGCGAAGCCCGCCGAGCCGAGCTCGAAAACGGCGCCACGCTGTGGGCTGCCGGCATGGGCTCCTGGGGTGACGTGGACGCCGGCGGCGCATCGGTGAACATGGACGTTGACTACTACGCCGGCTTCATCGGCGCTGAACTGCCCTATGGCGACCGCAACAAGATCGGCGTGTTCTTCGGCTACGGCCAGACAGACTTTGACGCCGGCCATGACGGCGACATGGACAGCGACGACATCCACATCGGCATGTACGGTGAAAACGACTGGGATGCGTTCGGCCTCACCTACGGCTTTGCGTACACCACGCAGGACCGCGTGGGCAAGCAGAGCTTCACGTTCCTTGATCAGACCACCCGCAACAGCATCGACTACAACGCCACCGTCTTCCAAATCTTCGGTGAAGCCAGCTACAAGGGCTTCAATACCGACGCCTACCAGGTTGAGCCGTACATCGGCTTGAGCTGGTTGAACGTTCAGGCTGACGACTTCACCGGCTATGCCGGCAGCCACAGCGTGAAGACCGAAATTGACGACCAGAATCTCGGCCTGCTCAATGTCGGCGTTCGCGGCGCACTGCCGTTTACGGCCGGCTCCGTTGACATGAAGGTTCGCGGCGACATCGGCTACCTGCAGTTCTTTGGCGACAAGGAAGGCAGTGCTGACATCACCGTTGGCGACGCCGGCAAGGCCACGATTGACGGCGAAGAGATCTCCGGCATGGCGATGGTCGGTGTCGGCATTGACGCCTCCGTGTCGCAGAACGTCACGATCGGCGTTGGCTACACCGGCGCCTTCGGCAGCGACATCACCTCGCACGGCATCGGCGCCAAGCTGGGCATCAAGTTCTGATCGCTGTTAACCATCCAATCAGGAGCGGGGAAGCGTCTCCGCTCCATCCTCTCTTTTCCCGGCTCTGGATTTCCTCGGCCGGGATTTTTGTGTTCCGAAGTCGCCTGCAACAGCTGATAGCCGCAAGTTTTCCTGCGGCAGAACTAGCGCCGGTATTGCGCTTTTGCCCGTTGCGAATGAATTTTTCTGGGAACTGTCGAACCATAAAATGCTGTTTATCTCGCAAGACACGCTATACTTGTATTACACGAAATACAAAAGATCGTTTGGGGGTTTCTGATGGTGACGTTACGATTGCCGGAAACTGTTGAAGCTCGGCTGAACCACCTGGCTGCCGCCACTGGCCGCACAAAAAGCTTTTACATCCGCGAAGCGCTGATGAAGCATCTCGATGAGATGGAAGATATCTACCTGTCCGAGCGAACGCTTGAACGCATTCGCAGCGGCAAGGAAAAGGTTTTGACATCCGACGAAGTGGAGAAACTCCTTGCCGTGGAACATTAGATACGCCGAATCAGCGGTGAAACAGCTTCTGGCCATGGATCGGCAGCAAGCTCGAAAGATCAAGAAATACCTGGACGAACGAATAGCGCCGGCCGAAGACCCGCGTGCTTTCGGAAAAGGTCTGGCCTCGAACATGGCAGGCCTTTGGCGGTACCGCGTCGGCGACTGGCGAGTTGTCGTGGATATTCAGGACACGCTCCTTGTTGTGCTCGTCGTCAGAGTCGGCCATTGAAGCAAGATCTACGGAGGGCATTGACAAATTTGGGCATTGCTTTCGCGACACAGCTGGTAAATCAGCTCTGTTTTATCGACGTAAATTTTTCCGTTGCTGCGAAGAACGGAGAAGGCCGAACTGGGAAGCGACAGCGGCTGCAGGGAATCGTCGACAACGGGCATGGAAGGACAGAACTTGAGGCAAAGCACGGGATCCGGCCATTTTAATGAACTCGGGAGAGCGCCTGTCGATCGTTGCCGCCGCACGGCCATGCACTCCTGCCGTGATTGGGAAAGGATCTAAGCCCTGAAAGAATGCAGCCCGGCAAAATCGCCTTTCACAAGCAGCCCGCCTGATTGCCGCTTCACGCCCGCGAAAGCCGTCATGCCCGGCATCGTGAGGCAAGTTTGCAGAATCGCTTTGAGGTTCACAGAAAAGAGGCCGGGGCGGGCCGCCCATATTCAGGCGCCCCGCCCTGGCCGCGCATCAACTTGAGAGCCGGGCTTAGTTAAAGCACGTGTTCTCGAAAAGATCCCAGAGAAGATCTTTGGATTCCTTATCGAGCTGCAGCGACTTGAAGCTCTTGAGCGGCTCGAGATTGCCTGGCATTGTCAAGCCTTCGGTTTCTTCACGCCAAAGCAGGAAGAAGAAGTACAGGATGTCTGCATCAACAGACATGAGGTTTGCCCTGTAGCGCAACCGATCGGGTCTGCGGGTGTCGTCAAAGCCGAAGCCCTCAACGAGATGTTCATGCAAATCTCTGCAGTACTTCAGCGGCAGCTCCAGCCTGGCTTTTTTGAACGCGTTTGCAATTTTGAGCAGGGGGGCTTCCCAAACATCATCGATCGAAATGTTCGACGTTCCCTGCAGGTGATGGCTGTCGCATCTGCTGCTTCCAACGGCGGGTCTGTGCGACGTGAACGGCGCCATCAACATTTGCGTAAAGCCGTGGATCATCTGCGGGATGCGCTGCAGCTTATGCTGGGCAAGGTTCTTTTTTGCCGGCTCGCGTTCGTTCACAAGGATCATGTTTGTGAATTTGGAGAGCAGCCCGTGGCGGATGGCAAAGTCCTCGGCATCTTTGAGGTTTCCGTCAACCAGTTCGCTGTTGGCCGCAAGCATGCGCAGTCCCCGGTCGGTGGAAAGCTTCCAGGCGGCGCCCTCCACCGCAATCTGCCGGCTGCCGTCTTCCAGCACCAGCGTCGGAATTTGGGCGGGAAGCTTGGCATAACGCAGGAACAAAACGAGCGTTTCGTCGCTGTGAAGGAGCTTTAAAGGATCGCTTTGAAAGAGGCGCTTGGCCGGCGTGAAGCTTTTCACCTGCAAAGGCGGCCTGCGCATGCGCTCGATCATGCGGGCAGCGGCGGCTGTCATGTCTTCGCTCGGAAGAACCATTTCCACGGAGCCGCCGGTGGCAGAGGCAATGCGGCTGCAGAACGTGCCGTTGGCGGCGCTGCCGATGCCGATCACATAGACGCGCTGGCCGCTGCGCCGGGCTAGGTCAATGCAGGACTCTTCATCCCAGATTTCTCCGTCGGTGATAAGAAGTACGTCCGTCGGCGCCCCGGCAAGACCGGCGGCTTTCTCCAGTGCCGCTCCCATTTCCGTGCCGCCCATGTCGGCATCAATTGCGGCAGTCACGGGCAGGTAGTCCTTTCGGAAGAACGCCTTTGTGCAGGCCTGCGGCCGGGAAAAGGGCACCCTCTGCGTGTTGCCGAAAAGTGTGAGCGTGAGCGTGTCGTTTTCGGTGAGAAGATCGGGCAGGCTTGCCAGGGCGCGGCGGGCTTCGGCAATGGCGGCGCCCGCCATGGAGCCGGAGCAGTCGACAACAAGGCTCAGCGCCAGATTTTTGCGGCTTGCCGTCCCGGAAACTCCGGGCAGCGGCAGCACCACAATGCCGCGGTACTGGCCTTCGTCTTCAAGAAGATAGGACTGCGCTTGGGCGGCGACATTTTCCGCGGTGACGACGAGGTCGCGGTCGGCAAAGCCGTGATGGATGTCGATGACGGCGCCTTGATCGGTGACGCTGCAGGACGGTGAATAGCCGGGGGCTGAAAACCGCGCGTTCTTGTATTCCCGCCCGACAAACTCAAAGTGCGCCGTAAACGGGTACTCCGCAAATGCCGAGCTTTCAACATACTGGTGCGGCAGCAGATCGCCCTGGCTGCCGTCTTTGGAGTAGCGCTCGGCAACGACCGTGGGGATCGTGATGCGCACCGTGTCTCCCACCTGCGGCTCGATCCATTCGCAGGCAATCTCGACCACAACCTGTTCTGCGGGGGCGATGCCGCCGATTTCGACCGTGCAAAGACCGGCTTCGCTGTACTCGATCATGGCCGGCATGTCGCCTTCTTCAAGGGCCTTTTCGTAGCGGTCGGAGGCTTCGTCCGGCTTTGCGATTTCCGCCTGGAGCCTTTTGCCGCCCATTTCCAGCGAAAAGTCGGTGACGACGGCATTTCGCGGAAGCGCAAAGGTGTAGACGGCTTCCACGGAGTCCTCCGAGGTGTTGATGTAGACCTGCTTGGACTGCAGCCTGCAGTGCAGGTGTTCAATGCGGCAGTTCCAGTAGAGTTCCTTCAAGCAAATGTCGTCGAAGTCGTTTTGCAAGCCTTTCCATTCCAGCATCTTGTTTTCCTTATCGGGTCAAAAGTCACACACAGGTCTAATGCAGGGTGTTGTTCTGCTCTTGGCTGCTTGCGGCCAAAGCCAGGCGCCTGACAAGCGAGCGCAGGCTTTCGCCGCTGATGTCGGCAGCAGCCGGATCCACCGTGAGCTCCACGCCGGGCGCAACGGCAATATGCACGCAGGTGCGCGTTGAGCCTGGCTTCGGAGGTAATGCCGCAGGGGCTTTCTCGGCGTCGCTCTTCATGAGCGCTTTGATGGCTGTCAGCGACATTCCTGCGGCAGAGAGTCTGCGGATGCGCAGCAAGGCTTCAAGATGCGCGGGCAGGTAATGGGCGCCGCGCTTTTCTCCTTCGGGACCCTGCAAGAGCCCTTCCTGGATGTAGTAGCGGATCGTGCGCCGCGTGAGCCCGGTAATGCGGGCCAGGTCCTCAATCTTGAAAACAACATCCGTCATTCGGTTTCTCCTGCGGTCGAGTATATGACACTGAAGAAAGTGTAAACAACTGTCGAATAATAGACCATAAATCCAATAAAACTGGACAAATTTGCAGAATATTTTGTGACAGTTCTCATTTGTCTGAAAACACCTTGCCCGACGAATAAAGGATCTTGCTTTGTCGGCAAAGGGCGAGTGAACGCCTCTCCCTGATCCAAAAACGCCTTGGTCCGGCAAGGGTTACAGTGGAAAAGAGGGCGTGGCGGGCAGCACTGTCATAAATGTCTCCTGCACCTGCATGAATATCCGGCAGAAAGCTGCAATCTTTCGGGCGGGTTCGTTGTCCGGACAAGCCGGCCGGGCTGCGCGTTAACTGCGGGCGCCTATCCTTCAAGCCTGGTTCCCGGCCCCACGCCTCGGGTTCCCGCTTTGTCTGCGTCCGTGCTCCAAGTTTTTCCTGCAGCGGCCTACACTCGAAAGTGTTTCCTTTTCGGAGAAAGCGTCATGCAGCTCACCGTTGTCGTCGAAAACCAAACGAGCTCTCAAAAACTTCTGGCCGAGTGGGGCTACAGCGCTTGGCTTGACACAGGGGAGGCTGTCGTCCTGCTCGATACGGGCGGCATCCAGCACACGCTGCAGCACAACTTGACGGCCTTAAAGCTTGATGCCAGACGCATCACCGACCTCGTGCTCTCGCACGGTCACTTTGACCACACGTCGGGCGTCATGGATGTCCTGCGGCTTTCTCCCCATGCGCGCGTCTGGGCTGCGCCTTCCATCGGGCGCAAGCGGCTGGGAGATGCAGACGCCAGGCGCTCTTCGGGCGGCGGCTCGATGCTCTCCGGGCTCTCCTTTACGCCGATCGATCCCTATGTCGAAGTCGTCCCCGGCGTCATTGCGTTTACGGTGCCTGACGAAGCGCGAGACCCCCGCTGGGTGAGCACGCACAATATGTTTGAACAAACGGAAGCGGGCTGCATTGTTCCTGACACGTTTGCCGACGACGTCTCCATGCTGGTGCAGACAGAAAGGGGCGCATCTGTTCTTCTGGGCTGCGCGCATGCGGGACTGCCCAATATCCTGCAGTACGCAAGCTCCACCTTCGGAATCCGGGAGTTTCACACCGTGCTGGGCGGCACGCATTTAAGCGGCGTTGCCCCAAGCGACTATCCAATGTGGATGCAGGAGCTTTCCCGCTTCCAAGTCAAGCACTGGAGGCCGTGCCACTGCACGGGATTCAAGGCCGCCGCCGCGCTCGCACGTTCCTTTGATGACGTCGACTGGGCGGCCGCCGGCACCGTGCACGTGCTGTAGCGGCGCGAGGGGCGTGCCTGAACATTTCGTGTGCGTGAAGTGCTGCTGTCTGCGGCGTCCGTGCATTTGCAAAAGAGTTTTGCGTTGCTGCTTGTGCTCAGCCTGAGCAAAGTTTTGCCTGCAAGAATGCCGGCTCCTTTTTGAGGGTGCTCCCCCGTGAGCGCCTTTTTCCTTCACTTTGCTACGCACACGACACAAAAATGGAACGCATGTTTGAACGCACCTTTTACGCTGCCCGCTGGTTTCTCGCGCCGGTCTTTCTGGGACTGTCGCTCGCGCTCATTGCCCTGGCGATCAAATTCTTTCAGGAGATCTTTCACGTTCTGCCGCACATCCTCACCTTGAGCGAAGGCGACTTGATTCTGTCGCTTTTGTCACTCATCGACATGGGCCTTGTCGGCGGCCTCATCGTGATGGTGATGTACTCCTCCTACGAGAACTTTGTCTCGCGCATGAACCTTGTTGACGGCAAGGATGAGAAGCTTGGCTGGCTTGGGAAGATGGATGCCGGTTCGCTCAAAAACAAGGTGGCCGCAAGCATCGTTGCGATTTCGTCCATCCACCTGCTGAGAGTCTTCATGGACATCCCGTCGATCGCAAACGACAAGCTGCTCTGGTACGTCGTCCTGCACCTGACGTTCGTGCTCTCGGCCTTTGTGATGTGCTGCATCGACATCATCACCAAGAAGGCGCATTGAGCGGATTTTGACGGAGACGCGGCCGGCTGTGGAATGCCCCCCGGCCGCCCTCCACGAGAATTGCGCCGCCCGCGTCTCAGTATCCTTGGAGACCAACTTCGAAAGCCTGCTGCGCGGCGGGCTTATTTGTTGGGCGGTGCTTCCGACTCAGGCAGGGGACAACGCACGCAGGCGCAATTTTCCAGGATGCAAAGAACCTTTTCCCAGAGCCTGCTGAACACTGGTCTGCATTGCCCAAAATTGGCCATCGGGTACGTAAAAATTACACAAACGCCATCCAAGAATGTCCTAATTTTGACCGCAAACAACGGAAAATTTCAGTTGTGCCCCAATGCTATTACGCATATTTGCGAGTAAAACGCAACGAGAAATGCCGTAACGGATATTTGCGAGTCGATGCTGGCATGACTCTTGGCGCTACGACGATGAGAGCGCATTTCTTCCGGTTTCCGGACGTGGATGGTTTGCGTTGGAGCACACGTAAAAGGCGGTTGTCTCTTTTCTGAATCAAAAGAGAAAAAAGGCAAGATGTATTTGACGAAATAGCCGGGGGGGGGCAAAATCCCGAAGGTTTACACATAAAGCGCTTTTGATGTGTAAAAGCTTTTTTGTCTGAGAAGGGATTTTAGAATGAAGACGTCTTTGTCCGTCATCTGCCTTTTGGTTAACGCTACATTTTCAGCTGGGTTTGCAAATGCACAATCTTATGGTCACACAAGTGTATCTAGTGGACCGCAACATATTGGCGAAAACGACACAGAAATTTCAATCAATGTTGATTCCAGCCAAACAGATGCAGTTTATGTGACAGGAACTGGAAAGCTGTATATTGGTGGTACTAATACCGATAATGTATCAATCAATTCAGATGCCTCCTACGATGCTATCGGAATTATTCCTGGGAGTTCCGGTGGGAACGGACTGCTTTTGGATATTCTCGCCAATGAATCCATCACAATAAATTCGTCTACTGACGGTATCTGGATTCAAAATAATACACAACAGAAAGATACTCCACTTGATAGTGCTACAGCCAATTTAGAAGCTGAAAGGATTGTAATCACTGCTAACACAGCTGTTTTGGCATTTTCGAATAGTCGTGTTAATTTAAATGGTAATTACGTAGAACTAAATGGACGAACCGGAACAGCTATTGATGTCCGCGGTTATTCTGTTGTTAATGTTGGCAAGGAAGATGGAACTGGAACCGTCGTTGTAAATGGCGATGTCGTGTTTGAAACTCCCCATCAAGCTCCTGATGGCGACAGCGTCAATAGTGGAGACAAGATTGATGCGTATGTAACGCTTCACCTGACAAACGGATCATCTTGGACGGGGAGAGCATATCAGCAGTTCTCTGTCAAAAACGAGCAAGAAGGAACGTGGGAGGGTGTGCAATCAGTTGATCTCGAGGACGACAGAGATCCGCACTATGGCTTTGTGACCGGCCTCACATTGAACATTGAAGACGGCGGCGTCTGGAATATGACGGGCGACAGCTTCGTCAATACGGCCAATGTTGGTGAGGGCGGCACGATCAATGTCGGCAAGGATGTGAAGGTTGTCAACTCCGACAGGATTGCTTTCAACAGCGGTGAGATCAATCTGCAGGGTGATGCGACTCAGCAGGTCAACGTCAACAGCTTGTCCGGCACCGGCGGCACGGTCAACGTCGCCACAACAGCAAATAACGACGGAACGCTCTCGACGCCAACCCTGTCGATTAAAGAAATTAACGCCACCGCAGAAACACCCGCGGCTCTTGTTGTCAACTACACCGGCATCACCTCGGACCAGCTCACGGATGAAAATACAGCCACTCTGAAGGCCGTGAGTACAAGCTCTGGCAATGAAGCTCTCAACATGACGGAGTACGTTGCCGAAGGCGACATCAACGGCGCCTGGACGCGTGAAAACGGTGAAGGTGCCGGCAACTACGCCGACAACACCAAGCTCACAAGCTACAGCTCTGTCAACGCCATGAGTCTTGTGCAGTGGCGCAATGAAATCAACCACCTCACCAAGCGCCTGGGCGACATCCGCAACGCTGACGGCGACATCGGCGCCTGGGCCCGCGTCTACGGCGGTGAATCGCAGTGGGGCGGCTCGAACGAAGTCGAAATGGATCACACCGCCATCCAGGTGGGCGGCGACTACCGCATTAGCGATCACTGGATTGCGGGCGGCGCCTTCTCCTACACGGACTCCGACGCCGACCTCGGCAACGGTTCGGCCGACGGCGACAGCTACAGTCTTGCGGCCTATGCGACCTACATGGCCGACGGCGGCTCCTTCCTTGACTTGATCGCCCGCTACGGATACCTCAAAAACGACATCACCGCGGGCAACATGGATTTGGATACGAGTTCCAACGCCTTCAGCCTCTCGGCCGAGATGGGGCACACGTTCCGATTCATCGAAGACCGTGCCTATGTCGAGCCGCAGTTTGAGTTCACATACGGCTTTATCAGCGGCGACGATGCGACGGCTTCCAACGGCGTGAAGATCGACCAGGACGACTTCCAGTCCTTCATCACTCGCGTGGGCGTGCGTGCGGGCTACGACTTCCCTGAGAAGAAGGGGTCGTTCTACGGCACGTTCTCCTACAGCTATGACTGGCTGGGCGACGCCGACGGCGTGGCAACCAAGGGAGACGACCGCGCAAGTCTGAGCGAAGACCTGGGCGGCGGCTGGGTCACCTACGGCATCGGTGCGCAATTCATGATGGGCGATAGCGCCTACTTCTACGGCGAACTCGAGCGCACCTCGGGCGGCGACATCGACAACCCGTACTTGTTTAGCGCCGGCGTGCGCATGACTTTCTAACCGCCATCCGTTGTGTTGACGGTGATCTCCGACGGATGACCGTCAACACAAGCAGGCGAAAGAAAAGAGCTTCGTGGGAGAAGGTTTTCCTGCGAAGCTCTTTTTCGCGTTTGCGGAAGGCGAGGCGCCCGGCGTTCCGTTTTGCGAGTTACAGGACAAGATTGGCCGGCCAGACGCTGCCTTCGTGCTGCGACACAGCGGTAAGCTTGACGCCAAGCGCATCTAAGACGCAGAGCATCACCTCGAGGGTGTTGTTTTCATCGCCGCTGAAAATTCTGTGGAGCTCATCTATTGCTATGCCTGTTTCAGCGGACAGATCTGTCATTCCCTTTGCTCTGACGACAACACCGATAGCGTGAGCGATGTGGATGATATTGTCTGTGGCAAGAGCGTCGTTCAGGAAAAACGAAATGTCTTCTGGTGTTTGCAGATATTGCGCGGCATCAAATAAAGATTTCCCAATCTGCGGAACTATAGAATGGGAGCATCAGCCTGCATCCTAAAATTTGGCAAACCGACGAATACCCCTGATTTTCTAGGCATTTGCAAGGAAGAGCCCTCAAAAGATTCTTCCTTTTTTGTTGTCAATTTGCCTTGAAAATTGTATAATAATATAGCTCAGTAAATAATCTAATGAGCCATATTATTTGGTGATTAAAATGGGTGTCCCAGAGGCTGTTCGAAAGGTGGCTCGTCCCAAAAACACCGTTGTCATTGACTACGGTGAAGGCCACGGCAATCTCCGATTCGCTGTTCGCGA
>CALXOY010000025.1 GCA_944390145.1 uncultured Duodenibacillus sp.
GGCAAGGCCCGCAATGGCGGTGGACGTGTGAAAGACGCCGGAAAGCCAGCCTGCGCTCACCACGAAGATCGCGTAGTAGCCGGCAAGGCCGAACATATTGATGAGAGAAACCGCAAAGAAGGTGGGTGTGAAGATCGCCTTTCTTGCGGATGCCGCTGCGGCATTGGACTTGCCGCCTGCTGCAGGCCGGTTGCTGGTCATGGGTGGAAGTGCGCCGTTTATGGGCGCGCGTTTCTCCAAATTTGTATGGCCGCGCATTGTAGGCCGCAAAGAATAAAAGATGCTTAACGCGGCAATGCCTGCCGTTCGGGCAAGTGTTTATTGGGCAGGTGCCTGTGGCGGGGCCTGCTGTTTGATAAAATCCGCTGAATATTTTTTCAGCGAGGCCGATTTTCTTTTTGTATGCGCCTTATGCATGCAAGCTTCCTTTTTGAGAAGGCTTGCACTGCCTTCGGGCCGACAAGCCCCGCTTGCTGAAACTTTCAAACACGAATGACTGAAGCCGCTGATTTCACAAGATTTCCACTTGATCCCCACATTTTGGATGCCATCCGCGAGATGGGTTATGTCACGCCGACGCCGATTCAGGTGCAGGCCATTCCGGTCGTTCTGGCCGGTCAGGATGTGATGGGGGCGGCTCAGACCGGCACCGGCAAGACGGCGGGCTACGGACTTCCCGCCCTGCAGAGAATTCTTCCCAAGGCCAATACGTCGATGTCGCCTGCGCGCCACCCGGTGCGCGTTCTGATTCTGGCGCCCACCCGTGAGCTTGCGGTGCAGGTCAATGAAAGTCTGGTGAAGTACGCCAGCAAAACGCCGCTGCGCGTGGGCGTGGTCTACGGCGGCGTCGACATCAAGCCGCAGGCCGAAATGCTGCGCCGCGGCGTTGAGGTGCTCACTGCAACGCCGGGCCGCCTGCTTGATCACTACGAGGGGCACTCGGTGAACTTGTCCCAGGTTGAGATTTTGATTCTCGACGAGGCGGACCGGATGCTTGACATGGGCTTTTTGCCCGACATCGTACGCATTCTCAATCTCCTGCCCAAGAAGCGTCAGAACCTGATGTTCTCGGCGACGTTTTCGCCTGAGGTCAAAAAGCTTGCGGGCAACTTCCTGAGCCACCCTGTGCTGGTGGAGGTGGCGCGTGAAAATGCAACGGCCGATACCGTCGAGCAGCTTGTTTACCAGGTGCACGATTCCGAAAAGACCGACGTGCTCATCGACATGCTCAAGCATGACGGCGAAGACGGCGGCCCCATCAAGCAGGTCATCGTCTTTGTCAATGCCAAGATCACCTGCCGACGGCTTGCCGCCACCTTAAAGCGCGTGGGCATCGCCGCCGACGCCATTCACGGCGACAAGTCGCAGGACGAGCGCATGGCGGCGCTCCAGGCCTTCAAAAAGGGCGAGATCGAAGTGCTGGTGGCAACCGACGTTGCCGCGCGCGGACTTGATATTGCCGAACTGCCGATGGTGATCAACTTCGACGTGCCGTTTGGCGCGGAGGACTACGTGCACCGCATCGGCCGCACGGGACGCGCAGGCGTCAAGGGCAAGGCGGTGATGCTTGCCACGGGCGGCGACACGCGCCTGGTCGCAGCCATCGAGGAGCTCACCAAGCAGAAGTTCAAGCTCGAAGAGCGCCGTGCGATGACCCGCGAGCAGAGAAGGGCGGGCCGCAGCGCAAGCCAGGGCGAGGGCCGCTCGCGCCGCAGCCGCGATAGCTGGCGCGACGACGACCGCGAGGGGCGCCGTCCGGTGGAAATGCCCAAGATGCCGGCAGCGGTCTACGACCCCATCTTCGATCAGCCCTATGAGCCGGGCGCAGCCGAACCCGCGGCTGCTCCGAAAGTGGCCGAGCCCTTTGCGGCCCGCACCCAGCCCCGCAAAAAGGGGATGGTGGCGGCGCTTCTGGGCGGCGTCCTGCGCAAGTAGCCCCGTTATCCGGACTCTTTTTGAAAAGCCGGTGCGGACTTTCCTCACAAAGCCCGCGGCGGCAGCATTGCCTTTATGAGCCACTCAGACTTTCGTTTCTGCGTCGCCCCGATGCTTGACTGGACGGATCGCCACTGCCGCTATTTCATGCGGTTGATGAGCCGCCATGCTCGGCTTTACACCGAAATGGTGACCGCGCCCGCCGTTTTGTTCGGCAACAAGGACTTGCTGCTCAAGTTTGATGCCAGCGAACACCCGGTGGCTTGTCAGCTCGGCGGCAGCGATCCCGAGGATCTGGCAAAGGCGGCAGCCGCCGCAGCGCAGTATGGCTACGATGAAATCAACCTCAACTGCGGCTGTCCGTCGGAGCGGGTGCAGAAGGGGGCCTTTGGGGCCTGCCTGATGCTTGAGCCCGGGCTGGTGGCCAAGTGCTTTGCGGCGATGCGCGAGGCAAGCGCTCTGCCCGTGACGATCAAGCACCGCATCGGGGTTGATCATCAGGACGACTACGACTTTGTGCAGAACTTCGTGGGAACGCTCTATGAGGCGGGTTGCCGGGACTTTATCGTGCACGTGCGCACGGCTTTTCTAAAGGGGCTTTCGCCGCGCGAAAACCGCGACGTGCCGTCGCTCAAGCCCGACTATGCGTACCGGCTCAAGAAGGATTTTCCGCTTGCGCAGTTTTGCATCAACGGCGGCATCACGACGCTTGAAGCCTGCCGGGACTTTCTTGAAACGGGGCTTGACGGCGTGATGGTGGGGCGCGCGGCCTACCACGAGCCTTGGCTGCTCTCGCGCGTTGATCATGAGCTCTTTGGCGAGCCCCCGTCAACGCTCACGCGACTTGACGTCGTGCACGCGATGACGCAGTACCTGCACCGCATTGCCCCTGAACACGAAAACGCCGTGCGCAACGCCGCGCGCCACACGATGGGGCTGATGAACGGCCTCTCGGGAGCGCGGCTCTGGCGCCGGACGTTGTCAGACCCCAGGGCGTACAAAGAGGCCGGCGCCGACGTGCTCGAGCTTGCCCTAAGCAGCATGCTTCAAGCCGCGCCTGCGGCCGCAGACGACCTCAGCGCGCCGCCTCATCCATAAGGATGGCCGCAATCGGCGCCTTTTCGCTCTCCGCAGGATCCGTTGTCAGGGCACAATGCAGATTTTGCATTGCGGGGAGCCGTTGATGGTCTGGTTTTTTCTCTACAGCGCGCTTTTCATCGGTCTAGCCTGGCTTGACGACCGAAAAGGACAGACGCCTGAAGCGTATTTTCTCAACAGCCGCAAGTCTGAGGCGCATCAGGTTGGTTTTTCGATTGCCGCCTCCTGCGTGGGCGGATCGGCGACAGTAGGCATGTGCGGGCTTGCTTTTTCCGTGGGACTGCCCGCATCCTGGTGGCTTTTGTCGGGTGCCTGCGGGCTTGTTCTTCTGCGGCTTTTCATGATTGCTCCCGTGCGCGCGCAAACCGGAGCGCTGACCATGCCTGAAATGATCCGCTCGCGAATCGGCGCTGGGGCGCATCGCGCAGCCTGCTGCATTATTTTTTGCGCGTGGACGGCGATACTTGCAGCGCAATTTGCTGCTATGGGCCGGATTGTGGAGGGACTCACCGGTCTTGAAACGTTCACGGCAACCGCGGCGGGCTCCCTTTTGATTGTGGTCTACACGTGGCTGGGCGGACAGGCCAGCGTGATTAAAAGCGACGTGATCCAGCTTGTGGTGATGACCGCCGGTCTAGTGCTGCTTCTTGCGCTGCTTGTTGGACTCAATCCGCAGCCTCTGGCGCAGGCGCGCGTTGAGTGGTTTAACGAGGACTTTGGTTTTTCCGAGTGGGCACGCTTCATGCTTTTGATCGGCGGCAGCTACATCGTCTGCCCAATGCTTTTTGCGCGCGTGATGAGCGCCAAATCCAGTGAAGCGGCACGCCGCGGCACATCGATGGGCATCGGCATCATTGTCTTTACCGCTTTTGTGATCACCGCCATCGGCATCGAGGCGCGCGCCTTTGTGCCGGCAGGCATCGAAGGCGACGCGGTGCTCTCAAGTCTAGTCGGCGTGCTGCCCGGCTGGGTGGGCGTGCTCTTTTTCCTCGTGATGGCAAGCGCCATTCTGTCTTCGGCCGACTCGTGTCTCATTACTGCGGCCACTGTTGCCGCCAACGACATTGTCGGGAGGCCGTCCGTGAAGCTTTCCCGCATCCTCATTTTGGTGGTGTCGGCCGCTGCCTTTGCGCTTGCGGTGGGCGGCAAGAGCGTTCTCGGACTGCTGCTCACCGCCAACACAATCTACACCTGCGCCGTGGTGGCGCCGCTTTTTGCAGCATTTGCCTCAGGCAGAAAGCTGCATGCGCCGACGGCTCTGGCAGCGATTGCCGTCGCTGGAGCCATTGCCTTTGCGAGCGAGGTCACCGGCTGGGAGCTTCTCACCTACATCGCAGCTTTTGTGTCTGTTGCGGGAAGCATCGCTGCGGTCGCGGCAGGACGGGTGGCGGATGCACTGCGGCATCGGCAGCAGTCCGCCCCGTGCTGATTTCGGCGCACAGTGCGGGCTGGCGTTGATGCAAGGCTGCAGGCTCCTGGCAGGCTTGGCAAGCTGATTTCGAGGACTTGCGGGCCTGTCTGCTTCAAGCTTTGTGCTGGAGATAATGTCAGGCATTCAAAGCAGACCGTTTCCGATCATTCAAAGTCTGCGGATTACTTGCCGCATCACAATGGTGGTGGAAACCATTCCTGCTGATCCGAACCTGGTTTTTCAGCGCCTTTTGAGATGATGTGCGGGCGTTGCGCCGCGCTTTGCAAACAGTTGAAAACACAGGATTTTTCCCATATAATCCGCGCTTTCTTTGTGTAGACAAGGAAAAACGCGGCCTGCTTTTTTATGCAGGCATGTAAATCGCACGCCGCAGGCTCTCCGGGTGACCGGCTCTGTCGCCGGTTTTGCCAAGGCCTCGGTGTTAGACATAACCTTGGAGAATTGAAAAATGACCGTTAGCATGCGTGAAATGCTCGAAGCCGGCTGCCACTTCGGCCACCAGACCCGCTTCTGGAACCCGAAGATGGCTCAGTACATCTTCGGCTCCCGCAACAAGATTCACATCATCAACCTCGAAAAGACGGTTGAAAAGCTCGCCGAAGCCCAGAAGTTCGTGCGTGAACTCTCCGCCCGCGGCGGCAAGATCCTCTTTGTCGACAGCAAGCGCGGCGGCCGCGAGACCATCGTCGAACAGGCCAAGCGCGCAGGCTGCTGCTACGTCGACCAGCGCTGGCTCGGCGGCACGCTCACCAACTTCAAGACCGTCAAGCAGACGATCCGTCACCTCAAGGACATGGAAGCCGCTCAGGAAGCCGGCAGCCTTGAGAAGATGACCAAGAAGGAAGCGCTTGACTTCACCCGCGAAGTGGAAAAGCTCAACAAGTCCATCGGCGGCATCAAGGAAATGACCGGTCTGCCCGATGCACTCTTCGTGATCGACGTCGGCTATCACAAGATCGCCATCCAGGAAGCCAACAAGCTCGGCATCCCGGTGGTTGCCGTTGTTGATACCAACCACAGCCCCGACGGCGTCGACTACGTCATCCCGGGCAACGACGACTCCGGCAAGGCCGTGGCGATCTACGCTTCCGCCATCGCCGACGCCATCCTCGCCGGCCGCGCTGATGCGGCCACCGGCGAAGAAAAGCCGCAGGAAGAGTTCGTCGAGGTTGAGGAAAAGACCGAAGCCTAACCGGACAAATCAAGCAGAGGCGTCCGCAAGACGCATCCGCCCGGACAAGCTGCAGCGTGCGGTTTTTCGGGCGGCTGAAGAAGGGGCGCGGCAATCGGTTGACTGCCTGCGCCCTTTTTTCCAGGCAAGCGGAAGGCCCTGCGAGCACTTTTCAAGCAAACAGAATCACAATCGTTCGAGAACAGCGCTTCCCGGACAATTTTTTGAAGACAATAGGAGCTAAAACAATGGCCGCTATTACTGCCGCAATGGTCAAGGCGCTTCGCGAAAAGACCGACGCCCCGATGATGGAATGCAAGAAGGCCCTCACCGAGGCTGACGGCGACGCCGCCAAGGCAGAGGAAATCCTTCGCGTCAAGCTCGGCAACAAGGCGAGCAAGGCCGCCGCGCGCGTGACCGCTGAAGGCGTTGTGACCGTTTACATCAGCGACGACCGCAAGGTCGGCGCCATCCTCGAAGTCAATTCTGAAACCGACTTCGTGGCCAAAAACGAAGAGTTCCAGAAGATGGCCCAGGACGCCGTCCGTCTGGTTGCCGAAAACAATCCGGCCGACATCGCCGCCCTTTCGGCCCTCACCGTCGACGGCAAGCCGCTCGAAGAAGTCCGCACCGCCCTCGTGGGCAAGATCGGCGAGAACATGACCTTCCGCCGCTTCCAGCGCTTTGAAGCCCAGGGCAACCTGCACAAGTACATCCACGGCGGCTCCAAGATCGCCGCGATCGTGGACGTTGTCGGCGGCGACGATGAAGTCGCTCACGACATCGCCATGCACATTGCCGCTGCCAAGCCCAAGGCTCTCGACAAGTCCGGCATCGCTCCCGAACTGATCGAAACCGAACGCCGCGTGGCCATTGAAAAGGCCCGCGAAGCCGGCAAGCCCGAAGCCATGCTCGAGCGCATCGCCGACGGCACCGTCAACAAGTTCCTGAAGGAAGTCACCCTCCTGAACCAGCCGTTCGTGAAGGACGACAAGGTGACAATCCAGCAGCTCTTAAAGAGCAAGGACGCGTCGGTTGCCGCCTTCGGCCTCTACGTGGTGGGCGAAGGCCTTGAAAAGCGCAACGAGGACTTCGCTGCTGAAGTGGCTGCCCAGCAGGCTGCCGCTGCCAAGGCTTAATTGACCTCTGCTGATCCGGGCGCCTTCTGAAAATTCTCGAGGCGCCCGCAAGAGCGGTTCGGAGTGCTTTCCGGGCCGCTTTCTTTATGCCCGAACCGCACGGATCTGCACGGCTTTTGCGTACGGCTGCAGCTCGTTGCGGCTGCAGTCCTTTTGTTGTGGCGCCGGCAAAAAAAATCGCTGGCGGCTTGCCCGACAGGCTCAAAATGAGCGCCGATGCGTTATCATCCGTGCAATTTAGGTAGAAGTGCCGAGTCTGCACCTTCTGCCAGCCTGGGCCTGCGCCTAAAAAGCCTCAAAAGGACTTGAAACGGTCCGGCGGGCCAGCCTTGCGACAACACGAAAAGATGGAGGCGGCGGGAAAAACTGCCGTGAATGCCTATGGAAAATGCCAAGCCCACCCCCAAGTACAAGCGCGTTCTTTTGAAGCTCTCCGGTGAAGCCCTGATGGGCAAGGATCAGTTCGGCATCAACCGGGCGACTCTTGTGGGAATTGTCCAGGAAATCAAGAGCATGCTTGAGCTTGGCGTGCAGCTTGGCGTCGTCGTGGGCGGCGGCAACATCTTCCGCGGCGTCGCACTCGGCGCAACCGGCATGGACCGCGCCACGGGCGACTACATGGGGATGCTTGCCACCGTCATGAACGCCATGGCGCTGCAGGATGCGCTGCGCAACGCCGGCATCGAAGCCCGCGTGCAGAGCGCGCTCACGCTCTCGCAGGTGGCCGAGCCCTACATCCGGGGCCGCGCCTTGAAGTACCTTGAAAAAGGGCGCGTTGTGATCTTTGCCGCAGGCACCGGCAATCCCTTCTTTACGACCGACACGACGGCCGCCCTGCGCGGCGCAGAAATCGGCGCCGAGATCGTGCTCAAGGCGACCAAGGTCGACGGCATTTATTCCGACGATCCGATGAAAAACCCCGACGCCGAGCTCTACAAGGACATCACCTTTGACGAGGTGATGCGCCGCAACCTCAAGGTGATGGACGCCACGGCCTTTGCGCTGTGCCGCGACCAGGGGCTGCCGATCAAGGTCTTTTCCATCAACAAGCCCGGCGCCATGCGCCGCGTCGTGCTCGGCGAAGACGAGGGCACGCTTGTGCACGGCTGATGAATCGGGCAAAATCAAAAGATTCAAACCCTTTACTCTGACAGACATCAGAAAGCTGAACAAAAAATGAGCACTATTGCCGAAATCCAGCAGCAATGCGAATACAAAATGAAGCGCACCATCGAGAGCCTTCGCGAGGATCTCTCGAAGCTGCGCACGGGCCGCGCTTCGACGGGCCTTCTCGAGCACGTGATGGTCGAGTACTACGGCACGCCCACGCCGCTTTCGCAGGTGGCCAACCTCGGCGTGGCCGATGCGCGCACGATCACCGTGCAGCCCTGGGACCGCAAGATGATCCCTGTGATTGAAAAGGCGATCATGACGGCCGATCTGGGCCTGAACCCCGCCGCCTTCGGCGACATGGTCCGCGTGCCGGTGCCGCCGCTCACCGAAGAGCGCCGCCGCGAAATCTGCAAGGTGGTGCGCGGCGACGGCGAGGACGCCAAGGTGGCGATCCGCAATCTGCGCCGCGACGCCAACGAGCATGTGAAAAAGCTCGAAAAGGCCAAGGAAGTGAGCGAAGACGAGCTCTCGCGCAGCGAAAAGGACATCCAGAAGATGACCGACAAGTACATCGGCGAGGTCGACCAGATCGTGGCGGCCAAGGAAAAGGAAGTGATGACCGTCTAAGCCGCAGGCAGGTGCGCGCAAGCACGGTTGTCCGTCAGGCGCCCGAGTACGGCCGTCGCAGGCCGGCGGCGGGCGCCTTTTTCATTATTTTTTTCCGCCCCCTCTGAAACCTCTCCCATATTGAGCCTATGAAGCAACCCAGGCACCTTGCAATCATCATGGACGGCAACGGCCGCTGGGCCAAAATGCGTCTGCTGCCCCGCATTCAGGGGCACAGGCGCGGCGTGGAGACGCTGCGCGGCGTCGTGCGGGCGGTGCGCGAAAAGGGCATTGCAAGCCTCTCCGTCTTTGCGTTTTCAAGCGAAAACTGGCACCGGCCCAAGGACGAGGTCGAGGCGCTTTTAAAGGTCTTTGTGGCGGCGCTCGGCAAAGAGGCGCGGCCGCTTGCCGAAGCCGGCATCCGACTGCACCTTGTGGGCGACAGAAGCGCCTTTTCCGAGGAATTGGTGCGGGCCATGCAGCGGGCTGAAGAAGAAACGGCCGAAGCATCCGCCATGCACTTGAACGTGTGCGTGAACTACGGCGGCCGCTGGGACATCGCCAACGCCGCGCGGCAGGCGGCCGCCGCGGGCCTTGAGGCGACGCCCGAAAACATTGAGCGCTTTTTGTGCATGCCCTGGTCCGGGCCCGTGGACCTGATGATCCGCACGGGCGGCGAGCAGCGCATCTCCAACTTCATCCTCTGGCAGGCCGCCTACGCCGAACTGTGGTTTTCCGACAAACTTTGGCCGGACTTCGGGCCGGATGACATCGACGAGGCGCTAGACTGGTTTGCCGGCCGCGAACGGCGCTTCGGCAAGACAAGCGAGCAGGTGCGGGGTGAATCGACTTCCGCGCCCGGCGCACAACACGCTTAAGGCGGATTTCCTTTCGCATCGGGATTTTCATCATGCTTCTCACACGCGTCATCACGGCCGTCGTGCTGCTTTTGATCCTCTGGGCCGCGGCCTGGGCGGGCGACCATGTCCTTTGTGCGGTGCTTGCCGCGGGCTACGGCATTGCGCTTGCGGAGTGGCTCAAGCTCACGGGCCTCACGGCCACGGTCTCCTACGGCTTTGGCGTCTTGTTTGCCGCCGCGGGCGCCGCGCTCTCGCTATTTGCGCCGGATGTGCAGGTCTCAGGGCCCTTTTATCTCGCGTTGCAGCTTGCCTGCGCCTGTGTGTGGCTTGCCGTGACCGCCGTCTGCTACAACGCGCGCGCCACGGGCTTTCACGTGAGCCCCAAGGCCGCGATTGCACTTGCCTTCGTGATCACGAGCGCGGCCTGGCTTGCCGTGCGGCAGTTTGTGCAGATGGGCAGCTGGCCGCTTTTGATCAGCGTCTTCATGATCGTGTGGCTTGCCGACGCCTGCGCCTATTTTGCGGGCAGGCTCTTTGGCAAAACGCGCATGGCCCCTGCGATCAGCCCCAAGAAGACCTGGGAGGGGGTTGCGGGCGGCTTTGTGAGCGTTTTTGCCGCGGTGCTTGCCGCCTGGGCGTGGCTGCCGCATGACATGGTGCTCACGAGCATTCTTCTGGACCGTGCGGGCGTTGCCGCGGGCCTTTTGATGGTCTTTGTGCTGACGGCTGTGTCGGTTGCGGGCGACCTCTTTGAGTCGAGCTTAAAGCGCCAGGCGGGCGTCAAGGACTCCGGCAGGCTTTTGCCCGGGCACGGCGGCTTCTACGACCGGCTTGATTCGTCGCTTGCGGTGCTGCCCACGGCCTCGGCCATGCTCATGATCGTTTAAGGGTCCCGTGATTTTGCGGTGAAATCAAAAAAGCACGGCCTTCTTTATAATTATTCGAATCCAAGGATCCCGCGCCGCAGACACTTCCGGCGCTCTTCTTTTTCAGCACAAAAACATGACTAAGTACGTATTCGTCACGGGCGGCGTTGTCTCCAGTTTGGGCAAAGGCATCGCCGCCGCTTCTTTGGCCGCCATTCTTGAGTCGCGCGGACTCAAGGTGACCATGATCAAGCTTGATCCCTACATCAATGTTGACCCGGGCACGATGAGTCCGTTTCAGCACGGTGAGGTGTTCGTGACGGAAGACGGCGCGGAGACCGACCTTGACCTCGGCCACTACGAGCGCTTCATCTCCTCGAAGATGAGCCGCTTCAACAACTTCACGACCGGCCAGATCTATAAGAGCGTTCTTGAAAAGGAGAGGCGCGGCGAATACCTGGGCAAGACCGTGCAGGTGGTGCCGCACATCACCAACGAGATTCAGGAGTACGTCGTGCGCGGCGCAAAGAACGCCTGCAACGGCAACTGCGACGTGGCGGTAGTGGAAATCGGCGGCACCGTGGGCGACATCGAGTCGCTGCCCTTTATTGAGGCCGTGCGCCAGATGAGCTTTCGCGTGGGCCGCGACAACGCCTGCTTCATTCACCTGACGTTGTGCCCCTGGGTGGCCGCCGCGGGTGAACTCAAAACGAAGCCCACGCAGCACTCCGTGCAGAAGCTGCGCGAGGAGGGCGTGTATCCGGACATCCTTCTTTGCCGCGCCGACCGCGAGATTCCCGAGGGCGAGCGCGCCAAGATCGCGCTTTTCTGCAACGTGCCGATGGATCATGTGATCAGCGTCACTGATGCCAGCACGATCTACGAAGTGCCTTTGATGCTGCACGCGCAGCACCTGGACGACATCGTCTGCAGCCGCCTGCGCATCGACTGCAAGCCCGCCGACCTCTCGGTCTGGCGTGAAATCGTGCGCCGCATCCGCGAGACCAAGGGCGAGGTGACGATCGGCATGGTGGGCAAGTACGTCGACTACGCCGACAGCTACAAGAGCTTGAACGAGGCGCTCATTCACGCCGGCATCAAGACCGAGTACCACGTCAATGTGAAGCTCATCGACTCCGAGGAGATTGAAAAAGAGGGCTGCGGCTTGCTCGAGGGTCTGGACGCCATCCTCGTGCCTGGCGGCTTTGGCAAGCGCGGCACCGAAGGCATGATCCGCGCAATTGAGTATGCCCGTGTGAACAAGATTCCCTTCCTTGGCATCTGCCTTGGCATGCAGACCGCCGTGATCGAATTTGCGCGCCACGTCTGTGGGCTCGGAGGCGCCAACTCCACCGAGTTTGACCTTGATACGCCGCATCCGGTCGTCGCGCTCATCACGCAGTGGACCGACAAGTCGGGCAAGGTCGAGCAGAGAAGCGAAAAGAGCGATATGGGCGGTACGCTGCGCCTGGGCAGTCAGAAGGTTCCGGTGAAGCCCGGCACGCTTGCGCACAAGATTTACGGCGATGTTGTATGCGAGCGTCACCGCCACCGCTATGAAGTCAATAACGCCTATGTGCCGCAGTTTGAGGACAAGGGCATGGTGATTTCGGCCAGAACGCCCACCGAAAATCTGCCCGAAATGATGGAGCTGCCCGATCACCCGTTCTTCTTCGGCGTGCAGTTCCACCCGGAATTCACCTCCACTCCGCGCGACGGCCATCCGCTTTTTGAAGCGTTTGTCCGCGCGGCCATTGCGCAGCACAACGCCACGCACAAGGCCTGATCAACCACTCACTGCGGCCGGCGCCGGGGGCTATGCCCACCGCCCGTCCGCGCGCACCAGCGTTTGGAAAGGAACTTTCGTTTATGAAACTGTGCGGCTTTGAAACCGGCAACCGCAACCCGTTTTTCGTGATCGCGGGACCGTGCGTCATTGAAAGCCGGGAGCTCGTGATGCAGGTCGCCTCCTTCATGAAAAAGACCTGCGACGAGCTTGGCATCCGCTACATCTTCAAGGCGAGCTTTGACAAGGCCAACCGCACGTCCAACAAGAGCTTCCGGGGCCCGGGCATCGATGAGGGCTTAAAGATCCTCGAAGAGGTGCGAAACGAATTCGGGGTGCCCATTCTCACCGACGTGCACACGCCCGAGCAGGTGAAGCAGGCCGCCGCCGTCGTCGACGTCCTGCAGACGCCCGCCTTTTTGTGCCGGCAGACGGACTTCATTGTCGCCTGCGCGCAGTCGGGCAAGCCCGTGAACATCAAAAAGGGCCAGTTTCTCGCGCCGCACGACATGGTCAATGTTGTGGCCAAGGCGCGCGAAGCCGCCATTGCCGCCGGGCTCAACCCGGACAACTTCATGGTGTGCGAGCGCGGCGTCACGTTTGGCTACGGCAATCTTGTAAGCGACATGCGTAGCCTTGCCATCATGCGCGAAACCAAGGCTCCGGTCGTCTTTGACGCCACCCACTCGGTGCAGATGCCGGGCGGGCGCGGCACGAGTTCGGGCGGCGACCGGCGCTTCGTGCCGGTTTTGGCGCGCGCAGCTGTTGCCGTGGGCATCGACGGGATTTTCTTTGAAACGCACCCCAATCCGGACATGGCGCTTTCTGACGGCCCCAATATGGTTCCGCTCAATCGCATGCCCGAACTTTTGGAGGAATTGGTGCGAATCGACCGCGTCGTCAAAGCTTTTGACTATCTCGAAAACAGCTTCTGATCACACTTTTCGCCTGCGGCGCGGAACATCCGGCCGCGGGCTTTCAAACACATTCAACACTTAGGAAAAGACAATGAGCGCCATCATTGACATCATCGGCCGTGAAATTCTCGACTCCCGCGGCAACCCGACGGTTGAAGCGGAGGTCTTCCTTGAAAGCGGCGTTTCGGCCCGTGCGGCCGTTCCCTCGGGTGCCTCCACGGGCGTGCGCGAAGCGATCGAACTGCGCGACGGCGACCCCAAGCGCTACTGCGGCAAGGGGGTGCTCAAGGCCGTTGAACACGTTAACACCGAAATCGCCGAGGCGCTGCTGGGCATTGAGGCGTCGGATCAGCCCTACATCGACCGCACGATGATCAAGCTCGACGGCACGGACAACAAGTCAAGGCTTGGCGCCAACGCGATTCTCGCCGTGTCGATGGCCGTGGCCCGTGCGGCGGCTGAAGAATCCTGCCTGCCGCTTTTCCGCTACTTCGGCGGCATTGGCGCCGTGCAGATGCCGGTTCCGATGATGAACGTCATCAACGGCGGCGCACACGCCAACAACAACCTCGACCTGCAGGAATTCATGATCATTCCGCTGGGGGCCCCGTCCTTTAAGGAAGCCCTGCGCTACGGCGCCGAGACCTTCCATGCTTTAAAGAAAATCATCAACTCGCGCGGCATGTCCACCGCCGTGGGCGACGAGGGCGGCTTTGCACCGAAGTGCGAAAGCCACGAGGAGGCGATTGAACTCATCCTTGAAGCGATCCGCGCGGCGGGCTACGAGCCCGGCAAGGACATCGCCGTGGGCCTTGACTGCGCCTCGAGCGAATTCTTCGAAGACGGCTTTTATGTGATGAAGAAGTCCTCGGGCAAGAAGCTCACCGCCGACGAGTGGGCCGCCGTGCTCGAAGGGTGGGTCGAGAAGTACCCGATCATTTCAATTGAAGACGGCATGGCCGAAGGCGACTGGGAGGGCTGGAAGATGCTCACCGAAAAGCTCGGCGGCCGCGTGCAGCTTGTGGGCGACGACCTCTTTGTGACGAACCCCGCCATCCTGAAGGAAGGCATCGAAAAGGGCGTTGCCAACTCGATTCTCATCAAGGTCAATCAGATCGGCACCCTGTCGGAAACCTTTGAAGCCATCGAAATGGCCAAGCGCGCGGGCTACACCGCCGTGGTGAGCCACCGCTCGGGCGAAACCGAGGACAGCACGATTGCCGACATCGCCGTGGGCCTGACCGCGGGCCAGATCAAGACGGGCTCGATGAGCCGCTCCGACCGCATGGCCAAGTACAACCAGCTGCTGCGCATTGAGGAGTACCTGGGCGAAAACGCGGTCTATCCGGGCCGCGCGGCGTTCTACTGCATCAAGCGTTAAGCCGCCGGCTCTCCGGACGGGGTTCGCCCCGCCGGCGCAAATGACAAGAAGCGCAAGTCCTGTCGGATGCGGGGACTTGCGCTTTTTTCGCGGCCGCGCTTTGTCCGTGCCAGACTTGCGGCGGCACGCTGTCAAGGGCGCCCGGCGGCGCGGCTGCCAAACGAGGCGTCTGCGGCGTCGCGCAAAGTCCGCGGCTGGGCTAAAGTTAGGGCTTGATCTTTTCCCCTCGTGTTTTTTTCCGTCAACGACATTTCGTCCATGCGCTCGCGCTACTTTCTCTACATCGTGCTTGTGGTTTCGGCCATTGCCATCCAGTGGCCGCTGTGGTTCGGCAAGGGGGGCATTGCGCGCATGCATGCGCTTGAGGCGGAGCTCTCAAGCATCCGTCAGGCCAACGACAAGCTGCGCGCGGAAAACGATGAGGTGGCCGCTGAAATCGAGTCGCTGGAAAGCGGCAGCGGCGCCGTTGAGGAGCGCGCCCGCATGCGGCTCGGGATGGTGCGCAAGGACGAGGTGCTCTTTCGCTTTGTTCCCAAGGGTGAGAAAAAGGGCATTGAAGCCGATCTGCGGCGCGAGTCCGGCAAGTCCGGAAAAACCAGCAAGCCCAGCTACTTTGCTCCAAAGCGCAGCAACCTCTATACTGAAGGCGAACAGTCGCCCAAGGCGGGAGGCGGCCGCTAGGCCGGCATGCGCGGGGCGCGTTTTTCTGTTTTTAGCAGCAAGGAGTTTTTCCAATGGCTCAGCAGTTCATCCAGCAGCTTACGGTCTACCTCAAAGGCGGCCAGACCGTGGTTGTTCCGTTCAACGCCGAAAAGGCTGAAGTGCTCAATCCGCAGATTGAAGCCTTCGTGAAGGCGCTCGGCGACAAGTCCAAGAAGGACGGCAACTTCCTGTTTCAGGGCGCCCGCGTCGTGCTGTTTCGCCTGAGCGAAGTCGCCGGCGTCGACGTGGTGAGCCTGGTGCGCAAGGAAGCCGAAAAGGAAAAGACCGGAAAGGCTGAAAAGGCCGAAAAGAAGACGGCCAAGGCCTCCGCTTAATTTTCGCGGACAAGTCCTTTTTGAGAAGCCCGGCGGGAGGCGGCGGATGCGTCGCTTTTGCTGGGCTTTTTGTGTTCAAGCGGCCGTCCGGGCGCTTGAAAATCCCGCTTTTTGACCCCATATAGCCGTTTGGCGGCGCGTGTGTGCGAAGCGTTTCGCAGCCGCGCCGCAATGCTTTCGTGAATGTTATCAATTACTGAAGGAAAGAAATGGCTGCTGAAGTCCATGGTTTTCAAACGGAGGTTTCCAAGCTTCTGAGCTTGCTTGCCAAGTCGCTGTACTCCAACAAGGAGGTGTTTCTGCGCGAACTCATCTCCAACGCGAGCGACGCTATCGACAAGCTGCGTTTTCTCTCGATCACGGAGCCGGCGCTTTTGGGCGACGACGCCGCCTTTGCCATTCGCGTGAAAATTGACAAGGACGCCAAGACGCTCACGGTTTCCGACAACGGCATCGGCATGACGCTTGAGGAAGCCAACCTGCACCTGGGCACGATCGCCAAGAGCGGCACGGCCGACTTCTTGAGCAATCTCTCGGGCGATCAGGCCAAGGACAGCCAGCTGATCGGCCAGTTCGGCGTGGGCTTTTACTCGGCCTTCGTGGTGGCCGACAAGGTGACGGTGCTCTCGCGCTCCGCTAGGAGCAAGCCCGAGGAGGGCGTGCGCTGGGAGAGCACGGGCGAGGGGAGCTTCACAAGCGAAGCCGTCACGGTTGCCAACCGCGGCACGAGCATCACGCTGCATCTGAAGCCCGACTGCGAGGAGTTCCTCGAAAACTGGACCGTGCGCTCGGCCATCACCAAGTACTCCGACCACATTTCGGTGCCGGTGCTGCTTTGGGAGGAGAAGTTTGAAAGCCAGGGCGACGACAAGGAACCCAAGAGCACCTGGGACTGGGCGCAGGTCAACGACGCCAAGGCGCTTTGGACGCCCAACCCCCGCGAAGTGAAGGACGAGCAGTACAAGGAGTTCGACAAGCACCTGTGCCACGACTTCGAGGATCCGCTTGCCTGGGCGCACAACCGCGTCGAGGGCGTGCTCGAATACACGTCGCTGCTCT
>CALXOY010000026.1 GCA_944390145.1 uncultured Duodenibacillus sp.
AACCTCACGCATGTGGTGAACCTCGGGCTGCGCGCGTCAGCCGAAACCTACGTGCACCGCATCGGCCGCACGGGACGCGCCGGCCGCACCGGCACGGCGATTTCGGTGATTGAGCCGCGCGAACACCGCCGCCTGAAGTTTTTGGAGGCGCTCACCAAGTCCAAGATCAAGGTGTGCACGGTGCCCACGCTGACCGATGCGCGCGCCAAGCGCCTGTCGGCCTTAAAGAGTGCCCTCGCTGACGAAATGGCCAACACCGAGGAGCTTGCGCGCTGCCGCGTGATCGTGGAGGCGCTTTGCACGGACTTTGATCCGGTCGACGTCGCCTGCGCCGCCGTTTCGCTTGCCAACCGCACCCTGCATGGCGCAGACGAAGAAGAGCAAATCCCCCCCCCCCCTCTGCACGACAAGCCCCGGCGTGAAAGAGCGCAGCACGAAAGCCGTCTTGCGGCCGAACCCGAAGCCGGCATGAGCCGCATCTTCATCGGTCTCGGGCGCAAAGCGGGCATCCGTGCGGGCGACATCGTGGGCGCCATCGCCAACGAAGCGGGCATTCCCAGCCGCAGCATCGGCGCCATTGAAATCGCCGAATCCTTCACGCTCGTCGAGGTGGAGACGCAGGCCGCCGACCGCGTGATCGACGCGCTGCGGGACTCCACCGTCAAGGGCCGCAGCGCCAAGGTCCGCTATGACCGCGATGCGGCGGGCGGCCGGCATCCGCACAAGGACAAGGCGCGCGACAGGGATCACGAGGACGGCCGCGAAAAGGACGGCTTCGAACACAAGAAAAAGAAGGACAAGTCCCGCTTCAAGGACGGAAAAAAAAACAAGGACAAAGCCGAACGGCGCAAAGACGCCCGCGCCTCGCGCTTTTATGAATGAGACAGAGAGGAACGCATCATGGCGCAGACTCCCATTGCTTTGATCGTCGGTCTGGGAAATCCCGGCGATGAATACCGCGGCACCCGCCACAACGCGGGCTTTGACTTCGTCGACCGCCTGGCGGCCGCGCGCGAAGCGCGCTTTACGCACCAGGCGCGGTTTTTCGGTGAAACGGCGCGCATCACGACGCCCGCGGGCGACGTGTGGCTTTTAAAGCCCTCCACCTACATGAACCTTTCCGGGCAGGCCGTGCAGCCGATGGCCGCCTACTACAAGATTCCGACCGACGGAATCCTCGTCGTGCACGATGAGCTTGATCTTGCGCCGGGCACGATGCGCTTGAAGCTTGGCGGCGGCAACGCCGGCCACAATGGCTTAAAGAGCATCACCGAGCGTCTGGCAACGCCGCAGTTCTGGCGCCTGCGCATCGGGGTGGGGCATCCGCGCAATCTCTGCCCGGGCATGGCCGTGATTGACTGGGTGCTCGGGCGCCCCACGGCCGAGCAGCGCGAAGGCATTGACACGTGTCTGGCGGGCGCCCTGCGCGCCGTCGACAACCTTGCGCTGGGCAAATTCGACATGGCCGAGCGCACGATCGGCAAGTTTGCGCATCCGCCCAAGGCCAAGGCCGAGGCGGGCGAAGCGGCCCCGGCGCCGGGCGCAGAGAAGGCCTAAACTGCGGCCTGCGGCGCGATAATTGGTTATTGACTGAATTTTTTAGCACAGGAATCTTTTTGTCATGGGATTGAAATGCGGCATCGTCGGTTTGCCCAACGTCGGCAAGTCCACCATCTTTAACGCCTTGACCAAGGCCGGCATTGCGGCGGAAAACTATCCGTTCTGCACCATCGAGCCCAATGTGGGCATCGTGGAGGTGCCCGACGAGCGTCTGCAAAAGCTCGCCGACATCGTCTCGCCCGAGCGCATCGTCCCCGCGACGGTGGAATTTGTGGACATCGCGGGGCTGGTCGCCGGCGCAAGCAAGGGCGAAGGCCTCGGCAACCAGTTTCTGGCCAACATCCGCGAGTGCGACGCCATCGCGCACATCGTGCGCTGCTTTGAAGACGACAACGTCGTGCATGTCGCAGGCAGAATCTCCCCTCTGGACGACATCGAGGTGATCAACACCGAGCTTGCGCTTGCCGACCTCGCAAGCGTCGACAAGGCGCTCAACCGCTACAGCAAGCAGGCCCGCCAGGGCGGCGACAAGGAGGCATTGAAGCTCGTTCAGGTGCTCGAGAAGGTGCAGCCCGTCCTAAACGAGGGCAAGCCCGCGCGCACCGTGGGGCTGACGAAAGAAGAGATGGCGATCATCCGTCCGCTTTTCCTGCTCACGCTCAAGCCCGTCATGTACGTGGCCAACGTCAACGACACGGGCTTTGAAAACAATCCGCTTCTGGACGCTGTGCGCGACCTTGCCGCCAAGGAAAACGCACCGGTCGTGGCAGTCTGCGCCAAGACCGAGGCGGAGATCGCCGAACTCGACGACGAAGACAAGGCGATGTTCCTTGAAGACATGGGCATGCACGAGCCGGGCCTGAACCGCGTGATCCGCGCGGGCTACGACCTGCTGGGGCTGCAGACGTACTTCACGGCCGGTCCCAAGGAAGTGCGCGCCTGGACCATTCACAAGGGCGACACGGCGCCGCAGGCCGCTGGCGTCATTCACACCGACTTCGAACGCGGCTTCATTCGTGCGCAGACAATCAGCTACGACGACTACATCGCCTACAAGGGTGAAAAGGGTGCCCAGGAAGCCGGCAAGATGCGCGCCGAAGGCAAGGACTATGTTGTAGCCGACGGCGACGTGATGAACTTCCTCTTCAACGTCTAACAGGATTAGAAGACTGGCGCTGGTTCTGCCTGCGCCGGACGATTCCAATGCCGCACAGCGACGCTTCGTTGTGCGGCATTTTCCTGCCGGTCGCAGTCCGCCGCTGCGCAAAGCGGTCAAACCATCGGGTGCCGGAAAGTTAAAGAAATCCCTCGTGGGTGAAGTAGCGGATGCGGCGGGCGTCGCGCTTGGTCGGGCGCCCCTTTTTGATGGAAAGCGCCGGTTCTGCGGCAAGCTTGCGGATGGCGGCGTTTTGCTCACGCAGAATGCGCGACTCGTCCGTTTCGCGGTAGAGCGTCTGCGCCGTTGCCGCGGGCCCGCGCACCATGGAGAGCTTTTCAACAAAGACCGTGAACTTTTCCTCGCCGCGGGTGATCTCCAGCCGGTCGCCGGGCTTTACCTCGCGCGAAGGCTTGATGCGGCTGCCGTTTAAGCGCACGCGGCCGAGTTCAACGGCCTCCTGTGCGATCGTGCGCGTTTTGAAAAAGCGGGCGGCCCAAAGCCATTTGTCGATGCGGACGGACTCAAGCTCAGTCATAGAAAAAGTCTGCGTAAACCAAAACGAATCGGAAAAGTTTAGCCGCAATTTTTTCCGCTAGAAAGCCCGGTGCGGGCGGTAAAATGGCGTGTTTAGTCCTGCTTTAATAAACCCCATGAACGAAACCGCAAACAGCAGCGGCGCCATTGCGCTGGGCCGCGAAGTGCTTCTGCATGAAGCTCAGGCCGTCAAAGACCTCGCCGACACGCTCGATCACGAGCACTTCGGCCGCGCCGTGCAGATGCTGCTCGACTGCAAGGGCCGCGTTGTCGTGAGCGGCGTGGGCAAGTCCGGCCACATCGGCCGCAAACTTGCCGCCACGCTTGCCTCCACCGGCACCCCGGCCTTCTTCGTGCACGCCGCCGAAGCCGCCCACGGCGATCTCGGCATGATCACCGAAGACGACGTCGTGATCGGCATCTCCTACTCGGGCAGCACAAGCGAGCTGCTCACCATCGTTCCGATCATCAAGCGCGAGGGCGCGGGACTCATTTCCATCACGGGCAACCCCGAAAGCCCCCTTGCGAAAAACGCCGGCGTCAATCTCAACGTGCATGTGCCCTTTGAAGCGTGTCCGCTCAATCTCGCGCCCACGTCTTCGACGACGGCGACGCTTGCGATGGGCGACGCACTCGCTGTTGCCTGCATGCACGCCAAGGGCTTTACCAAGGAAGACTTTGCGCGCTCGCATCCGGGCGGCGCCCTGGGCCGCAGGCTTCTCACGCACGTCAAGGACGTGATGCGCACGGGCAGGGACGTCCCGGTGGTGCACGCCGGCACCTCGGTGCTTGACGCCACGCGCGAAATCACCAAAAAGCACATCGGCATGACCGCGGTGGTGGATGCCTGCAACAAGGTGATTGGCATCTTCACCGAAGGCGACCTGCGCCGCTTGATTGAGCGCGAGGGCGACATCCGCGATCTGAAGATTGAAGACGTGATGACGAAGACCCCCGCGACGATCGGCCCCGACGAGATGGCCGTAGCCGCCGCCAAGCTCATCGACGCGCGCATGATCAACCAGCTGCTTGTGGTTGACGCCGCGGGCAGCCTTGTGGGCGCCCTGCACATTCACGACCTGATGACAGCCAAGGTGATCTGATGACCGATTTGTACACGCGCGCCACCTCCGTGCGCCTCGTGGTTCTTGACGTTGACGGGGTGCTCACCGATGGCTCGATCTGGACGGGCGAAAACGGCGAATGCATCAAGCGCTTTCATACGCGCGACGGCCTCGGCATCAAGATGCTGCAGGCCGCGGGCATCCCCGTTGCAATTCTCACCGGCCGCATTTCCGCGCAGACGGCCGCCCGCGCCAAAGAGCTCGGCATTGAGTGCGTCAAGCAGGGCAAGCAGTTCAAGATGCGCGCCTGGGAGGAGATTCTCGCCGAGCACGGCGTCACGGCCGAGGAGACCGCCTACATGGGCGACGACGTCCCCGACATTCCCGTGCTGCGCGCTGCGGGCTTTGCCGCGGTGCCCGCCGACGCAAGCGAAGAGATCGTGCCGCTTGTGCACTGGGTGAGCCCCTGCAAGGGCGGCAGCGGCGCCGTGCGCAGCCTTGCTGAGTTCATCCTGCGCTCGCAGGGACGGTGGGATGATCTTGTCACTCGCCGCTATGAGCAGGGAGAGATCGCGTGAAGGTCTATCTGAGGGACCGCATCACCGCGGGGCTGGGCATCGGGGTGCTCGCGGCAGTGGCCGCCATGAGCTACTACTACTCGATTCACACCGAGGTGGAGGCGCTGCGCGCGGAGATTTCGCGCGAGGCGCCGGACTTTACCAGCACCAATATTGCGCTCACGCAATTTAGGCCCGACGGGCAGGCCGAGCGGCGCATTTTCGCCGACTATGCCGAGCACTACGAGGACGGCCGCATGACGAGCGTGCGCCCGCGGCTGGTGACGCTTCTTGTCGACGAGCCGCAGGTAAAGGCAAGCGCCGACACCGGCATCAGCACCAATTCGGGCGAGACGGTCAACTTCACCGGAAACGTCGTCGTGACGCGCGCCGGCGACCACAACAACGCCCCCATGCGCTTTGAGTCCGACCAGCTCACGGTCTTTCCCGACACGCAGATTTTTGAAACCGAAGCGCCCGTGCGGCTTGTCAACGGCGCCGACGTCACCACCGGCATCGGGCTCACGTTTGACAATGTCGAGCGAACCGTGCACATTCACAGCAACGTAAAATCAAGCTTTGCCCCGCGCAACGAATAAGGATTGTCCACAAGATGCAATTGAAACCGACCTGGCTGCCGCTTCTGTGCGGACTTGCTCTTTTGACCGGCGCCGGCGCCGCTTGCGCCGAAACCGCTGACCGCAGCAAGCCCATCGAAATCAACGCCGACGACTTCAAGGGCGATGAGGTGAGGCAGATTGCGGTCTACACCGGTCGCGTGGAGGTGCATCAGGGCACGCTTGAAATCCTGGGCGACAAGCTCACGCTCACAATTTCGCCCGAGGGCTACCGCACGATCACCGTGGTCGGAAACCCCGTGCGCATGAAGGAGCGGCGCGACGCGAAAACGCCCGGCGTGGAGGAGTGGGTGCACGCAAGCGGCCTCACCGCCGTCTATGAAGAGAGCAAGGATGAAATCACGCTTACTGAACTCGCCAAACTCGCGCGCAGCGAAAACGGCCTGGTGAAGGACTCGAGCGCCGGCGAAAAAATCATCTACAACCTGCGCACCGCCCGCTCGCGCGTTGAGGGCGCCGTGGTCGACGGCAAACGCAACCGCGTGAGCACCGTGCTTGCGCCGCGCAAGCAGAACAATGCGCCGGCTCCGGCGGCAAGCAAGGGCGCCGCAGCGCCCATGCAGGGCTCCACCAGGCTCAGTCAATAATTCCTATCGCAAGAGAGACCGGCTTTGTCTGAACAGCAGATCGACACCCTGACGGCCCGCAACCTGATGAAGCGCTACGGCGCGCGCAAGGTTGTGCGCGACGTCTCCATCAGCGTCAAAAGCGGCGAGGTGGTGGGGCTTCTCGGCCCCAACGGCGCCGGCAAGACGACGACCTTCTACATGATTGTGGGGCTTGTGCCCCCCAACGGCGGCGAAATTCTTTTAAACGACAAGCCGATCACGCACCTGCCGATTTTTAAGCGCGCGCGGCTCGGGGTCTCCTACCTGCCGCAGGAGGCAAGCGTTTTCCGCAAGCTCACCGTCGAAGACAACATCCGCGCCATTCTCGAGCTGCAGTACGACAAGACGGGCGCAAGGCTCACCCGCACCGAAATTGAAAAGCGACTGAACACGCTTCTTGATGAGCTGCAGATCCAGCACATCCGCACCAACACCGCGCTCTCGCTTTCAGGCGGCGAGCGGCGCCGCACGGAGATTGCGCGTGCACTTGCCGCCGACCCCCGCTTCATTCTGCTTGACGAGCCCTTTGCCGGCGTCGACCCCATCGCCGTCATTGAAATCCAGCGCATCGTGCGCTTTCTCAAGGACCGCGGCATCGGCATTCTCATCACCGATCACAACGTGCGCGAAACGCTCGGCATTTGCGACCACGCCTACATCATCAACGAAGGCGAGGTGCTCGCGCAGGGCTCGGCCGAAGAGATCATCTCCAACGAATCCGTGAGAAAGATCTACCTCGGCGAAAACTTCCGCATGTAAAACGCGCCATGCCCTCCTTCGGTGCCTCGCTTACCCAGACGCTTGCACAAAAGACGGTGCTCTCGCAGCAGATGCGCCAGTCGGTCGAACTGCTGCAGCTCTCCGGGCCCGAACTGCAGCGCGAAGTCGAAGAGCAGCTCGAAGCCAATCCGCTCTTGAGGCTTAAGGAGGCCGATGCGGCCAGCATTCAAGGCGAAGCTTCCGTGGAGGTCGTCGAAGGCAGCGAGGACGCGCCCGAAGCGGGCGTTGCCCGGGACTATCGCGAGCCAAACTACTTGAGCTGGCGGCAGACGGCGCCTGAAACGGAGGACTTTGATCCCTTCAGTACCATCAGCCTCGAGGAGTCGCTCACCGACTACCTGCTGCGGCAGCTTGGCTGCAAGCAGGCCGCGCAGCCCATCAAAAAACTCGGCGAATGGATCATCGGAAACCTCGACGAGCGCGGCTTTCTCACCGACCCTCCCTTGGAGCTTGTGAGCGACTTTGAGCGCGCCTCGGGCCTCACGGTGAGCCCGGCCGACTGGCGCACGGCGCTCGCACTCGTGCAAAGCCTCGACCCCGCAGGCATTGCCGCTGCCGGCCCCACCGAGTCGCTTTTGATTCAGATCGCGCGCAGCGGCGCCGACCCCCGCATCGCGCAAACCGCCGCAGCGCTGCTGCAGAAGCTTCCCACGGAACTCGCCCGCCGCGACTACAAGAAGGCGGCCAGGACGCTGGACGTCACCGAAGAAGTTGTCAAAAAAGCCCACGAGCTGATCCTGTCGCTCACCCCGCATCCAGCCGCCGCCTTCGGCGACACGCATGAAGCGGGGTGCGTCATTGCCGAAGTGCTGCTGGTGCACGAAAAAGGCGCCTGGCGGGCAGTGCTCAATCCCGCCGTCGTCTACCGCCTACAGTTTGACGAGGAAACCTACGCGCTGCTCACGCAGGCCAAGCTCAAGGAACAGGATCTGACGGAGTGGAAAAACCGCGCGCGCGAGGCCAAGGGCTTCATGCGCTCGCTCGAGATGCGCTACTCGACCATCACGGCGGTGGCGCAGACGATCGTGGATTTCCAGCAGGCGTTTTTCACCGAAGGCGCGCGCGCCCTCAAGCCCATGAGCTTAAAGGACATCGCAGGCCGCCTCAACCTGTCGGAGTCGACCATCAGCCGCGCCGCAGCCGGCAAATACCTGCAAAGCCCCGCCGGCACGTTTGAGCTGCGGCACTTCTTTTCGAGCGCCTTGACGGGCGACGACGGCCAAAACGCGAGCGCTGCCGCCGCACGGCGCCTCATCGTGGAGGCGGTGGCAGCCGAAGACCCCGCCAAGCCCCTTTCAGACGCCGCCATCGCCGACATTCTTGCGGGCAAGGGCATTCACCTGGCGCGCCGTACGGTCGCCAAGTACCGCGAAATCGAAAAGATCCTGCCCAAGAGCCTGCGGCGCAGGATCTGCTAGCCGCAGACAGCCGGCGGGTCTTAGTCGTCGGTCGGGTTGATCGTGTTGGTAAAGGGCCAGGGGCCTGAGAAGTCGCTTGGGAACGGGAACTGGCCGATATGCGTCACCCAGCCGTCTTCCAGGAACTTGTGCATGGCAAAGCCCGGCGTTTCGAACACGAATTCGTCGCCGCCCTTGGGCGTCAAATCCAGCATCATCTGCAGCGACACCGAGGGCGCCGTCGTCACCACGACTTTGTTGCGCGCAAGCGTTGTCACGGGACGGTGCAGGTGTCCGGTGCAAAGCCGAACGTTCTCGCGCCGCGAGAGGATGTCGATCAGACGCTCGGCCCCGCCAAACGGCTCATCCATATAGCCCATGCCGGGCTTTACCGGCGTGTGGTGGCAGCAAACCAGCGCGGGCTTTTGGCTTTGCTTGAGTCCGGCCTCGAGCCAGTCGAGCACCTCATCAGGCACGGCGCCCCAATGCTTGCCCGGCTGCAGCGTATCAAGCATAAAAAGGCTTGCTTCGGGCAGATCCACCGAGAAGCTCAGATTCTGTTCGCTGAAATAACCCGGGCAGAAGTGCGACAGGCACTCCAAAAACGGCTTTCTGCGGTCGTGATTGCCGGGCACCATGAAGCACGGCCGCGTGAGCGACCGGAAAACCGCATCAATCAGGTGATAGGCGTCGATGTTGCCGTCGCAGCTCAAGTCGCCCGTCACGACGATGGCCTCGTACTCGGCTTCGTGCGCACGCAGCCACTCGGTGAGTTCGATCATGCGGCGCGCCGTGTTGGCCCGCACATAGGCAAGCTTGCCCACCGGTTCGACATGCAGGTCGGAAATATGAAGAATCGTCATCTCTACTGTCCTCTCTAACGGCGCGCCTCGTCCTTGCGCTCGTCTTCAAACACCATAAGGTTTTCCCCCGGAATCACCATGTCGGCTTCTGCTCCGGCACTGATGCCTTCAGGCACTTCAGCCATGTGCACTTTGACGAGCTTCATATGACTCTTGAGCTCCACAGAAACGGAAACGAAACTGCCCATGAAGTGAAAGTCGCGGACGATAACGGGGACGCGCAGCTCGCCTGCGCGGGCCGGGCCGCGCAGCTCAACTTTTGCGGCCTCGGGACGCACAAAGGCACGCACATCAGCGCTTGTAAGCCCCTGCAGGCGATCGCGGCTTGTGGGCGAGAGCGCGTCAAAGGCAATGCGTCCGCCGTCAATTTCAAGTACGCCGTTTTCAAGCTTGCCCTTTAGCTTGTTGCTGTTGCCCACAAAACCAGCCACAAAGTCGGTGGCGGGGTTGTCCCAGACGTTTTGCGGCGTGTCGGCCTGATGAATAACGCCGCCCTGCATGACAACGATACGGTCGCCAAGCACCATGGCTTCATCCTGATCGTGCGTAACAATGACAGCAGTGATGCCCAGGCGGCGCAGAATGACGGCAAGTTCTTCGCGCACCTTGTGCCGCAAAAGCGCATCAAGGGCGGTGAGCGGCTCATCGAGCAGCAGCACGCGCGGACGGATGGCCAGCGCACGGGCAAGCGCCACGCGCTGACGCTGTCCGCCCGAAAGAGCCTGTACCGGGCGTTCTGCAAAGGCCTCGAGGTTGACGAGCTCAAGCATTTTGGCCACGGTCTGCTTGATTTCCGATTCGGGTGCTCCGCGCACCGTCAAACCGTAGGCGACGTTTTCGGCCACCGTCATGTTGGGAAAAAGCGCGTAGGCCTGAAACATGAAGCCGATCTGACGCTTTTCAGCGGGCACATCGGTGACGTTTTTGCCGCCGATCCAGATTTCCGAGCCTTCGTCGGGCGTTTCCAGTCCGGCAATCATGCGCAGCAGCGTGGTTTTGCCGCAGCCCGAGGGCCCGAGCAACACGGTGCGGCAGCCGGGCTGCATGGTCAGCGAAAAGGGCTTGAGCACCAGCGTCTGGCCGTAGTGCTTGCTCACATTTTTGAATTCGATCGATACGGACTTCTGCCCGTCATTGAGATCATTTTGCATTTTGCGTGTCTTTTGTGCCTGCGGCCGGCGCCAACACCGGCCGCAACGTGTTGGGTCCTTACGCGCGCTTCATGGCGCGGCGTCTGGCAAGCCGCTCGGGGAGCTTTTGCATGAGCGTGAGAAGCGGCACCAGAATGACAAAGAAGATGAACGTGTAGGCGCTGCCCACCTCCAGACGCATCGAGGCGTAGCTGTCGGCAAGCCCCACGGGAAGCGTCTTCGTGTAGGGCGTCTGCAGCATCCAGCTGATGTTGAATTCGCCGAGCGAAACGGTCACCACCATCAGGGCGCCCGCGAGAATGCCGGGCATGGCCACCGGCACCACCACGCGCCGGAAAGTCGTCCAGGGCGAGGCGCCCAGCGTTGCCGAGGCCTCTTCGTACTGCTTGAGGGGCTCGACGCGCAGCACGGCCGTGACCGACCGCACCATGAAGGGCAGGCAGAACATCACATGTCCCGCAAGCAGGAAAAAGATGCTCTGCCGGAAGTAGGAAAAGCCGCCCCAGATCAGAAGAATGCCCAGACCCACGGCAAGCCCCGGCATCGAAAGCGGCAGGATGAAGGCCTCTTCAATGAAGCCCGCCCACTTCTTTTTCTGCTCGCGCACGAGGATCCAGGCCGCGGGCACGCCGATGATGACGCACACCACAAGCGCCATGAGCGCCAGCCCCAGGCTGCGGACAATGGTGTCGCCGTAGAGTTCCAGCACCTTCACCAGCCAGGACGTGGTAAAGCCCGACTTGATGCCGCGAAAGGAGTTCACGGTAAAGGCCGTGATCACCATCTGCACGACGGGAACCATGAGAAACAGGAGCGTGAGCCCCGTCAGGGCCGCTTCAAAGCAGACCGCCCCGTTGAATTGCTTTTTCATAGACATGACGCCTCCCCGCTTCAAGCCGCGCCTGTGACGGTGCCGGTGCCGGAGAACCAGCGCGCCGCCACAAGCATCGCCCAGGTGATCAGCCCGAGCACCACCGACAGCATGGCCGCCGACGCGATATTGGCCGAGAGCGTGAATTCGGTGTAGATCGTGATCGGCAGCACGTTGATGTCGGTTGCCAGCGTAAAGGCCGTGCCGAAGGCCCCCATCGAGGTTGCAAAGCAAAGCGCGCCGGTGGAAAAGAGCGCCGGTGCAAGCGCCGGCAGCGTCACGTCCTTGAGAATGCGGAAGGACGAGGCGCCGAGCGTTCTTGCGGCCTCTTCATACATCGGCTCCATCTTTTTGGCCGCGGCCATGACGGTCGTCACCACGCGCGGAATCGAAAAGTAGAGGTAGCCCAGAAACAGGCCTGCCATGCCGTAGGCAAAAACAAGCTTGCCAGCGCCCATCATCTGGGTGAATGACCCGATGAGGCCGTTGCGGCCGCCGAGCATGATGATCATGAAACCAACAACCACGCCCGGGAAAGACAACGGCAGCGTGATGAGGCCCACGACGGCGTCGCGTCCGGGGAAGCGGTGGCGCTCCAAAAAGAGCCCGGTAAGCCCCCCGATGAAGATGCTTGCAAGCGTCACCAGAATCGAGAGCACGATGGTGGAGACGATACTTGTGCTGTAGCGGGGATTGGTGATGATCTCAAGATAGAGCGCAAGACCGCTTTCCGAAGAGACCGAGGCCGGAATTAGCCGCACCACAGGCAGCACGAAAAAGGCTGCGAGCACAACTAAAGCCGGCACAAGATAAAGCCAGGTTAAACGGGATTTCATGGCGCAGACTGTCTGAATGTTTTCCTCACCGCCGCCGGCTTAGGCCTTCGTGGCCTTGAGATAAGCTTCACCAAAGGCCTGCTGGACCTCGGCCATCTTGGCGTAATCGATGCCGATGGCGCGCTTGTACTGGTCTGCTGGCAGGAACTTGTCTTTGACGGAGGCGGGAATCTCGCCAATGACCGGACGCAGGAAGTTTTCCGCCCAGAACTGCTGGCCCTTTTCGCTTAAAACGAAGTCGATCACGGCTTCGCCGTTTGCGCGGTGCGGGGCATTCTTGACAAGCGTCATCACATAAGGCACCTGAATCGTTCCTTCCTCGGGGATCACGAATTCGATGGGAGCCTTGTCGGTGTACTTGGCGCGATAGGCATCGAAGTCATAGTCAAAGAGAATCGGAATTTCACCCGACAGGCAGCGTGCATAGGCCGTCTGCTTGGGGATGATCGGGTGGTTTTCAAGCAGCTTCTTGTAAAAGTCGATGCCGGGCCCGAAATTGTCGAGCGTGCCGCCGAGCGCCTGATTGGCCGCCACGGCGCAGGCGTAGCCCACAAAGGCCGACGACGGATCCAGGAAGCCGATCATGCCGTCGTACTTCGGATCAAGCAGATCCTTCCAGCTCTTGGGGACGGGCACGTCGCCGAGCGCCTCGGTGTTCACCATAAAGCCCACGGTGCCTGCGTGAATCGAAACCCAGTAGCCGTCGGGATCCTTGAGGTTGTCGGGAACAGCCTGCCAGCCTTTGCCCTTGTAGGGCTCGACGATGCCCGCCTTCTTGGCGTTGATGGCAAAGGAAATACCCAGATACATGGCGTCAGCCACAGGATTTTTGGCTTCGGCAATCACCTGCGAAACGGACTGGCCGGAATTCTTGTTGTCGATGGGAACATTGATGCCGGTTTCCTTGGCAATGAGGCGCAGCATGTTGCCCCAGCCGGCCCACTCGGCCGGAACGTTGTAGCAGATGGCCGTTTTTCCCTGCTGGGCAAAGGCGGGAACGCCCGCGGCCAGCATGAGTGCGGAACCGAAACAGAATTTGCCGAAATCGCGGCGATTCATTGTTTGCGTCATATCAACCTTCTTTGTGTCAGCATCATGGCTGCCTGTTTGAGACAGCGGCATCGTAGGCGGGCTAAAAGACACAGCCATGACGGATTGATGAAGAATCTGTGACAAAAAAGCAATATGCTGAATCCGTGTGCCAGGATTCAGGCGCTTTTCTGCCAGACAATGCAAGGCGGTACAATGCGCAAGGTTTAACTTGCGCCGCACCCCCCCCTTCTTCGGGAATGAGACTGTGCGGCTTAGAAAATGAATCCTGCTGCTTCGCTACTGACGATTGACGGCGTTGCGCTTGACGTGGACGTCTCAAGCCGAAAACGCGCATTTGAGGAATTGGCACACCTTTTTGAAAGCGTCGCGGGCGTCCCCCACCGGGAGGCCTTTGAAGCGCTCAACAACCGCGAGCGCCTGGGCTGCACGGCCCTGGGCGGCGGCGTTGCCATCCCGCACGGCCGCGTGCGCGGGCTTGACAAAATTGTGGTGGCGCTGCTGCGCGCCCAAAAGCCCGTGGTCTTTGATACGCCCGACAACCGCCGTGCGCGCATTTTCTTCGGCATCCTGGTTCCGGCCGACGACACCGAGCACTATCTGCCGGTTCTCGCGACGGTGGCGGCGCTTCTCAAAGACCGCGCAACCAAGGAGGCGCTGCTTGAAGCCAAGGAGCCGCTTGACGTCTGCAAGATCGTGAGCGCCTTCGAGCCGCCCGAGGAATCCCCTGAAAACGCAAAGGACGGCGAAGGCGCACCGGCCGGCAGCGACAAGGAAGAGGCCGGCAAATAACGGCCTGCGGGCGCTTCAAATTGCAGGCTCGCGCAGCGGTCATGCCGCCGGCCGTGTGCGAGAATTTCCTTCCCGGTTTTACGTTTTCTTTAGCGTCGCGTCATGTCCGAGTCGAGTCCACTGCAAGCCCAGCTCATCATCGTCACCGGCCTTTCGGGGTCCGGCAAGTCGATTGCCATCCGGCAGCTCGAAGACAGCGGCTACTACTGCCTGGACAACCTCCCCGCGGACTTTCTCGAAAGCGTGGTCACGCATCTGGCCATGCACGGCCAGCAGAAGCTTGCCGTGAGCATCGACGCACGCAGCCAGCTGAATCTGGAAACCGCGCGGGCGGCCATTGAGCGGCTTGCCAAGGCGGGCTGCGACGTGCGCGTGCTCTTTTTGACGGCCTCCACCCCGGAACTCGTGCGGCGCTTTTCCGAAACCCGGCGCCGTCATCCCCTCACCGGCCTGCAGGAAAACGGGTCGGCCGACAGAACGCTCAACGACGCCATCTGCATGGAGCGCGAGATGCTGGCGCCCGCGACGCAATACGCGCACGTAATCGACACCACGGGGCTGCTGCCAAACACCCTGCGCGACTGGGTGCGGGGCTTTGCACAGGCCGAGCAGTCGATGATGACGCTTGCCTTTGAAAGCTTTGCCTTTAAAAACGGCATTCCGGTTGCCGCCGACCTCGTCTTTGACGTGCGCAACCTTCCCAACCCCTACTACGATCCGGCGCTGCGCCCGCTCACCGGGCTCGATCAGCCGGTGGCCGATTTCCTGGAAAAGTGCCCTGACGTGCAGGAGATGATCGGCGACATCGAGGCCTTTTTAACGAAGTGGTTGCCCTCCTACGAAGCGCAAAACCGCCACTACCTCACCATTGCCATCGGCTGCACGGGAGGCCAGCACAGAAGCGTCTACGTGGCAAACACGCTCGGCGAGCGGTTTCGCTCCAAGGCGCTCACCGTTGTGCGCCACCGCAACCTCGCGCGCAAAATGCCCGAGGCAATCGAGCGCTACAAGGCGCAGCAGGCGGCCAAAAAAGCCGGTTAGACGGCCTTCGGCCCCTCGAAGAACCTCTTTAAAAGCTTGGCGACGGGCGCCGGCAGCGGCGCCTGCGCAAGTTCCTCTTTGCTCACCGCAAAGGCCTCCTCAGGCAGTTCCGCGCGGCTTGCCTCATGCACCACGAGCGTGAGCACCACATGGCTCATCACGTGCCGAATGCGCGCAACCTCCGCGCCTGCGGCGCTTGCCGCCTCGGGCAGCGTCCAGAGCCCCTTCCAGTGCCCCATGCCCTTTTGAACTGTACTGCGCCTCACAAGCCACACGCGGTCCTTTTCCACGCACAACAGCGCATGGACAAGCGCCTGCCGCACGGCGGAGGCTGCGCTTTTGACCGGATAGGCTTCGGGATTGCCTTCATGAAAGGCCCGGCAGAAGTCCTGCACGGGGCACGCCTCACAGCGCGGACGGGTACGCGTGCAGAGCATGGCGCCCAAATCCATCATCGCCTGGTTGTAGCCGGCAGGATCGGTGCGGCTCACGCGGCTCTGTGCGAGCTCCTGCAGCCTGCGGCCCGTGCCGGCGGCGTTGACTGGCTCGCGCACGGCAAAAATGCGGGCAAGCACGCGCTTCACATTGCCGTCGCAAACCGCCGCGGCTTCCCCATTGCAAAAGCTTGCCAGCGCCGCAGCCGTGCTCGGGCCCACGCCCGGCAGCTGCTGCCAGCCTGCGCTTGTTTTTGGAAACGCACCGGCGGCGGCCACCTTCTGCGCGGCCTTGTGCAGGTTGCGGGCGCGGCTGTAGTAGCCAAGCCCCGCCCACAGACGCATCACGTCTTCCTCGGAGGCTCGCGCAAGGGCTTCGACAGTGGGAAAGACCCGCAAAAAGCGCTCGAAGTAGTCCACAACAACCGCCACCTGCGTCTGCTGCAGCATGATTTCGCTCAGCCACCGCTTGTAAGGATCCGGCGTAAACCAGGGGAGGTTTCGTCTGCCGTGCACAAGGCGCCAGCTGCAAAGCGCATCGGAAAAGCGCACGGCGTCAACTGCGGGTTCATCCATCATTTCTGGCACTTCGGACAAAAATAGGTGGATCGCCCGCCAAGAACGATGCGGCGAATCGGCTCTCCGCAGACCGGGCAGGGCTTGCCCTCGCGGTCATAAACGAGCGTATGCAGCGCAAACCAGCCCGAGGCGCCGTCTGCGCCATGAAAGTCGCGCAGCGTACTGCCGCCTTCTTCGATTGCCTCGGAAAGCGTATTGCGCACGGCGCTTAAAAGACGCGCAGCGCGAGCGCGTGAAATCGCGTCGGCTGCCCGCTGCGGGCGGATTCCAGCTTTAAAGAGCGCCTCGTTGGCGTAAATGTTGCCGCAGCCCACAACAGCGCTTCCGGACAACAGCACCTCTTTGATCGGGCGGTGAGTTTTCTTGAGCGACGCCCAGAAGACATCATCGGTTAAGGACGGATCAAAAGGCTCGGGACCGAGCTTTGAAAGCGGAGGCTCTGTAAAAGGGGCCTCATGAAAAACCGTCATGGAGCCAAAGCGCCGCGGGTCACGGTATCGGGCAAGGGTGCTGCCGAAAACAAAATCCACGTGTTCGTGCTTTTGCACCTCAGGCCAAGGCTCGGAGTAGACGCGCCAGGAGCCGCTCATGCCCATGTGTGTGAGCAGCCAGGTTTTGACGCCTGCAGCGTTCTCAAACTCCCAGACAAGAAACTTGGCGCGGCGCGTGAGTTTGACAAGCCGCAATCCCTCCAGAACGCCGAGCTCGTTCAGGGAGCCGCGCAGAGAAGCCGTCCGCGCCACCACTTCGGTAAGCGTCCGTCCAACAAGGTGCGGCGCCAGACCCCGGCGCGTGACTTCAACTTCTGGCAGTTCAGGCATACACAAAAGGATTGAAAGATTGACTGCGGCAATTGTACGCACGCACTGCTGCGCATTCCGTCCTCGTCCTTTCCTCCTCCTTTCGGCGTACAGTTTTTTGCAACCAGTCATGAGACAATCAAAGGATTCCTTTTTTCTCTCTTTATCCCGCCCATGCCTGAACAGAACACCCCGGCACCCAATGCCTACAAGGCGCTCCTAGAAACCTGCGTTGCTGGCGGCGTCTCCCGCGCCCGGCAAAGCTTCCTGCAGACCCTTTTGATGACCTTTCTGGCAGGCGCCTACATCGCACTCGGCGGCTTTCTCGCGGTGCGATGCGGCCTGGGGCTCTCGTGGACGGACTGGGGTTCCATGGGTAAGTTCATCTTTGCCGCCGTATTCCCTCTCGGGCTCATTCTCACCGTAATCTGCGGCGCAGACCTTTTCACGGGCAACGCGATGACGCTTGCGGGCGCCCGCTACAACGGCCGCGTGAGCTGGCTTGAGCTCTTAAGAAGCTGGATCTTTGCCTGGCTCGGCAACTTCATCGGCGCGCTTTTTGTCGCCTACTTTCTTGTCTACTGCACGGGGTTGATCTTTGAAAAAATGCCGGCGGCTGCAGGGCTTTCCGCCATGCCCTGGGCCGATGCCCTTGTCAAGCTTGCCAATGGCAAGACTTCCCTATCCTTTAGTGAAGCCTTCTGGCGCGGCGTCGGCTGCAACTGGCTCGTGTGCCTTGCGGTTTACCTTAGCTACGCTGCCAAGGACATTGCAGGAAAAATTATGGCGCTCTGGTTTCGCACCATGGGCTTCGTGGCAATGGGTATGGAACACTGCAGGGGGAACATGTTCTTCATTCCGGCGGCCATCCTCACCGGCACCGACCCCCGCTACCTTTCGCTCGTGGAATCGGGCAGCGCCGCGGCGCTCACTGCCGATTGGGGCAAGTTCTTCGTTGACAATCTGATTCCGGTCACGCTCGGCAACATCGCGGGCGGCGCCATTCTCGTTGCGCTGATCTACTGCCTCATTCACGGCAAACTGCAGAAGTCTTGAACACAAGGCTTCATGGCTGTGCAAATTTCATCTATCGCGTCCGCCGGCTTTTCGGCTTGAGGCCGGACCGCCGTCTTCTCTACAATGAATTGACGGCGCCGCGGCGGACGCCGTCCTTTCTTCGTGAGGATCCGCCGGACAGAAGAAGGCGGAGGATTGCCCATGCGTCAGGTTTTTCTCAACTCGCCATGGGTGCACCAGCCGGCGGATCCTGAACTCGTACGCTTCATCAATTCCTACGGCCGCTATGTGAAGCTGCCTGCGGGCGGCTGCATCTTCAACGGAGGCGACCGCGGTGAAATCGCCTTGGTGCTCTCGGGGCTCGGCGCCTTCTCCTTTCAGGATTCCCGCGGCCACCACCACATCTTTTCACTGATTCTCCCGGGCCGCCTGATGGGCGACGTTGACGGCGTTTCCGGCAACATCGTCAATGTCACCGACTTTGCCTTGAGAGAAACGGACGTGCGCATGATTTCGCGGGAGAGCTTCATGCAGTTTCTCACGCAAAACCCCGAGGTCATGAGCCGCCACGGCAAAGCCCATATTGCCGACCACGAATCGGACATGGAAGGCATGATCGCCAATTTCACGCTGCGTGCGCCCGAGCGCATCGCCGCGCTCTTTGAAAGCCTGGTTGAGAACCTGCGGCCGCCGCGCACGCCCGAAGGCCTTTATCAGCTGGATCTTTCCCTCACCACGATCGAAATTTCCCAGATCGTCTCCGCAGCGCGGCCGACCGTCTCCTCCATCCTCAGCAGCTGGAAGGAGAAGGGCCTTTTGCGAAAGTGCAGTAAGAAGCTTTGCGTTTCCGAGAGGCTTTTCGCGGAGCTGTACGACTGGACCCGCCGGGGAGCCACGCCCGGGGCCAAGATCCGCAAGCGTCGGCATGCTCCGCAGACCGCCTCCCTGTCTTCGCAGGATGCGGCTTGAATCCCGCAAAGGGATTCACCGGGTTCAAAACTGTCATCCGGCTGACAGTTTTTCCCGCGCGCATTCTCACGCCTCCTCAAAAATGTCATCCATGTGACAAAGCCGTCTGCATGGCGCATCTAACCTGAAATTCGAGCAGGGTTCATTTTCGAATCCAACCCGAAGACACAAGGAGAATCAGGTCATGTGGATGAATCAGCGATTTGCCGCCGCTGCTTGTGCAGTTCTGCTTTCCGTTGCCTCTGCCGCCGTTCAGGCAGCAGTCGCCGACAGCCACACTCAGCGCGGTCTCGCCTGCACATCCTGTCATATCGACGGTCAGCCGTCGGCGACGAATGTGAGCGAGCAGCCCTGCATCAAATGCCACACCGAAACTCCCAAGGGCAAGCCCATCACCATGGATGGCCATCCGCTGCCCAATGTGCACGCGGGGCATTTTGACGTCTACGAATGCCTGCAGTGCCACAAGGGGCACAAGCCCAGCGTCTCGGCCTGCTCTGAATGCCACAAAACCCGGCTTGAGGTTCCGTAGCCGCTCCACGAGCAGGACGCGGACCCCGGCGGGTTCATCAACGTAGAGGAGAGAAAAGATATGTCCAGCAACGATCGTGTAGCACTGTCGCGTCGCGGTTTCCTGAAGGGTTCTCTGGCCACGGCCGGCGTAGCGCTTGCCGGCGGTGCAGTCGCCGGCGACATTCCGGCCGAGTGGGCCAAGCCCAAGTGCTCGAACTGGTCTTGGGAAAAGCCGATGAAGCCCATTGCCGCCGACCAAATCAAAAAGACGATCGACACCGATGTTGCGGTGATCGGCGCCGGTCTGACGGGCTTTGCGGCGGCATTGTCGGCAGCCGAGGAAGGCGCCAAAGTTGTCGTGGTGGAGAAGACACGCAGCTGGTCGGCCCGCGGCGGCCACATCACCGCCTTCGGCACGAAGCTGCAAAAGGAGCTCAACGTCAAGGTGGACGCCGCTGAAATCGTGCGCCGCCTCATTGCCTGGGGTCAGGGCCGCATGGACGAGCGGCTGCTCTGGATGTTTGCCAAAAAGAGCGGCGCCTGCATGGACTGGGCCATCGACATTGCCGCCCGCAACGACGTCAAAGTGACGCTGTGGGAGGGCTACTACAAGGGACCGACCTACACCGAATTCCCGGTCACGCACTTCTTCTACAACAAGGATGTGTCGCTGGACTACACGTACGGCAACTCCACGGGCATCGGCAACGTCGTGCTGATGCCGTGCTTTGAAAAGGAACTCAAGGCCAAGGGCGTTCAAATCATGTACCGCACGCCCGCCGTGCAGCTCATTCGCGAGAAGAACGGCCGCGTGACCGGCCTGATCGTCGGCCGTGCGGGCAACTACACGCGCATCAACGCCAGCAAGGGCGTCATCATCGCCACGGGCTGCTATGCCTCGAACATGGAGATGCGCAAGTGCTACTCGCCGTACTCCCTGCGCGTCGACGCCCAGATCTACTACCCGACCAAGTCCAACACGGGCGACGGCCACATCATGGCCATGCAGATCGGCGGCGCCATGCAGCGCAATCCGGATCATGCAGCGACCGTGCACCTGGAAGCGGGCGCAGCAAGCTACGGCTTCCTGCACGTCAACGGTCAGGGCAACCGCTTCATGAACGAAGACGTCAACACGCAGTCGAAGTCCTGCTGCAAGGAGCTGCAGGATCACGGTACGGCCTGGTCGGTGTACGACGCCGAATGGATCAACCAGGTCAAGAAGCAGGTTGACGGCAATCAGGGCGGCGGCCTCTTCTTCGGCCAGATGTGGCAGCCCTGGGGCGCCGGCTGGAACCAGGAGGTGGAGAAGGCCACGCAGGCCCAGCACATTAAAGACGGCAAGGTCGTCGTCGCCAACACGCTCGATGAGCTCGCCAAGAAGATGGGCGTGCCCGCCGAAAATCTCAAGAAGACGGTGGCCCGCTACAACGAACTCTGCAAGAAGGGCCGCGACGAGGACTTCGGCAAGCGTCAGGTGCTGCTCACCCCGATCGTGAAGCCCCCGTTCTACGCAGGCAAGCTTGCCAGCTCGCTGCTGGCCATGAGCGGCGGCCTGCACACCGATCCCTCGCTGCACGTTCTCGATGCACAGCACCGTCCGATTGAAGGTCTGTACGTGGCCGGCGCGGCCGCAGGCGACTACTTCGGCTCGGGCGACTACCCGACGCTGTGCCCGGGCATGAACCACGGCCGCTGCCTCACCTTCGGCCGGCTCGCAGGCATTCTGGCCGCGGGCGGCGACATTGACAAGAAGGTCAAGAGCCTGGCCGTCTAACAGACTGCAGCTTCGCTGAAAACACACCTCTTGCGGAGGACCGCCTGCGGCGGTCCTCCCAGGGGGAGGCTTTGCCTCATTTCTTGACAGGGAGAAGCATCATGCGATGGACCAGAACGGTTTTGGCGGCGGCTTTGGCGGCAGCCTGCGCCGGCGGTGCATGCGCCGGACCGGTGACAGTCTACGGAACAGTGGACACAGGTCTTGAGATCTACTACAACGGCGACAGCACCAACGCACGGGTCTCCAGCGGCTTGCGCGAGGGCTCGAACTTCGGCTTCATGGGAAGCGAAGCGCTGGGCAACGGCGCAGAAGTGTTCTACAAGCTTGAGAGCACGGTGTTTGTGGATACCGGCTCCATGGCAGCCGACAACCGGCTCTTTGACCGGGAGGCTTTGGTCGGCGTGCGTGGCAGCTACGGCTCAATCTCTCTGGGCCGGCAGTACACGCCACACTTTCTGACGATGGCGATGATTGACCCGGCGGGCTTGACGATGTCAAGCGCAGCCAACTACTTCGCCTGCCCGCAGTTTGAGGGCACAATCAACGGCTACCATCAGGATGAGACTACGCGCTTTAGCAACTCCATCAGCTACGACTCGCCTTCGTTTCACGGTTTGACGGTGCAGCTTTTTGCGGCTCTGGGCGAACAGACCAAAGCGGGATCCAACTCGCCGACGCGCGGCAACGTCTATAACGTGGGCTTTCGCTATCAGTCCAGCTCGCTCACGGTCATGGCGAGCTACCTCTATCAGAACACCAGCGTCTCGAGCTACGAGGACTGGGACAGCTACTGGGCGCTGGGCGCGGCCTACGACTTTGGCGTCGTCAAGCCCTCAATTCTGTATGTGCACCGCGAGGGCACCGATGAAGCTGCCGGCTCCACCCCGGGCGCCCGCACAGGCAGTCCAGACCTGGACATGATCCAACTGGGAGCCTCGGCTCCAGCCGGCGCCGGCAAACTGATTGCAACCGTGGGCTATCTGAAAAACAGCTCGACCGAGGACGGCGACGCCTGGGCCTGGGGTGTGCGCTATGACTATCCGCTCAGCAAGAAAGTGACGGTCTACAGCGGCCTCACCGGCATCCAGAACGGAGACGACGCGCAGTACAGCATCGGAGGCGGCGGCTCGTCCTCGCCTGGCGAAGCCATCGCGTTTGGCGACGATCCGATGGTCTGCTACGCGGGCATGACAATGCACTTTTAGTTCGGCCGTTTGAAAAAAGACCCGCGGACTGCGTGCATTCAAAAGCTGCGGGAAAAACAATCACGCACAGGGCGCCTGCTGGCGCCCTTGCCTCACGTTGGCCGGAGCGTTGAAGAACATCCGTTCAGCAGACTGAAATTCGCATCTCGTAACCCATTTTCTTCTGCACGTCCGCTTCAATTGGCGTATGATTGCACGCACTATCTTCTGGTCACCGAGTTAACAAGACAACTTGCGGGGTGACGTTAAAAGAAAACCGCTAAAGCGTCTGTCGCAAAATATCCGCCGGACACCGGTTTGAATTCAAGTATTTGCGTTGGACGCCCGTTCATTTCAGAAACCAAATACTTAAAACAAGGATTCACGAGATGTCCGATTCATATCTTTTCACCTCCGAGTCGGTGAGCGAAGGCCATCCGGACAAAGTCGCCGACCAGATCTCCGACGCCGTTCTTGATGCATGCCTTGCGCAGGATCCGTTGAGCCGTGTTGCCGCCGAAACGCTCTGCAACACCGGTCTTGTCGTGCTCGCAGGCGAAATCACCACCAACGCCAACGTTGACTACATCGGTCTGACGCGCGAGGTCTTAAAGCGCATCGGCTATGACAACACCGAATACGGCATTGATCACAAGGGCTGCTCGGTGCTCGTGGGCTATGACAAGCAGTCCAACGACATCGCCCAGGGCGTAGACGCCAAGAACGCCGATCCGCTCACAATCGGCGCCGGCGACCAGGGCCTGATGTTCGGCTATGCGTGCGATGAGACGCCTGCATTGATGCCGGCAGCCATCTTCTATGCACACCGCTTGATGATGCGCCAGAGCAAGCTGCGCCGCGACGGCACGATGCCCTACCTGCGTCCGGACGCCAAGAGTCAGGTGACGCTGCGATACGAAAACGGCCGCCCGGTGGCGGCCGACACGATCGTGCTTTCCACCCAGCACGCGCCCGAGTGGAGCGACGGTCTCAAGATGAAACCCGAATTCATTGAGGCGGTCATTGAAAACATCATTCGTCCGGTGATGCCCGCTGAATGGCTCAAGGACACCAAATTCCTCGTCAACCCGACCGGGCGCTTTGTTGTGGGCGGCCCGCAGGGCGACTGCGGTTTGACCGGCCGCAAGATCATTGTCGACACCTACGGCGGCAGCTGCCCGCACGGCGGCGGCGCCTTCTCGGGCAAGGACCCGACCAAGGTGGACCGCTCGGCCGCCTACGCCTGCCGCTATGTGGCCAAGAACATTGTGGCCGCAGGCCTTGCCCACCGCTGCCAAGTTCAGGTTGCCTACGCCATTGGCATGGCCGATCCCATGAACATCACCGTGCGCACGATGGGTACGGGCACTGTCAGCGACGAGGCGCTCTCGCAGGCCGTGCGCAAGATCTTTGACCTGCGCCCGGGCGGCATCCTGCAAATGCTCGACCTGCGCCGTCCGATCTACTCGAAGACCGCCGCCTACGGCCACTTTGGCCGCGATGAACCGGAATTCACGTGGGAAAAGACCGACAAGGTTGAAGCCCTAAAGAGCCTTTTTGCGTAATGCGCAAACGGGGTTCAGGAAGCACCTGTCCTCGCTCGAGCCGTCCTTGCGAAAAACTGCAGTGGACGGCTTTTTTCAATTCCAACCTCAGGCAAAGACCTTGGCCGCGATCTTCCAGCCGTCCGCATCCTTGTGCAGGACATGGAAATCGATGTAGTTACTGCCGTGGTAATTTTCGAGCACCACGCGCACTGCCGCGCACGTGCCAAAAAGCCTTGCTGAATTATCCGCGGCACGCCAGCCGGTTTAAGAAAGCTCCGGCAAAAGCCGCTGCGGATGTGTGTAGATGTTGGCGCGCCCGCTGCGGCAAAAGGCGGCAAGCGTCAGATTGCAGCGCTCTGCCACGTCAATGGCAAGCCGTGTGGGCGCCGAGACGGCAAAAAGAATCTCCACGCCGCAGGCGGCGGCCTTCTGCACCATTTCGTAGGAGGCGCGCGAGCTCACAAAAAGCGCACCCTCGTGCTGGCCGCTGCGCGCGCGGCAGCCAAGCAATTTGTCAAGGGCCACATGCCGGCCCACGTCCTCGCGCCCGAAGGCGGTCGTACCGTCGGGGCGCACCCAGACGGCGGCGTGCGTGCCGCCCGTCAGGCGCCGCAGCTCCTCGGTGGCGGCGATGGCGGCAAGCCCCGCCTCGTAGTGCTTGAGGTCAAAGGTCTGGGTGAAGGCAAGCGGCTCGATGGGCCGCATCACCGCGTCCAGGCTTTCGGTGCCGCAGATGCCGCAGCCCGTGCGGCCGGCCATCGTGCGGCGGTGTTCCTTGAGCTTCCAGAAGGATTCCGAGGAGACCGTGAGGTGCACCTCATAACCCCTGCCGCAGCCGGGCTTCACCTCGATGTCGTAGATGTCGGAGAGCTCCTTCACAATGCCTTCGGCAAGTGAAAAGCCGCAGGCAAAGTCTTCCAGATCCCGGGGCGTCACCATCATCACGGTGTGCGAGACGCCGTTGTAGACAAGCGCCGCCGGTACCTCGTCGATCACATAGTCGGCGCGGCTGCAGCCCTTGAGGTCGGTGACGGTCACCTCTTCAATGCCGGGCCGTCCGGAAAACTCTGCCTCTCGCATTGCAAACCTTTTATTCAAGCATTGCCGGCGGGCTTTTGCTGCTCGCTTTGCATGTCGGCGTACGCAGCCATCAGCTCCCCGCAGCGCCAGTGCTCGAGGTTCGGATCGAAGTTGTCCTCGTCGACGCCGAAGATCGTGGGCATGGCGCCGCCGCAGTTCGCGCACACATGCAGCCGGTGCTTGTCGTCGCCCTGCAGGTGCACGTACTGCAGGTCGCTTACAGCCTCATCGCCGCAAAGGGCGCAGCGGATGCGCTCAAAGCGCCAGTGTGCGCCGCAGCAGGTGCAGTAAAGGCGTTTGATATTGCCGCGGTTCTGCGTGCTCTGCACGGCGCCGACGGCGGCCGTCGCCCCGCAGACGGGGCACTTGAGGCTGCGCTCGAAATGCACCGTGTCGGGCTCAAGCCGGTCCAGCGCATCGCTTGCCCGGCTTGCCGCATCGTCAAAAAAGACGCGCAGCGCAAAGATCGCCACCGGCACGAAGAGTTCCGTGGCGGCCTCCACGTCCACCCCGTCTTTTTCAAGCATCTCCCAGATCGCCTCGGGATTGGCGCAGAGGGCGTCAAGCCGCTCTTGCGTGAAAAAGTCCTGCGCGCCGGGCATGCCCTCTAACTTTTCGGCCATCGACGGCATCGCATCAACCGCTGCCGTGCGCAGCGCCTCAAAAACGCGGACGAATTCCTGCGGGTCGATTTTCACGCTCTGCATGGCAAAAAGCGGCTTTTTGCTGTGCAGCGCGTCCAAAAGCTCCTCGCGGCTCCACTCGGGCTCGGACGGGTGCACCGTGCTCTTTAACGCGGCGGCGGCATGCAGCAGCGCGCCGTAGGGCACGGTCTTGGGGTTGATGTTGTTTTCGGCAAGCAGCCGCTCGATTCGCTTGAGATTGAGCATTTGTTTGTCTCTACTACTGTGTGTCGTCTTCTGCAAAAAGATTCGTGCGTGAGCGCGGACCGCACGCTCACGCACTCAAGGATTGCCGCGGGAACAGGTCCCTTTATCGGTTAACGGCCGGTCTTCTTGTCAGGCTCCTCGGTGACGTTCTTGCCAAGGGCAAGCTCTTCGTTGGCCCAATAGCCCCAGTGATAGGCTGCGTCGGACTCGGACACCTTGCCGTCGCCGAACATCAGGCGGCTCGTGCCGCGGTAGGGCTGGAAGATGCCCGCGCCCAGATAGATGTGGGCGATGCCGAAAAAGAGCGTGAGGAAGAAGAAGAGATCATGCACGAACTTCGCCACGAGAACCGTCTCCGGCGCGAAGTCGACCTTGCCGGTGCCGTCCGGGAAGATGCCCGTGTTAAGCCACAGGATCATACCGGAAATCGCCATGAAGAGGCCGAAGAACACGAGCGCTCCGTCGGCCAGGCGCTGAGCGGCCTTCACATGGTGCTGCGGGGGCATGTGCACCTTGGAAGGGGCAAAGAGGTACATCGGAAACTTCATGGTCCAGGCGACGTCGTCCTTGTCCCACTTGCCGAAGATGTCTTCCTTAAAAAGGTGCACGAAGCCCTTGGGGCTCTTCAAAATCGCAAAGAGCGGCACCAGGATGAAGGGCACGGCGAGGATGCGGTGCAGCATGCGCATCGCGTAGGTGAAGTCGCCGCCCATGATGCCGCCGCCCAGGGACGGCACGAACACGAAGAGCCCGGTCACGGCAAGCAGGATGCAGCAGATGGCGGCGACCCCGTGCGTGACGCGAGTCAAAAGCGAATGACGCTGAATGTAGCGGGTCATGTTTTTTACTCCTTTTACAGGGATCTATTGAGAGTCGCGCTTTAAGGCTGCCACCTCGCGGTCGGCTTTCTCGCGCTGCTCCGGCGTCCAGTGCTTCTTGGCCTCCTCGATGGTCATCTCGTCGCGGTGGTAGCCGCGGGAGGCCACAAACGAGGCGGCAAGACCCGCCACCACGGCGGCAACGCCCACGCCCGTGACGGCGCGCATGGCGGTGCCCATGGTGATCACGTCGCGCTTGACCGGGTTCGTCGGCAGCCCGTAGGCCTCGTGGCCGTGCTTGCAGACGGTGAGCGTATGCAGGCCGCCCATTTCGTTGACGCCGTAAAGCTCGGCCTTCTCAAAGCCCTTCTTCTTCAGGAATTCGACGCGCTTCATGCCCTTGGCGATCATCTCCTCGCGCGGACCGAAGCTCAAGGCCTCAGGCTGGCAGGTCTTCACGCAGGCCGGAATACCGCCCTCTTCGAGCCTGTCAAGGCACAGCGTGCACTTGTCGATGCGCTTGTCGGTCGGACGGAACCGCGGCACGTCGAAGGGGCATGCCGACTGGCAGTACGTGCAGCCGTTGCACTTTTCCGTGTCAAAGGCCACCACGCCGTTTTCCATCTTAAAGAGCGCTCCCGAGGAGCAGATCTCCACGCAGGCCGCATCGGTGCAGTGAAAGCACGAACGGCGGCCGATCGCGAAATTCAGGGGCTGGAACTTGTTGCCGGACTCGTGCTCGGCAAAGGTCATGATCAGACGCGTATCGCCGTTTAAGTCCGCCGGCGACTGGTAGCTTCCCGTAAAGGGGATGCTGTTTAGCTTCGTCGGCGCAGGCAGTCCGTTCCACTGCTTGCAGGCAACCTGGCAGCCCTTGCAGCCCGTGCAGTGGGATGCGTCAAACAAAATGGCGACTTCTTTGCTCTTGGCCATTATTTTCTCCTTGTCTCACTGTCAGCGGGCGGGTTCCAGATTCACAAGGAAGGCCTTGTATTCCGGAATCCACGAGTTGGGGTCGCCCACGTTGGGCGTCAGGTCGTTGACGTTGTCGCCCGTGGCGAACTTCGTTGCCCAGGAGAAGTGGTGCGGCATGCCCACCACATGTGTGAGCTTGCCGTCGATCATCATCGGCTTCATGCGCTTGGTGACCATCGCCGCAACCTTCACGTCGCCGCGGTTGTTCCAGACGCGCACCATCTGACCGTTCTTGATGCCCTTTTCCTTGGCAAGCTCCTCGCTGATTTCGATGAAGTTGCACGGGATGAGTTCGTTGAGCCACGGGATGTTGCGGGTCTGCGTGCCGCTTTGCCAGTGCTCGACCACCGAGTAGGTCGTCACGACGTACGGGTAGTCCTTGGCATTGCCGCGCTTGACGGACTCGTCCTTCGTAAAGAGCGCGCAGGGGTTGCCGCCGGCGCCGTTCAGAAGGTTCTTCACGGGCGTTTCATGCGGCTCGAAGTGCTCTGGCAGCGGACCGTCGCCCATGCCGTAGGCAAAGAGCCTTGCCTGCTGCTCCCAGGTCATGAAGAAGGCGTTGCGGTCGGGCGGCGCGGCGGTGACAAAGTCGCCCACGTCGTTTTGGATCCACTTGCCGTCCTTCCATTCGACCAGCACGCGGTTCGGGTTATAGGGCCTGCCGTTTTCGTCGGCCGAGGCGCGGTTGTAGAGAATGCGGCGGTTGGCGGGCCACGCAAAGGACCACTGCGGGAAAAGGCCGAGCCCGGTGGGGTCGCTCTTGCTGCGGCGCGTCATGGGCTGCTTCATCGGGTCGAGCTTGTCGGCCTCGTTGTTGTAGTAGCCCGAGAAGATCCAGATGCCGCAGGCGGTGCTGCCGTCGGCCTGCAGCGACCCGTAGGCGGGAATGAGCTTGCCGGTCTTGACGTCGTAGCCGTTTAGCGCCCAGCACAGGGCGCGGATGTCGGGCTTGCCGTCAATCGTGTAGTTCATGTTGGTCTTCAGAATCTGGTCCGGGCAGGCGCCGCCCTCCTTTTCATAAAGGGCGCGGATTTCCTTCCACAGAAGCATCAGCTGCTCGAAGTCGGACTTCGCTTCGCCTGCGGGCTCGACGGCCTTCTCGCGCCACTGGATCCAGCGGCCGGAGTTGTTGATCGAACCCGTCTTTTCGTAGATGAGCGCAGCAGGCAGGAAGTAGCACTCGGTCTTCACCTCGGAGGCCTTCATGTCGGGCGCGCGCCAGAAGTCGGCCGTTTCGGTGAAGAACCAGTCGGTCACCACCAGCCAGTCGAGCTTGGCCATAGAGTGGCGGGCGTGCTTGGCGTTCGGCGTGGAGTGCGCCGGATTCATGCCCCAACAAAAGTAGCCCTTGATCTTCTCGTCGCGCATCTGATTGAAGGTCATGATGGTCGAGTAGTGGCCGTAGTCGTAGCGCGGGCTGATCTTCGGGAGCAGGTCGTAGCAGTAGTCGTTTTCGAAGGTGGCGTTGTCGCCGAACCATTCCTTGAGGGCCGAAACCCAGAACTTGGGCTTGTTGGTGTAGTAGCCCGCGGCATAGGTTTCCACCGAGAGGTAGTCGGCCAGCGTCGGATGGCTCTTGCCGGTGGGCCAGGAGAGGTAGCCCGGGGCCTGGTGCACGGAGGCGCCGACGTCGGTGGAACCCTGTACATTCGGTTCGCCGCGCAGCGCATTGATGCCGCCGCCCGCGATGCCGACGTTGCCCAGAAGAAGCTGCACCACGCACATGATGCGGCAGTTCTGCGAGCCGTAGGTGTGCTGCGTCTGGCCGAGGGCGTACAGAATCGAGCCGGCCTTGTCGGGGCGTCCGGTGCTGGCGTAGACCTGCCAGATCTTCAGCAAAACGTCACGCTCCATGCCGGTGATACGCTCGACGAGCTCCGGCGTGTAGCGCGCATAGTGGGCCTTGAGCACATTGATGACGCAGCGCGGATCCTGCAGCGTTTCGTCGCGCTTTAAAAGCTTTAAGGCGGGCGTCGTGAATTTCGGCGTGCCGGGCTTGTTCACCCAGGCAAAGGCCGAGCCCGGAGCCGTGTTCCAGATCTGCTTTTTGTCGGAGTCGTAGCCCCAGGACGCGTTGTCGTACTTCTGCGCAACCGGATCCCAGCCGGAGAAGAGCCCCGAATTCGGATCAAACTTGTAGTCGTCGCGCAGCAGGCAGGCCGCGTTCGTGTAGCTCACCACGTAGTCCTTGTGGTAGAGCTCGTTTTGCAGGATGTAGTTGATCATGCCGCCGAAGAAGGCGATGTCGGTGCCCGGACGCAGGCGGCCGTAGATGTCGGCCTGCGCGGCCGAGCGCGAATAGCGGGGGTCGACCACGATCCAGGTCGCGCCGCGGTCCTGCGCACGCTCCACCCAGCGCGAGCTCAGCGGATGGTTTTCCACGTTGTTCGAGCCGATCGTGAGGATCACGTCGGAGTTGGCGAAGTCGCACCAGTGGCTCGTCATGGAGCCGCGCCCGAAGGTGGGGGCTAGGCCCGAAACGGTCGAGGAGTGGCAGACGCGGGTCTGGTTGTCGATGGCGACCACGCCGAGAGAGCGGGCAAACTTCTGCACAAGCCACGCTTCTTCGTTGTTGAGCTGCGCAGCGCCCAGGCTCGCGATGCCGTCGCAGCGGTTGACGGTGACGCCGTCCTCGGTTTCCACAAAGCTCTCGTCGCGGGTCTTTTTGACGTGGCGGGCGATTTCCTTCAAGGCCTGATCCCAGGAGATCTGCTCCCACTTATCCGACCCCGGACGGCGCACCATCGGGTGCACCACGCGGTCGGGATGGGCCGAGACCGTGCGGTCGGCCTTGACGATGTTGCGAAGGCCCCACATGGCCGCGCCCTTGGGGCACAGGCCGCCCAGGTTGACCGGATGTTCCGGATCGCCTTCGAGGTTGATCAGTTCGCCGTTGCGCGTCGAGCAAATCGTGCCGCAGCCGCCCGAGCAGTAGCAGCAGATGTTTGTGACTTCCTTGACGTTTTCAAGCTTGTAGGACTTTTTCAAACAATCCGCCTCGGCGCGGGCGGTTCCTGAGGCCATGGCAGCGATGCCGCCGCTTCCAGCTGCCAGAAGAGATCGCTTGAAAAAACTTCTGCGGGAAAGTTCCATGTGGTTCTCCTTGCCGGACAGCCCGCACCGGTCTTTCACGGTCCGCACCGGCTCATCAGACAGGAGAGAGGATGCTCAGGCGCAGGGGCTGTGTTTCCGAAAATGCTTCAACCCGACCCTCTTTTTGTTATACGGGGGCAATCACGGGTTCCCGAGAGTCTCATGGATGCGGCGCATAACGTCAATTGGCCAGAAGTGGGAGCGGCCTATTGGTTAATTCCCCTATTCCTTATACGAATAGCGACCACTTTCCCCGCCTCTCCTGAACCCTCTGCCGCCGAACCCGCGCCGCTTCAGGGTTTGAGTGCCTGCGCCCCGCACCCCTCGGGAAACCCCCTCCCTCATTGTGAGTAAGTCTTATTTCAATCCCGTACTTCCAGCGAATGACCGGCCGGAAAAAAGCCTCGCCGCGAGAATTAGGACAAATGCGTTTTGCGCCAAACCATAAAAATTGGCCTATTTGTCCGCCACCGGCCTTTTGCCGCACGCGTGGGGGACAAAACCATAGTGCGCGCCGCCGCTGCGGCGGTAAACTTCGCAACTGGCCCGGCGCCGGCCGGGCAGTGGATCAACCATTACTTTTTGAAAAGAAAGGACGGCAAACACTCATGCGAGTCTTAACAGGCATCAACACCACGGGCACGCTTCATCTCGGCAACTACTGCGGAGCGATTCGCCCCTGTGTGCAAGCTTCCCGCCGCGACGACGTGGAAAGTTTTTTTTTCATGGCCGACTTGCATGCGCTCATCAAATGCCAGGACCCCGCCCGCATTGAACTGAGCCGCATGCAGATTGCGGCCAGCTGGCTGGCAAGCGGCCTTGACCCCGACCGCGTCACCTTCTACCGCCAAAGCGACATCCCCGAAATCCCGCTGTTGAACTGGCTTTTGAGCTGCGTCTGCTCCAAGGGCCTCATGAACCGCGCCCACGCCTACAAGGCCTATCTTGAAGCCAATCAGAACGCGGGCGAGGATCCGGATGCGGGCGTCTCCATGGGGCTTTTCTGCTATCCGGTGCTGATGGCCGCCGACATCCTGATGTTCAACGCCGACCGCGTGCCCGTCGGGCGCGATCAGATCCAGCACCTTGAAATGGCCCGCGACATGGCCACGCGCTTTAACAACACCTACGGCCTCGGCCGAGAGTTCTTCGTGATGCCGTTTGAGCAGATCGACGAGCACGTGGAGATCCTCCCGGGCTTGGACGGCCGCAAGATGAGCAAGAGCTACAACAACGTCATCCCGCTTTTTGAGGGCGGCGAAAAGGCGCTTGCCGAAGCCATCGGCCGCGTGGTCACCGACAGCAAGCTGCCGGGCGAGCCCAAGGACCCCGACAGCACGTCACTCACCCGCATCTATGAGGCCTTTGCCACCACCGAGCAGTACCAGGCCTTCCGCGCCGAACTCTCCGACGGTCTGGGCTGGGGCGAAGCCAAAAAGAAGCTCATCGACAAGATCAACGAAGAGATCGGTCCGATGCGCGAGAAATACAACTACTACATCGCGCACCCGGCCGAACTCGAAGACATCCTGCAGGCGGGCGCCGCAAAGGCGCGCAAAATCGCCACCCCCTTCATGCAGGAGCTGCGCCACGCCGTGGGCCTGCGAAACTTCCGCGAACTGCAAAAGGACGCCCCGGCAGCCCCCGAAGCGAAAAAGAGCGTCAAGCCGCGCGGCCTCATCAAGCAATACCGCGAAGCCGACGGCCTCTTTTACTTCAAGCTCACCGAGGGCGCCGACACGCTGCTCGTCTCCAAGGGATATGTCAACGGACGCGAAGCCGGCATGGCGGTGGCAGCGCTCAAGGCAAAGGGCCTTGCCGACGCCGCCGACGTGACGCTCTCCGACGGCGTCACGCTTGCGCGCGTCAACGCCCTTTTGGAAGCCATGCGGCTTGAAGAGGCAGAAAAGAAGAAGGCCAAAGCCTCCTGATTGAGCACAAAAAAGGATCCTGCTCTTGCGCTTTTCACGCAAGCCCCGGCAGGATCCAGACCCAGGAAAAGATGTGCACTGCACGGCGCCCGACTGCGGCGCCGTTTTTTATTCGTCGACGGCCACCATCACGGAAGAGGCCTTGATGACGGCATAGGCCGTGCCGCCCACTTTCAGCCCGAGGTTTTTGGCCGATGTCGTCGTGATCGAAGAGACGATCTTTTCGCCGGCGGCGGTTTCAATCGTCACCTCCGTCGACACGGGGCCTTCCTTGATCTCAACAATCGTGCCCTTGAGCGTGTTGCGTGCGGAAATCTTCATTTCACTTTTCTCCCAAAATTCCAATCCTCGTTGGACGCCCGCGGCGGCGAAAAAGCGCGCCGGAGCCGTTCTGCACTCACGTTATACACGAAATGAATAACGATCGCAATACATTTTTGGAATAGCGCTTGATGGAAAACAAGGAGGCGCCGCAAAAACCGCTTGCTGCAGCGGTGCGTTGCGCCTCCTTGAGGCGGGCGGTCTGCTTATCGAGCCTGCCAGTAAATTTCCGTCAGCAGCGTCCGTTCCAGCTGCATGCCGTGCACTTTCACAATCTCGTAGGACGCCGTGACTTTGTCGCCGGTGAGCATCTGACGCGTTAAGAGGTCGCACTCAAGAATCTCTCCGGGCACGAGCACTGTCTGTCCGTTCTCGACTTTTTCCGCAAAGGCGTCGTCGGCAAGCGTTGCAGTGATCAACGCATCGTTGAAAGTGCACCTCCACGTCCTGTTCCGTTCAAATCGGGGCGTGTTGACCTGAAGAAAGGCCTTCACGGTGAATTCGGTGAGCACTTCACCTGCGGACTCGATCTGCGGGTGCACAAAATGGCGCATCGAATTTTTCTTGTTTGAGCAGAGATTTCCGGTGCATCAGCCGGACCTGACGGTCATTGTGCCTGCAGCATGCCCCCGCCGCAAGCGTCTTTCCGTCCTGCTGACAGCAGACGGCAGGCTTGCGGCGGAAGACCTGCGGAATCACTCGCGCTTGACGATCGGTGCGACATCCCTGAGCTTGAGCACGCAGTGGTAGACCACCAGAAGCGCCAGCACGATGAGCGCTGCGGCCACCACAAACTGCAGGCCGTGGATCATCCACACGAAGGTGCCGTCCATCCAGGCGCCGATGATGCGGATCACCGCCTGCACGAGCGCGGTCATCGTCACGATGAACATGATCGTCATCGGGCCGTAGAGCATCCAGCCCTTGCGGCCGGTGGACTTCAGGAACACGGCAAGACCCGTGAGCACCAGCGCCGAAAGCAGCTGGTTGGCCGAGCCAAAGAGCGGCCAGACGCTCATGTAGCCCGCGATGCAAAGCGCGTAGCCGGCGATCAGCGTGAGGCACGTCGCCACCACCGTGTTCGAGAAGAACTTCTGCACGGGGGTCTTTTCCTTGCCGGGCTCGGGCGTAAAGAGCTCCTGCCAGGACATGCGGCCGATGCGGGCCACCGCGTCAACCGAGGTGAGCGCCAGAGCCGAAACGCACATCGTGAGGATGCAGGCGGCAATCTGATGCGGCACGCCAAAGATCTCGGTCAAGAACGCCGCCACGGAGGCCGAGAAGGTCTGGAAGGGGGTGCCCGAAGGCAGCACGCCGTTGGTGGCGGCGGCGCACACCACAATGAGCGAAACCACGCCCAGCACCACCTCCACGCACATCGAGCCGTAGCCCACCAGGCGCATGTCCTTTTCGCTCGAAATCATCTTGGAGCTCGTGCCGGAGCTCACCAGCGAGTGAAAGCCCGAAACGGCGCCGCAGGCAATCGTCACAAAAAGGATCGGGAAGAGATCAAGCCCCTTCACCGTAAAGCCCGCAAAGGCCGGCATGTTGATCTGCGGGTTCTGGATGCACACGCCCACGACGGCCGCCAGAATCATGCCGATCAAAAGGAACATCGAGAGGTAGTCGCGCGGCTGCTTTAAGAGCCACATCGGCATCACGCTGGCCGCAAAGAGGTAGGCAAAGACCACATAGCGCCAGGTGACGGCGTCGGCGTAAACCGGAAAGCAGATGCCGGCGGCAACCATCACAACCATCAGGACAATGCCAACGACAAGCTGCACGCCCGAGCTCGGACGCACGTACTTCAGGTACAGGCCGAAACCCACGGCCACGAACATGTAGATGAGCGAAATCGACGCTGCCGCGGCATTGGGCATGATTTCCGCGCCGTCCTTGGCAAAGCCGTTGAAGGTGTTGGCGACCATGTCGCAGAAGGCGGCGATCACCAGCAGCGTGAAGAGCCAGCAGAACACCAGAAAGAGCTGGCGTCCCGTGCGTCCCACGTAGGATTCAATGATCATGCCCACCGACTTGCCGCCGTTTTTCACGGATGCGTAGAGGGCGGCAAAGTCCTGCACGGCGCCGAAGAAGACGCCGCCCACAATCATCCACAAAAGCGCCGGGGCCCAGCCGAACATCGCGGCGATGATCGGGCCCGTCACGGGACCCGCGCCCGTAATCGACGTGAATTGGTGCGCAAACACCGTCCAGCGCGAAGCCGGGGAAAAGTCCTTGCCGTCGTTTTTCTCCACGGCGGGCGTGGGGCGGTTCGGGTCGATCCCCCACGTCTTTTCAAGCCACCGCGCATAGCCGAAATAGCCGGCCAACAAGGCGACGATGGCGATCATCATGATTCCGAGTCCGGTCATGACTTATTCACTCCCTTGAGGTTGTTTTTGGTTTTGTCTTTGCTGCCGCCCTGCTTTGCCGGCGGCCCAAGGCCTCTTATCTTACGCCTGCGGCAAAGGCTAAACTAAGCTGTCAACGGATTTACAACGAAAGGACTATCCCATGGAGCAAGTCTCTGTCGCTTACACGCCGGGCCGCGAAGTGCATATCGGCGGCGTTGTTCTCGGCCGCGCGCCGGTGAAGATTCTCGCAAGCGTCTGCGCCCAAACGCTCAGGGAAATGGTGCACCAGGGGTGCGCGATCGAGGGGTCGTGCGCCGACATCCTCGAGTGGCGCGCCGACTACTATGAAGACGCCGCGCCCTGGCAGGAGGCTGTCAATGCCATGCGCGCGTTTGTCACCAAGCCCATCCTCTACACCTTCCGCAGCGCGGGCGAAGGCGGCGTGAGCGCGCCGATTTCGGACGCCGAGTGGCGGCAGAAGGTGCTCGAAGCCATCGCAAGCGGCCTGTTTGACGCCGTCGATGTGGAATACAACCGCGAGGGCTTCCGCGACGTGCTCGCAGCGGCAAAAGCCGCCCGCGTGCCGGCGATTTTAAGTTGGCACAGCTTTGAGCCGGTCTCTTTAAAGGACGACGACTCCCCTGTCTGGAAGATCTTTGAGGCGCTCACGCGCGAACCCGCCGATGTGAGCAAATTCGTGATCATGCCCGCAGGCGAAATTGACGCCGCGCTCATGATGGCCCACATCGCCAAAAGCCGCAAGGAGGCAAAGGAGCCGCTCAAGCCCCTGATTGCCATGAGCATGGGTGAAGCCGGCTGCTACACGCGCGTGGCGGGCGAACTTTTCGGCTCCTGCGCGACCTTTGCCAGCGTCGCGCAGCGTTCGGCCCCGGGGCAGCTCGATGCGCAGGAAACCCGCCGCATGATCGACGAGCTCTCCTTTGTGCCGCTTGAAGTGTAAGTTCCGGCTGCGCCTTTGATGCGTGCAAAAAGCAGGGCTTGCGGGAAAAACCCGCCGCAGGCGTATTCCTATAATGAAACAGTTTGTCCGCAGGCCGCCTGAAAGAAGGAAAAGGGCCTGCGGCCAGCTTTGACAACGACGTACACACAGAGACTATGAAGACCTACGATTTTGCCTACGGCCGCGGCCGCAAACAGTTCTCCATTGATGAGAGCCTTGTCATCAAGGAAGTGCGCACCGAGGAATTCCCCCCGATGCAGGACATCAAGCAGGGCGTGCTTGATGCGATCTACCACCCGATCGGATGCGAGCCGATCGACAAGATCATCAAGCCGGGCGACACCGTGGCCTTCATCTGCAACGACCCCACGCGCGTGGCCAACAGCTTTGACTTCATGCCGGTCCTGGTCAATGAATTCAACAAGCTCGGCGTCAAGGACGAAGACATGCACATCGTGTTTTCGCTCGGCACGCACCGCGACATGACCCACGAAGAGATGGTCGAGGCCGTGGGCGCGGAAGTCGCCGACCGCCTCAAGATGTACAACAGCACCGCCACGCGCGACGAGGACTTCGAATTCTTCGGCACGACGAGCCGCGGCACCCCCGTCTGGATCAACAAGCACCTCTGCCACGTCGACCACATCATCATGACCGGCACGATCGTGCATCACTACTTCTCGGGCTACGGCGGCGGCCGCAAGGCGATTCTGCCGGGCTGCGCCGCGATGGAGACGGTGCGCGTCAACCACAGCTTCATGCTCGACAAGAACGCGGGCCTCGGCCGCACCACGGGCAACCCCTGCTACGAAGACCAGATGGAGGGCGTCGCGCTCTTTGCCAAGGGCCGTTCGCTTTTCCTCTTTAACGCCATTCTCAATGCGCACCACGAGTTCCTGCGCATGTTCGCAGGCGACTACATCGCCGCGCACAAGGAAGCCTGCAAGTTTGTCGACGAGGTCTACGGCTGCGTCATTCCGAAGCTGGCCGACCTCGTGATCGCCTCCTGCGGCGGCTACCCCAAGGACATCAATGTCTATCAGATGCAAAAGACGATGGACAACGCCATGTGCGCGGTGCGCGAAGGCGGCGTGGTGATCCTGCTTGCCGACTGCGAGGAGGGCTCGGGCTCGAAGGTGCTCGAGGAAACCTTCCGCCGCCTGAAGACGCCCGAGGCGATCAAGGCCGAGCTTGAGGCCAACTTCCGCATCGGCGCCAACAAGGCCTTTGCCATCACGCGTCCGATTTCGCACGCCCGCTACATTCTGGTCACCCGCCTTGACCGGCAGCTTGCCAAGGACATGCTCTTTACGGGCGCCGTCGACACGGTCGAGGAAGCCCTTGAAATCGCCAAGCAGTATGTAGGTGAAAAGCCCTCGATCATCCTCATGCCCGAAGGCAGCCTCACGGTGCCGCGCGTCGAATAACGCGGCCCGTTCCCGCCTTTTTGCCTGATTGTGGCTATCAGCCCGTGCGCTCGAAAATTCTTTCGTCCGCACGGGTTATTGTTTGCCCATCGCAACTGTCAGACATCCTGCAATGACTGAAGCCAACACACCCTGCATCCGCTTTGATCTCGAACGGCCCAAGCGCATCGGACTGCCGGAAGCTGTCTTCTGCGAAGGCAAGCCCCGGCGCGCACTGCACACGCTTTTGTCGCGCTTTGCCGGTCAGCCGCAAACGCCGATTCTTTTTACGCGCCTGCCGCAGGACGTCTTCAACTCCTTTGAGGAGGAGATCACGCGCGCCTACGACTACGACGCCTTGAGCCGCACCGCCTGGAACGCGGTCATGCCCAAGCGTACACAGGGGCGCGCCGCGGTGGTCTCGGCCGGCACCGCCGACGGCGCGGTCGCCCGCGAGGTCTCGCGCACGCTCACCTACCTCGGCTGGACCTGCAGGCGCTTTGAAGACTGCGGCGTGGCAGGCCTCTGGCGCATTCAAAGCGTGATTGAAGACATCAACAAGGCCGACGTCGTGGTGGTGGCCGCGGGCCTTGACGCGGCGCTTGCCAGCGTTCTCGGGGGACTCACCGAGCGCCCGCTCATTGCTGTCCCCACCTCGGTGGGCTACGGCGTGGCGCAGGGCGGGCACGCGGCGCTCTCAAGCATGCTGAGCTCCTGCGCGCCGGGCGTATCCGTCATGAACATCGACAACGGCTACGGCGCAGCCTGCGCCGCAGCCCGCATCCTCAACGCCATTTATCCTGCTGGAAAATAACCATGCCCGCAACTCAAAACGCCTTTTCCCGTCCCGTTCTCACCGTGCGCGTGCACGCAGGACTCAATGCGGCAAGCCTGCTGGCGGGGCTTTATGCCGTCAGCGGCATGGCGCGCTTGACGCCCGCCGCAGAGCTTTTCAAGCTGCACTTTCCGCAGGCGCAGGCCTCGCTTGACATCAAGCCGGTGTCGGTAAACGGCATCAGCGGCGTGAGCGCCTTTTTTGAAGCACCCGCCGAGGGCCATGTGCACCGCACGGCGGGCGGCATCATCGCCTACTACGAAAAAGAGGCCCGCCTTTCGGATGCGGCCATGAACTATGCCTGCTGCATCTGGCGGCACCTGGCGGCAGCCGAAGCGCGCGTGCACGGCGCTGACGTCGAAACCGTGCATTTTCATGAAGTCGGCCGCATGACAAACGTCTATGCGATCGGCCTCATTGCCGAGATCTTTGCCGCCATGCGCCCGCAGCAGTTTGTCTGCTCGCCGCTGCCCTTGGCCGACGGCACGGTGCGCTGCGCGCACGGCGCGGTTCCCAACCCCGCCCCGGCAACACTTGCGCAGCTCGAAGGCGTTGCGGTGTGCGCATACAGCGGCGCGGGCGAGACCGTCACCCCTACGGGGCTTGCCGTCCTAAAGGGACTGAGAGCAGCGTTCGGCGCGTGGCCCGCAATGCGCATCAGCCGCCAGGTCACGGCCTTTGCGCCGCGCAAGCCCTTTGAAGGCGCTAACGGCCTGGTGTTTGCGATCGGCGACCCTGTTTGATCGTCTTTCCCCCGGTCAGCAAAACGGCGCAGGGAGCGTTGAGCCCACACTGCGCCGCTGCCGCGCGCTGTGTACTGCGCACGGCGTCCTACCCGGTTCAAACCGTTAGAACGGGAGCTTGACCGTCGGATCCACCGAGAGGATGAAGTCGCCAAAGCGCTTTTTGATGCGCTCGAGCGCCTCGGGCGTATCGCCCTCGATGCGGATCACCGCCACGGGCGTGGTGTTCGAAGAGCGCGCGAGCGCAAAGCCGTCGGCAAATTCCACGCGCAGGCCGTCGATCAGGATCACATCCTCGGCGTCCTTGAAGTCGGCCGCCTGACGCAGCTTCTCGATAAAGGCCTTGTTCTCTCCTTCATGGGCAAACTCGATGTGCAGTTCCGGCGTATTCACCGCCGTGGGAAGCGCATCCAAAACCGCTGAGGGATTGTCGCTGCGGCTCAGAATCTCCAAAAGGCGCGCTGCGGCGTAAAGCCCGTCGTCAAAGCCGGGCCAGCGGCCGTCGTTGAAAAAGAGGTGGCCGCTCATTTCGCCAGCAAAGGGCGCGCCCGTTTCGCGCAGCCGCGCCTTCACCAGCGAGTGTCCGGTAGCGCTGATCGTGGGCACGCCGCCGCGCTCGCGAATCCACGGCACAAGCGCGCGCGTGCACTTGACGTCATAGATGATCTGCGCACCCGGATGCGACTTCAGGATGTCGTCGGCAAAAAGCATCATCTGGCGGTCCGGGTAGATGATGCTGCCCGAACGGGTCACCACGCCCAGACGATCGGCGTCGCCGTCAAAGGCAAGCCCGAGCTCCGCGTCCCCGGCCTGCACCGCGGCAATCAGATCCTTGAGGTTGGCGGGCTTGCTCGGATCGGGATGGTGGTGCGGGAAGGTGCCGTCGATGTCAAAGTAAAGCGGCTCAACGTCAACGCCAAGCCCGGCGAAAAGACGCGCGGCCAAGGGGCCCGCCACGCCGTTGCCGCAGTCCACCGCCACGCGCATGCGGCGCGCAAGCTTTACGGTGGTGAGAATCTTCTCAAGATAGGCGGGCGTCACGTCTACCATCTCCACCCTGCCCGGCGTCTGTGCACGGATGACGTCACCCGCCTCAATGTCGTCGGCAATCGAGGCGATCTCGGGGCCGAAAAGCGTCATGCCGCCCAGCATCATCTTGAGGCCGTTGTACTCGGGCGGATTGTGCGAACCGGTCACGGCCACGCCCGAGCCGCAGTCAAAGGCGTAGGTGGCAAAGTAAAGCACGGGCGTGGGCTGCATGCCGATGTCCTTCACATTGACGCCCGTCGAAACGATGCCTTCGATCAAGGCTGCGGCAAGCGAGGGGCCGGAAAGCCGCCCGTCCCTGCCCACGCACAGGGTGTTGATCCCCTTGCGGGCGGCGCGGGTGCCGAGCACGGCGCCCACGGCGCGCGCCACGTCTTCGGTCAGAGTCTTGCCGACAATGCCGCGGATGTCATAAGCCTTGAAAATGGAACGGTCAAGCTGCATAAAAACGCTCTTTTCGAAAAGAAGTGTCTGGGCCCCTCGGGCCCGTTGAGATTTTCCGAATTTTAGGCGGAACGCTTCCCCGCTGTCCGTTTGCATTTGTTTCCGGCCTTTTCGCGAGCGGCCCTTTTGAAACACCCGGCGCATCTGCAAAGGCGGTCTGCAGGCAGTAAAATATTGCCTCGTTGTGTAAAGATGGCCGCAGTGCACTGCACGTGCGGCGCGGCTCGCGCCCCGAGCCGTTCAAGAGAAAGAAAAAAAGGAAACCGGAGCAACTATGCGTACCACATACTGTGGATTGGTCGACGAAAAATTGATCGGCCAGACCGTCACCCTCTATGGGTGGGCTCACCGCCGCCGCGACCATGGCGGGGTGATTTTCATCGACTTGCGCGACCGCGAAGGCCTCGTGCAGGTGGTTTGCGATCCGGACCGCCCCGACGTGTTTGCGACGGCCGACAAGGTGCGCAACGAATACTGCCTGGCCGTTGAAGGCCTCGTGCGTGCGCGTCCCGAAGGCACCAAGAACGAACACCTGATCTCCGGCGGCGTTGAAGTGCTCTGCCAGAAGCTCACGATTCTCAATCCGTCGCTGCCGCCGCCCTTCCAGCTCGACGACGACAACGTGAGCGAATCGGCCCGCCTCACCTACCGCGTGCTCGACCTGCGCCGTCCGCAGATGCAGCGCAACCTCAAGCTGCGCTTCAAGGTGACCCAGGCCTTCCGCCACTTCCTGGACGAAAACGGCTTCATCGACATCGAAACGCCGTTCCTGACGAAGTCCACGCCCGAGGGCGCACGCGACTACCTCGTGCCCTCCCGCACGATGGACGGCCACTTCTTTGCCCTGCCGCAGTCCCCGCAGCTCTTCAAGCAGCTGCTGATGGTCGCGGGCTTTGACCGCTACTACCAGATCGTCAAGTGCTTCCGCGACGAAGACCTTCGCGCCGACCGCCAGCCGGAATTCACCCAGGTCGATATTGAAACGTCGTTCCTGAACGAAGAAGAAATCCGCAGCATCATGGAGAACCTGATCCGCCGCGTCTTCAAGCAGGTTCTCGACGTGGATCTCGCCAAGGAGGGCGAACGCTTCCTCGTGATGCCCTACAAGCAGGCGATGGCCGACTACGGCTCCGACAAGCCCGACCTGCGCGTCAAGCTCAAGCTCGTGGAAGTCACCGACATCGTGGCCGACAGCACCTTCAAGGTCTTCAGCTCCGTGAAGTCGCTGCACAACGGCAAGGTCGTCGCCCTGCGCGTTCCGGGCGCAGCCACCATGCCGCGCTCTGAAATCGACAGCTACACCGAGTACGTCAAGATTTACGGCGCCAAGGGTCTTGCCTACATCAAGATCAACGACGTCGCCGCCGGCCGCGCAGGCATGCAGGGTCCGGTTGTGAAAAACCTCTCCGACGAAATCGTCGCCAAGATCGTTGAAGTCACGGGCGCCCAGTCCGGCGACGTCATCTTCTTCGGCGCCGACAAGGCCAAGATCGTTTGGGACAGCCTCGGCGCCCTGCGCCTGAAGATCGGCCACAGCGAATTCGGCAAGAAGCACGGCCTCTTTGAAGAAGGCTGGCGTCCGCTGTGGGTGGTCGACTTCCCGATGTTCGAGTACTCCGAAGAGGATCAGCGCTGGGTGGCCTGCCACCATCCGTTCACCTCGCCCAAGGACGAGTGCGTGGACATGCTCGAAACCGATCCGGAGAACTGCTACGCCAAGGCCTACGACATGGTGCTCAACGGCTGGGAAATCGGCGGCGGCTCGATCCGTATCCACCGCGCCGACGTCCAGAGCAAGGTCTTCAGCGCCCTGAAGATCGGCCCCGAAGAGGCCCGTCAGAAGTTCGGCTTCCTGCTTGACGCCCTGCAGTTTGGTGCGCCTCCGCACGGCGGCATCGCCTTTGGTCTGGACCGCATCGTCACCATGATGACGGGCGCTCCGTCCATCCGCGACGTGATCGCCTTCCCGAAGACCCAGCGCGCGCAGTGCCTGCTCACCGGCGCTCCGAGCCCGGTCGACGAAAAGCAGCTGCGCGAACTGCACATCCGTCTGCGCAACGAGCCCAAGAAGGACTAAGCGTCCGGCCGGGGGCGGCCTGCTGCCGCCCTTGAAGACGGCATTGACACCCGACGGGAGTTTTCTTCCGCCGGGCGTTTTTGTCCGTGCATTCGGAAACAATATCGGCAGGATCAAAAAGGCGTGCGTCGGTATACTTTTTCCTTGGATCCAATCCTTGGCTGTTGACTCTTTTTTCCTTCTGAATCAACGGCTCCCGACACAATGGCTTTAACGACAACCAAACAGCGCCGCGCCATCGGCGAACGCCTTGCCCAAGAGCGCCGCCGGCTCAACTACACTGAACTTCAGATCGCCCAGCTGCTGGGCGTGCCGCTTGACGTCTATGTGCAGTACGAAACCGGCGACGGCGACCCGGGCATCTTCAGCATGCAGCGGCTCTATGCGGTGGGCTTTGACGTGATGTTCATCATCACGGGCGACCGTTATCGTCCGGTGCAGGAGGAAAGCGAACTGCTGCGGCGCTTCCGGGAGTTGTCGCTCAGAGGCAAAACCTCCGTCTTCATGACGCTTGATGCACTCGAGCGCCTTGCCCCGAACCTCAAGGAAAACATCAAAAAGAAGATCCGCGACACGCTGCAATAGCGCCGCTTGTGCCGGGCGATTTGCCTGCGCCGGTTCAAAATTCCATGGTCTATTATGGAAATATCACCACAATTCCAGAATACAACATGGTTTTTTGAATGATTCGACGAGACCTCGCTTTCGACGCTGCCGATTAGCGGACGCTTGTGCTTTGCGGACCGCGGCAGGCGGGAAAGACCCATTTCATCAAAAGTCTCACGCATGCCGGCGCCGTCCGCTTCTTGGACGGTTCCCGCCCGCGCGATGTGCGGCAGCTGCAAAGCCTCGCAGCTGGCGACGTGGACGCTTTGCTCACGGGCCTTGATGCAGTCGTGATCGACGAGGCGGCAGCCGTTTGCGACATCAGCCGCATCATCTCCGCCCTTGCGCGGGCCGGTCAAAAGACAAAAATCATCCTCACCGGCTCCTCCTTGTTGGAGTTCTCGCCCGAAGCGCTTCAGGCGGCCGGCCCGGTTGTCTTCAAACACTTGTGGCCGCTTTCCCTGCACGAGCTTGCGCAAACCTATGGCTGGGGCTTTGTGGAGACAAACCTGAGCCGCTTTTTGGTCTACGGCATGCTCCCGGCCACGGCGACCGCTTTCGATTCAGCAGGCAAGCGCCTCACCGTTCTGAGCGGCGGCATTCTTACGCACGACGTCCTTGTCCAGGAAGAAGTCCGCCATCCCGCCGCCCTCAAGGAGCTCCTTGAACTCCTTGCCTGTCAAATCGGGCAACAAGTCTCCTACGAGAGTCTGGGACGGGAACTGGGGCTGCACAGTCAGACGGTCGAGCGCTACATCGAGCTTTTGGAAAAAAGCTTCATCATCCGGCGCTGCGGCTCCTATGCCGACAGGCTTGACGGCGAAATCCGAAAAGGCAAGAAGATCTACTTCTGCGACATCGGCCTGCGCAATGCCGTGATCGACGACTTCCGTCCTTTCAGCTGCCGGCCGGATGCAAGAGCGCTTTGGGAAAACTTCTTTTTCATCGAGCGCCTCAAAATGCACGAGCGTGCACACGCTTCCGTGCACCAGTGCTTTTGGAGAACCCGCGGGCCGAAAACCGTCGAGCCGCGCGGCATCGACCTGCTTGAGGTTGAAGGACAGCGGATGCGCGCTTTCCTGTGCCGGCTCGATGGTGCGTCAAAGGCCAAAGGCGCGGCTGCGTTTCGCTCTGCCTATCCCGACTGTCCGGTCCGCGTTGTGACGCCGCAAAGACTGGATCCAACGCTCCTTGGCGTTGAACCTGTGCGCTGAAAACGGCTTCCGGCAGCCAATGGCCGCCGGAAGCAGTTGAGAGACCCTGCAAAAACTGCAGGCTGGGGAGAGAGAAGACTACTTCATCGACTTGACTGCGCCTTCAGCGGCAAGCTTGCCGGAAGTCACCGCCCAGCCCATATTGCCTCCGGGAGGCGAGTCGTCGCCCATGGAGCCGCCGACAAGTTCACCGGCCGCAAAGAGTCCCTTGATGGGCTTGCCGTTGGTGTCGAGCACGTTAAACGCGTCGTTGGTGACCACGCCGCCCATGGTGGTGGCAAAGCGGGGCTTCTGTTCGATGATGAAGTACGGACCCTTGTCGAAGATCGCCTTCGTCATGAACTTCGCGGGACGATCAAAGTCCGCGTCCTTGCCGGCCTTCACGAAGCCGTTGTAGCGGGCGGCCTCCTGCTTGAGCACCGCGCCGTCAATTCCGACCTTGGCAGCGGCCGCTTCGATCGTATCGGCCTTCACAAGCTGCGGAACCGACTTGCCGTCATTGGCAAGCCACTTCTCGACTTCAGCTTCCGTGATGCCGCCGATGTAAAGGCCCTGCTTGAAGGCGTCAAAGGAGGGCTGATCCATCAGGATGTAGAGCGTCGCATCGGGCTGCTTGAGCTCCACCTGCTTGATGGCGTTATTGGAGGCCGTTTCACTGATCACACGCTTGCCTGCGCGCGACACCAGGATGCCGGAGCCCTTTTCAAAGGCGTTCTTGTTAGCCCAGATCGTGGACTTGGCAATGCCGGGCGCCACTTCAACGCCATTGGGGTAGATCTTGCCGTACTCCATCAGCTGGAGCTTGGCGCCGACCGCCTTGGCCATCTTGTGCCCGTCGCCGGTTGAAGACACCGGACCGTAGTAAAGGGACTGCTTGAGCGAACCGGTGAGCATGTCCTTGGCGTTGCCGAAACCGCCGGTGGTGAGCAGCACCGCCTTGGACTTGATCGTGTAGGTCGTTCCGTCGCTGCCGACGGCCTTCACGCCCACCACGGCGCCGTCTTCAACAATGAGCTCCTGAGCACGGGTGCCGGTGAAGACCTGGCTGCCGGTCTTCTGCACGAGCGAGTACATGCGCTTCATATTGGCCGGAGCGCCGCCCACCCAGCGGATGCAGCGGGGCTTGGAGTACTCGGCCTCATTGGTGAAGCCCGCCTTGGTGTCGATCAAAAGGCCCTGCTCGAGCAGCCAGTCGATCGTGGGACCGACGTTGTTGACATAAAGATTGAGCTTGCCCTTGTCGTTGAGGTTGTGTCCGTTTTTCAGCAGATCCTGCCGCATGATCTCGGGCGAGTCGTCCTTGACGCCAAGCTCCTTTTGCAGCTTCGAGCCCTGGATCACGACCGTGCCGCCGTTGATGGCCGCAGCGCCGCCCACAAAGGGCATCTTTTCAAGGAGGACCACCTTCTTGCCAAGGCTTGAGGCGCGCAGCGTTGCCACCTGGCCGGCGCCGCCCGCGCCCACAATGGCCAGATCCGTTTCCACAACCTTTTCAGCCTTCTTGGCAGCCTTCTTGACGGGAACCGCCATCAAAGCCTTCGGGTCGCCGCCCGCCTGGCGTACGCAGTCGGCCACAGCGGTGAGCACCGCAGCCGAGGACTTGCTTGCGCCCGAAATGGCGGCAACGCCCAGACTCTGATTTTCGACAATCTGGGGCGGCAGCTTTTCCAGAGCCGTCGTGCCAATCCCTGGCGTTTCATTGTTTTTGCCGACAATGCGCACGGCCTTGATGGCTGAATCGGTGAATTCAACCTCCACCTGGACCGGCCCGCCCATGCCCTGGGCGGAGGCGCGGTAGGTGCCGGCCTTGTAGCTTGCCGACCAGGCCGAACCAGCCACAGCCATGCCAAGCGCCACCGCGGCCGCGATAAGTGTTTTTTGCTTCATAAACCGTTTTCCTTTCATGATCGTCTGCAAGGGCTGCGCCGCAAAGCGTTTGCACGCCGTGCGGAGGCAGCCCGCGGGCGTCAGAGCCCAGCCGTTACTTTCCCTTCGGATACATTGCGTTGTGCAGAACGTCATGCACAACCTTCAGATCCTTGTAGGGAATCTGGCCCGGGGCCGACGGAATGCCGCCCACCATGGCAAACGACAGGTCCGAACCCGTGAATTCGCCGGTGCAGCGCGACAGCACACCCCAGCGGCCCATGGCCATCGTGAGCATCGGACGGTCGCTGTAGTAGTTGCGCACCTTCCAGGTGGCGCTCATCAGGCGCAGGGCGTCGCCCGTGTTGTGGGCCATCACGGCGAGCTTCAGAATGTCGCTGCCTTCCTTTTCCTGCATCAGCAGACGGCGGATGATTTCGTCTTCAGAGGGCGTCCAGCCGAATTCATGGTCCGAGAACATCATGACCTTGCCCTTGGCCTTGCCCTTCTTCATGATGTGGCGGCACACCTCGATGTCGCGGAACTGCTCGATGTCAAGCCAGTCGACGGAACCGTTGTCAAGCACCGCGTCGTAGAACTGACCGTACCAATCATCGGTCACATGACGGCCGCCGCCTTCGGTCTTATCGCGGAAGGTCATCAAAACAGGTTTGTCGCCGGCAAGCTTGTAGGCTTCGCGCGAAAGATCGGCGAATTCCTTGCCGTCCATCTCACCGATGTAGTCCGGACGCATTTCGATGGCGTCCAACTCCGGCATCGCGGCATATTCCTTCATGATCTTCAGGAACGCCTCCGGGGTCTTTGCCGTCGTCGACGCAATGATCTTCGGAGAGCCTTCGCCAATGCGGCAGTTCTTGATCTGGACAACGCGGCGCGCAGGCGTCTTCCAGCCGTTGCGGCCGTTGCGGGTGTCCACAGGCATCATCTTGGCGTCCGGTGCAAGAACCGTAGAAGCCATCGTCGGCGCCACGAGGCCGGCCACCATGCCGGTCAAGCCAGTCTTAATTAATCCACGGCGATCCATCATTTTGTATCTCCTTGTCTGCTTTTGACGTATGCAGACATGTGACAATGCTTCGCGGCCCGCGCAGGGACCGCTTCATCTGACAGTCATGCTAGGCGGCTCGGGTGGATTGCACCACCTCAAAAAGGAGGTAGTCGAAAGCCATCTGCGATTTCTAGAATCGTCTCGTTATGCAAAAGGCCACTTTACTTTGCGCTCTCGTCGCCCTGGCGATTCTGCCGGCGGGGCGGTCGGTGCATGCCTTGGAAAGCGTTCCCGTCGAGCACAGCGTTTTGATTGGTCTCGTCAACAACAATGAGCCAGGCTTTCGCGCCGAGGTGCTCAACCCCACGCTCGACTACCTCAAAAAGACGCTCCCAAACATCTCGTTTCGCACGGTCGACATCGCCGCCTACAAGGCCGCCGACGACTTGATGCGCACGCGGCCGGATTTCGTGATCGCGCCAAGCGACGTTTTTGTGACGCTCAGCTCCTCGATGAGCGTGCATCCGCTTGCCGTGCGCAAAAGCAGCTTTGCCGAGGACGCCAACCGGTCGCTCGGCTCAACCGTCGTCGCCCTGCGCACGCGAAGCGACATCAACGGCATTGCCGACCTCAAGGGCAAGACCATCAGCGCTTCGCTGCCCGACTCGCTCGGCGGCTGGCTTGCCTTTGCCGGAGAGCTTGCCAACCAGGGCTACAACCCGGAAAAGTTCTTCGCGCGCATTGACTTTGACACCTACCAGATTCCGGAAGTGGTCGGATCCGTGCTCTCGGGCCGCAGCGACGCGGGCGTTTTAAGCACTTGTCAGCTTGAAGTCGCCCAGGAGCGAGGCCTCATTGAGTCGGGCAAGCTCAAGGTGCTCAATCGCCGCAATACGCCTGGCTTTTCCTGCGCGCACTCCACCGAGCTCTATCCGGATCAGATCTTCGGGTCGGTCAACGAAAATCTTTCGCCCGACACGCTCAAGCAAATCAGCATTGCGCTTTTGGAGATGCCCGAAAAGCGCAACACCGACGGCGTGACCGAGCGCGACACCACATCCTTTTCCTGGCAGGTCGTCGGGCGCTTTGACGCCATCAGCCGGCTTTTCAAGACCTTGAGAATCGGTCCCTACGCGTATCTGCGCGACTGGTCGCCCGAGGGCATCGTCAAGCGCTTTTCCACAGAAATCATCGTGGTCTTGAGCCTGCTTGCGTTTCTTGCCTTAAACGAATTCCGGCTCTACCGGCTCGTGCGCAGCCGCACTTCGCGCCTAAACGCCCTCGTGGAGGAGAAAAACCGCATGCTCGAGGAGCTGCGCAACCTCAACCGCCGGCTGCACGCCATGGAGCGCAATTCGCTGGTCTCGCAGATGAGCTCCATCATCGCCCATGAGCTCAAGCAGCCGGTGAGCGCCATCATCAACTACTGCGCCGTCCTGCAGATGGCCATCGAAAGCGGCGCGCGCGACGAAGGCAGAATGGCCGAGGTGACCGACGCCGTCAACCGCGAGGCGCACCGCATCTCGCAGATCGTCGACCGGGTCCGCTCCTACGTCAAGCGCCCGAACTCCCCGCACAAGCTCTGCCGGATTGCCGAGCTCGTCCGCCGCGCCGTCGAAAGCTTCTCGCACTACGCCGACAGCACGTCCCGCATCACGGTGAGGATTGAAGACAACGGCGCGCAGATCAAGGCCGAGGCGCTGGAAATTGAGATCCTCTTTCTGAATCTCCTCAAAAACGCGGGCCGCGCCGTCAACAAAAACAACGGCAGCATCGAGGTGCGCACGTATGCCGACGAAAAGAACGTGCATGTCGCTGTCTCCGACACGGGGCCTGCGCTCACGCCCGAGCAGTTCAAGCGCCTCTACGACGTCTGCGATTCCACCTCCGCAGAGGGCCTGGGGCTGGGGCTGGCCATCGTGCGCAGCATCGCCGACGCGCACTCCGCACACATTCAGATCGAGCAGCTCCAGCCGCGGGGCGTTCGATTCACCGTCACCTTTGAAAAAATTTGAGCAAGAGGTGCGAGATGCCCGATACATCCGTTCTCATCCGCATTGTTGATGATGATGCCGAATTCGCCGCCTCCCAGAAAATGCTGATCGAAACGCTCGGCTGGGAGGTCGCCACCTATTCCGACGCGCTGGAGTTTTTGAAGGAGGATTCGCTCGAGCGCCCAGGCTGCCTCATTCTGGACGTCCGCATGCCCGTGATGACGGGGCTTGAGCTGCAGCAGGAGCTTGAAAAGCGGGGCTGCCAGCTGCCGATCATTTTTTTGTCAGCGCACGGCGACATTGACATGGCGGTGCACACCATGCGCCACGGCGCGCGCGACTTTCTGCAAAAGCCCGTGGAGCCGCAAAGGCTGCTCTCCCAGGTCACAAAAGCCGTTGCCACAAGCATCCGGCAGACCAACGAGTTTGACGAGCTGCAAAAGCTCGTCGACCGCATCGACAAGCTCTCCAACCGCGAGCGTGAAATCGCCAAGCTGGTCTCTGAAGGCTTGCGCAACAAGGAAATCGCCCGCAAGCTCGGCATCGAAGAGACAACCGTCAAGATGCACCGCGCCAACGCCATGGCAAAACTAGCCGCCAACACCAGCGCCGAGCTCACGCGGCTTTTCACCATCCTTGAAATCAAAAGCAAGGAAAGGAGGCAGCCATGAGGCGCCGTGCACTTCTTTGTTCGCTGCTTGCAGCAGGCTCCCCTCTTTGCACACTGCCCGTCCGTGCGGTGCACGCCGCCGGCAGCGATCCCTACGACGTGATTGTCGTCGGCACCGGCGCCGCGGGCCTGTCGGCTGCGGTCTCAGCGGCCGAAAACGGCGCGCAGCGCGTCCTGGTGCTCGAAAAGGAGCCCACCCTGGGCGGCCACACCATGGTCTCCACGGGCTACGTGAGTGCGCTCAACCGCGAGAGGCTGACGCCTGAAGAGTACAAAAAGGCCGAGGCGGCCATGCTCGAAGGCATGGAAAAAGCCTCCGCCGGCCGGGGCAGCAGCGAGCTTTACCGCAAGGTCGTCTACGAATCGGCCGACATCATCGAGTGGCTCTCCTCGATGGGCCTCAAATGGAGCCCGAACGTCTATCAGACGCTTGCGGGCCTCACGCCCTTAAGCTACATCTCAAGCGCCGTGCGCGCGGGCTACGACTACATCACCACGCTTAACAAACGCGCGCGGCTCCTAGGCGTCAAAGTGCTCTTTTCCACGCGCGCCACGGAGATTCTTTTAAACAACCGGAAGGAAATTGCAGGGGTCATCGCGCAAACCGAAACGGGCCGCGTGCAGTTTGCCTGCCGTTCGCTCGTGCTTGCCACCGGCGGCTACGGAGGCAATGTCGCCATGCGAAGCCGCTACGTGCCGTGGCTTGATGCAAGCTACCCCACCACCGCCAACCCCTACTTTGCCGGCACGGACTGCGCCACGGGCGACGGCATCGCCATGGGGGAGAAAATCGGCGCCGCGCTCATCAACATGGACTGCATCATGGTGATTCCGTTTTGGGGCGGGCGGCTCACGGACTACGTCGGCGCTGACATTTACGTGGACGCGCAGGGACGGCGCTTTGTCAATGAGGGCGCCTCCTGGAGCGAGATCAGCGCCGCCATCCGGCGCCTGCCGCAGGAGCAGTGCTGGGTGATCACAGACTCGCAGTCGGTGCAGGGCGCAAGCCGCAGCACCAAGATCATGAAGGGCATTGTGAAGGCTGCCAACACCGTGGCGGAGATGGCCGTCGGCATGCAGGTGAGGACTTCCGTGCTGCAGGAGACGCTTGACCGCTACAACCGCTTTGTGCGTGCGGGCAAGGACGAGGATTTCGGGAAAAACATGTTCACCCAGGAGATCAACCAGCCGCCCTACTTCTACGGCAAGGAGCGTCTTTACGTGCACTACTGCTGCGGCGGCTTGAAGATTGACAGTCAGGCGCGTGTACTCGATACCGAGGGCCGTCCGATACCCGGCCTTTTTGCCGCCGGTGAAACGACCGGGGGCGTGCACGGCAAGGACCGCCTCGGAGGGTGTTCTCTCACGGACTGCTTTGTGTTCGGACGCCAGGCAGGAAAATCGGGCGCCTTCCACGCGGAAAACGCCCGGTTGCAAAACTTCTAGCAAGCCGCCCGCAAGCGGCTTCTCAACGGCCGGTTAGAGCTTGTTGAGCACGCGGATGGCGTGTTCGTAGGAAAGCTTCAGAACCGTTTCCGGTGCAAGACCCGGCACCGGCACTTCAACGCCGATGGCGCTCGTCTTGGGCATGTGCTGCAGGAAGTCGATGAGCGGCAGTTCTCCGTCGCCCGGCAGCAGGCGACCCAGACGCGCTTCATTGACGAGCCCTTCAAATCCCTTGGGCGTGCCGGAGGTGCTGTCGAGCTTTGCCTTGCCGGCGCGAACCCGTTCGATCAGCTTGCGGTCGATCGGCGGGTTCTTCACGGCGTCGCACAGATGGATGTCGCCCAGGCAGCGAGCCGGAATCTTGTCGAGGTCGGCAGCCGTGCCGCCAGAACGATACAGATGCAGGGAGTCGACGGCGATCGTGCCGTTGTCGCGGTCGGCCATCTTCACGAGCTCATAGGCCTGCTCGAGCGTGCCGATGGTGCGCCATGCCATGAATTCCAGGTCGATGCGGAAGCCGTAGGGCTTGGCCATGTCGCACATCTTGGCAAACATGGCGGCAAACTTGGGCTTGTCGGGCGCGTCGCCGCAGATGCAAAGCGACTTGATGCCGAGTTCGCCGCAGGTTTCAAAGATGGGCGCAAACTGCGTCGGATCGGTGTCGCTGTTCAATGCAAAGCCGTCGACGCCGTTCACGCGCATGCCAAGGTCGGCAAGCAGTCTCTTGAAGTCGCGCAGCTTCTTGCTGCCGGCCTTGTAGTAGTAGGCCACGGAACCCTTGGAAATTTCATGAATGCGGATGCCGATGGCGTCGTAGCCTGCCTTGTGCGCTTCAATCGCGAGCTTTTCGGGCGGCAGATCCAGGGCGGTCAGATGAATAGCAGAAAGAGACCATTTGTCCTGACGCGGCATGGCGATGGCCTGCGTGGCGGCCGATCCCAACACGGGAGCCGCAGCAGCGGCGCACAAGCCCTTGAATAGATCTCTGCGTTGCATCATTTGTCACTCTCCTATATGAGCAGGCGCCTGTCGTCTTCAGCAGCAGGCTTTGCCTCTTGAATTTGATGCTACAGCTACGTCTTTTGGCCTACTACATCCAAAAGATCAGGTCCGAAAGACACCTCCCAAAGTAGGTGGCAGAGAGCCGTATGGCCCGCCGGACAAGGGCTTCCCGGGCAGGTGAATATTGAGATCGAGCATTCACATTTTTTGCCGCATGTGCAAAAGACGCAGCAGTTTTCCCCTGGCCGCGGCCTGACCCCCGCAAGGCCCGACGCCCCTTTTTGAAAAACCACCGGCATAAGAATGTTTTGGAAAATCGAGAGCGCAAAACCCGCTTAAAGCCGCGCGCAGTGCGGCTTTAAGCGGGCGTTGCAATTATTGCCTTGTGGGCGGGCTGAGGATCAGGCGTCCTTTTGTTTGGCAGAAGGGGCTTCCGTGACAGCAGGCGTCATTTCCCCGTCCTCCGCAGGCTTTTGCGCGCCGGCATTTTGCGGCGCAGCGCCCGCAGCCTCTCTTGCGGCCGACTCAAAGGCGGCAAGGATCTCCTTGAAGTCCGCAAGCCACCCGCGGGCCTTTTCAAACCATTGATCGGGCTTGCCGGAGAGCTCCTTCACAATGGCGCGCACGCCGGCCGGATTGACGATGTAGAGGATGGCCGCCACGCACAGAAAAACGGAAGCGGCTGCGGCCAACGCCGCAAGCGAAATCGCCGCGAGCGCCGCAAGTCCAAGGATCATGGCAAAAACGGCAAGCCGTTCAGTCCAGGTTCTTTTCATGCGGCGTCTCCCTTTGTGCGTCAAAGCACCGTGCGGTGCTGCCACAGGTGCAAAAGGGCAAAGGCGGCAAAGCCCCAGCCGAGCACTCCGTGGCTTGATTTGTTGAAGGCTAGCGAGGCGACGCTGGCAGCGCCCAGTCCGAGCATGATGCGGTTTTGCGCCATGCGGCGGGCACGCTTGACGTTTTTAACATCGGGCACGATCACGCGCGCGGCGGCATCCATTGCCGAGCGGGCAAGGTTGACCGCAGGCTCTGCCGCCTTGCGGACCTCCCCGCAGATGCATGCAGCAGGCGCCTGCACGGCCCCCTCCGCAGCCTTCTTTTCTTCGTCTTCAGTGTCAGCACTGTACGCGAGAAAAGCAAGCCACGTCTGCATGTGTTCCTTGAGCGCTTCAACAGTCAACACCTCGGGGTCCCAGGTGAGAAGCGCGCTTCCAACCGACGGGTTGATCTCAAGGCCTTCGACGCCTTCAACAGCGGTCACCAGGGATTTAATGGCCTCGATGTCATCGCCTCCAATGCCTGCCAGGGCCGGATGCCGGATGCGGGCACGGCCGTTGATGAGGCTTCTCACATAGTTTTCAAGCTCCATGGCTCACTTCCTTTGCTAATGCCGGGGCTTCGAGAAGTCCCGCGTAGTGACGGCCCTGCGGATGCTGCAGCAGCACGTCCCGCACCTTTTCCAAGACGTCGTGCCACTCGATTTTTTCGTCGCCCGCAGGCCGCATGGCGTTCAGGCACACCCCGATCGTCGTGAGGTTGTGCAGCACCGCCCCCATGGCAGGCTGCAGCAGTCCGGTGACGCCGCCCGCCATAAAGAGCGTGTTCAATCCCACCGAAGTGCCGAAATTGACTTTGACGCGGCGCATCACGGCGCGTCCGAGATCAATGGCCCGCGGCAGGTCTTCGAGCGTATTGCGGGTGAGCACGACGTCGGCCACCTCCTGCGCAATGGCGCTGCCCTCGCGCAAGGTGACGCCGACGTCGGCGGCAGAAAGCGCCGGACTGTCGTTGATGCCGTCGCCCACCATGAGCACCTTGCAGCCCTGCGCCTTGAGTTCCTGCACAAAGGCGGCCTTGTCGGTGGGAAGCACCTGGGCGCGGTATTCATCCAAACCGAGCCTTGCGGCAACGGCAGCCGCCGTGCGCTCGTCGTCGCCCGTGAGCATCACCATGCGGCGGATGCCGCGCTCCCTGAGTTCCGCAATCACGCGTACGGACTCCTCCCGGACCGGATCAACGATCCCCAAAAGCCCGATCAGGCGCCCGGCGCAGGCAATGTAGAGAATGGACTTTCCCTCCCGGGCAAGGCGCTCGACGTGCGGCGCCGCGGCCGTGCAGTCCACGTGTTCGTCGTCCTCGACAAAATGGCGCGAGCCGATGATCACCTTGTCGGAATCCACGCTCGAGCAGATGCCGTGAGCCACCACGTACTGCACCTGGGAGTCGTGCTTTTCCACAAAATGATCGAGCCCCTGCTCGCAGGCCGCCTGCACCACGGCGCGTGAGACTGGATGCGGGAAGTGCTCCTCGAGGCAGGCGGCAAGGCTCAGCAGCTCGTCTTCGCTTCTGGCCGGATCAAGCGACACGACGTCTGAGAGGCGAGGCGCGGCAGCGGTAAGCGTGCCGGTCTTGTCAAAGACCACCGTGTCGACCTCGGCAAGCGACTCGAGATAGCGCCCGCCTTTAATCAGCGTGCCGTTTTTCGTGCCGGTCTTCATGCCCGCAAGAATGGCTAGCGGCGTGGCTAGCCGCAGCGCGCAGGAGTAGTCGACCATGAGCACGCCCGCCGTGCGGTTGAGGTTGCGCGTCAAAAGGAAGACGAGGCCCGCGAGCGCAAAGTTGTAGGGCACGATGGCGTCGGCAAGATGCTCGGCCTTGCCTTGAATCCCCGCCTTGCTCTTTTCGCTCGTTTCGATGAAGTCGATGATTTTGGATAGCCGCGTCTCGCCTGCGATCTTGCTCGGGCGCACGTCGATTTCGCCGTCTTCGACCACGGTGCCCGCGTAGACCTGGCCGCCCGCGGTGCGGTGCACGGGAAGCGGCTCGCCCGTCATGGTCGCCTGATTGACATCGGCTTCGCCCGCAGCAACCACGCCGTCCACCGGAATGGTGCTGCCGGCACGCACAACGATCACGTCGCCGGGAGTGATTTCCACAAGCGGCAGTTCAATCACGGTGTCGCCGCGTCTCACCCAAACACGGTCGACCTTGAGCGCCAGCTGGTCGGCAAGGCTCTCGAGCGACTTCTTGCGGGTGTAGTTTTCAAGCATCTCGCCCAAACCAAGGAGCACTGTCACCAGGCCCGCCGTCTTGAAGTCGCGCCGCAGAAGCGAAATGCCGATCGCGGCGGCATCAAGCACCTCCACCGTGAACTTTCCCCTGCCAAGCTGCCGGAATCCCTCCCAAATGAAGGGAACGGCCCCCAAAACCGCATTGACGGCGTTCACCATCAAAGGCAGGAAGGGCCTGACGACCACCCAGCGCACCAGGGGAGAAAAATCAAGCTCCGGGGCCGCGCCCGACGCATGCCGTCCCGACCCGAAAAGGTGGAAAAGCGGCATCGAGCGCGCGGCGCGAACCAGTGCCTGCAGCACGGGCGCAGACGCATTGTCCCCGCACGCTCTTGCGTCGGGGTTTTCAGCCTGCGTGCGCTTGATGTCTTCGACAAAGCGCCTGCGCGCGTCGCGCATCATGGGCGGCAGGGCGGCAAGCGACTCGAGATAGCCGGCAACGGGCGCGAGCGCCGCGGCGCTCGCGTAAAAGACGACCACCGAGCCCGTGCGGGGGTTGACCGTGACGCCCTCCACGCCCGCAATGGCCGAAATGGCGTCGGCAATGCTCTCGGCGCTGGCCGTGGTCATCGTGCCGCGCGTGCGCCAGCGCTGTCGATTGCCGACTTGATGAACGAGAGTGAACTGCATGACAAATCGTCCGCAAAAAAACGAAGCGTCAAACGCCTTAGGCGGGGGCCTTCTCAACAGCGGGTTCGGCCACAGCCTGCGCCGCCTCCTGAGCCTCCTGCGCGGCTTTCTTTTTCTGGTTCTTGAGCTGCGCCTCGGCAACGACGTCCTCGAGATCCTCCTTGACGCCTTCGGCCACGGCCATCACCTTGTCGCGCAGGGCGATGCCGCCCGCAACGAGGTCGGTTGCCAGGGGCTTGACGCCCTGCACGCGGCCGCGGGAGACCGCCATGGCGCCGAGCGCGCCGAGCGCAACGCCGCCCAGGAAGATCAAGCCGTACTTCGTGTAGTTGTTCATTTTGTGCACCTTCTTTTAGCAGTAAAGCATCCGTAAAAAAGTGCGGGCCCCGATCCCTTCGGCGGGCGCGCACCTCCGATGGGATTCTTCCATAAAGAAAATTTCAATCACAGGGACTTTTTGGCGCCTTTTGAACGATTTTCTTTGACTTAATCCAAAGGTTCGCCACTTTTTGACGGCCGTCTGCCGCCGCTTTCCGGCGGAGGCCGGAAGAGGCGCAGCGCCCGAGGCCTCACGAAAACAACAGACCCCAACGAAAGGCAAAACGAGGCGCGACGAGTCTGTACAGATGTGGCAAACTGACAGTCTGTTGAGCTCGCAGACCATGTATTTACGTTCCATTCCGCGCATTGCGCGTCTAATCCTCGCATTCATCGTCCTACTTGTCGTGCTGGCGGTCGCCGCCATCGGCACGCTCTTTTACATGCTCGATGAAAAGGCCGTGAGGCAGACCATCGACGCCTACGCCAAAGAGGCTTTGAACGCCTCGGTGCAGTACGCCGGCGACATCAAGCTCAAGCACCTCACCGCGCTGCATGTCGAGATTCCGGCCCTCACCTTCACCGACCTCGATTCGGGCGAAGTGGTGGGCTCGATTGACTCGGCCTCGGCCGAAGTGGCGCTCTGGCCCGCACTTTTGGGCGCCGTAAGCGTCAACACCATCACCATTGACGGTGCGCAATTCAAGCTCAACGTGCCGCGCGCCAACGGCGACGCGCTTTTTGAAGACGCCTTCGGCTCGGTGCGCTTTCCCGAAAACCTGCGCGTGGCGCAATTCAAGCTCACCCGCGCCGCAATCGACCTCACCACCGGCGAGGAGGAACACGCCCGCAGCTGGAAGGTCTCCGGCATCACGCTCACCACGGGGCAGTTTTCGCCTGAAATGAACACCTCCTTTGAGGTGTCCGCACACTTTGAGGCCGCAAATGCCGCCGCTTCAGAGGAGGCCGCGTCCCCCCTGCC
>CALXOY010000027.1 GCA_944390145.1 uncultured Duodenibacillus sp.
TCTTGCTAACGGCTATAAGGGGCGCAGCGCATCCATCGCTGTGGAGGACCTACAAATCCTCGCTCTCCCTCACGTAGCCCAAGGAATGCAAACTCATGCCGGCACTCGCTCTGGCTTTCAAGCAAAGCAGCCCCCTCAAGAGTCGTTCATCGAACATGAGGAACTACCTTGCTAACACCGCCGGACGCTGAGTTAACCCACCTCTCAAAGAGTTTCAACCTTGGAGAAAACATGTCTCAGTACAAGATCGACGCCGAAGTGGTGCTGCGCCTGGCTAGCGGAAGATGGGATGAAATTTTGAGTAATCTTGCTCCGTCCTTGAAACAGGCCATTGAACGTGCGCCGCGTCACTGTGAATGCCCTATTCACGGAGGATCTGACGGCTTCAGATTCTTTCGGGATTTCAAGCACACCGGACAATGCATCTGCAATACCTGTGGAGCATTTGACGGCTTGCACATTCTGATGAAAGTCAATGGGTGGAACTTCTTCACCGCCTTGAAAGCCGTTTCTGAATTTCTGAATGCGCCAGAAGGCATTGAGCCGACTTCTCGCATTGAGACAATTGACGGCAAGGTGCTTTTTATCGGAATCTCGACCTTACGCAACGGCAGTCAATGCTTTTGCGTGAAGCTTCGAGCAGACAATGGGCAAAACCGGAGCTGTTGGGGTCGTGACCTCCAGCGCGCATGCTCCGTTGCTGGCATAAAGGTTGGCGACAATGCCAGGATTTCCCGTTTGGGAACCAAAAACATTTCCTACAAGGGCAAAGAGTTCAGAAAAGTTCTCTGGTCCGCTCAAAAGACAGCTTCGGACACCAAACTTGCTTTGCAAGCCAGGATGGTCGAAGAAGAATCTACCCGTAGAGAAGTGTCTATCGTTTCCAAGTGGGAAAAAGCTGACATCGTTAACCTCAACTGCCCTCAACAGACTCCGTTGTTGACGTATCTGAAAAATCGCAGAATTTTTCCGGCTTCTTCGGACATCCTTCACAACTGCCGCTTCATTGCAGACGAACCCTACTTCGATCAGCAAAGAAAGCTCGTAGGCAGATTCCCATGCATGATTTGTGCTGTCAGAGATACAACGGGCGAACTGGTCACTCTGCACCGAACCTATTTAACCCCAACAGGTCAAAAAATTGGTTTCGGTCCGGCCAAGAAGCTCTTACCTGTACCGGCGGGCCGCACAATAAATGGTGCTGCAATCAGCTTCGGCACACTTGCCAAGGACGGCATCTTGTGTCTTGCTGAAGGCATCGAAACCGCTTTATCCGTTCAAAAAGCCACCGGATATCCATGTATGGCCTGCGTCTCGGCTCAGGGTTTGGTCAACACCAAGCTTCCCACAGGGACGAAAGTTGTGTTCATCTTCGCTGACAACGATTTTTCTGAAACCGGTCAGCGCGCCGCCGAGAGGCTTAGAGGAAGACTTCTATCGGAGGGGATTCCTTCCGTCATTTTCTTGCCGGGAAAAGATGTTCTGACGATTTCTGCCAAAGGAACCGACTGGAACGACGTCTTGCGGCAATATGGTGAGAAAGGATTCCCATTCCACCGCGCCTCCTCTGTCTAGCCCTCTCAGGATTCACTGACCGTTTCATCTACCAACCCACACGGGAAAAAACTTTCCCGCGTCGGGAGTGGTTTTTTCCCGCCACTAAGGAAAAAAACCATGCCCATCAACACTCTGATTCTTCGATCCAAAACTGCACTTGAGAACCTCAACAGAATTGCTGAAGAGGCTCACCGTGAACCATCACGACAAGAATGCTTGCGCAGGCTCGGACTTGTCTCATCAGCCGCTCGGAAAATCGGAGAATTGCTCTCACGAACATTTCTCGGTTCTCAAGACGATGATCCTGACAATCTCGAATTACTGCGGCTAGCCAACCAGGCCACTCGTCTGTCTGCTTACTGCAGGCAACCAATGTAATTTGCCTAGAACTGGCGTTCTTGAATCTCAGTGGAGCCAAAGAAAGAAGATCGTGTTAAACTTACGCTAGTCCCAAATTGGGACATGTCAACTATGCGAATAATTGCACTTTCTCAATTAAAAAAGTACCAACAGCAGTACCCTCTAGCTGAACGGCAACTTGCGTTGTGGGCTGGCTTTGTCTCCAAAGCATCATGGTCAACACCGCAAGACATTAAGGACAGCTTCCGATCTGCAAGCTTCATAGAAAACAATCGCGTGGTATTCAATATCTGCGGCAACAACTATCGTCTGGTTGTTGCGGTGGCCTACCAAATCCAAGCTGTATACGTGAAGTTTTTTGGTACTCATGCTGAGTACGACAACATCAACGCCGCAACTATTGAGGTGAAATGATGCAAATCTATCCGATCAAGAATGACGCTGATTACCAACGTGCTCTGAAGGAAATTGCGCCATACTTCGACAATCCTCCAGCAGATAAAGACCCTGTTTGGGATTCTGTAGATGTTATGGTCACTCTCATTGAAGAGTACGAAAAGCGTCACTTCCCGCTTGCAGACAACGCGACAGCGATTGATGCCATCCAATTCTTCATGGATCAAAAAGGTCTCACACCTAAAGACCTCGTTCCATGCATTGGACAACTGAATCGTGTATATGAAATTCTCTCGGGGAAGCGTCATTTGACGTTGCCCATGATTCGACGTCTAAACGCAGTATTGGGCATCCCATTAGATTTTCTTGTGCGCGCCTAGCAAGCTTGATTGAACCTTCTGTTCATTGAAAGACAGACACAAAAAAGCATCCGTCCTTTGACCATCACGGGCAAATAGCGGATGCTTTTTCTCAATGAATCAACTACTTGCCAGACAACATCGTCCGTGAGAGAACTACGTGGTTCAGTCTGACTCTGGTCGCAGGTGTAAATTCATCACCTCGTCCCTAAGGATGGTACTTTCCTTTTTCGCTGTTGCTTACTTCCCGCCTCCATTCCCTCCAATGAGACCCTCAACAAACAATCGGTTCATTGGAAACATCCGTTCTGATACGGAATGAGAGCCAGCTCGGATCGCCATCCCTGCTCTCAAAAATGTCATAAAAACGTGACTTAGATCAACAAAATTTCGTATCGCATCGGGATGATGGATACAATGATGGATAACCAAAAAGTTTTGAATTTTTCCCTTATCTATCAAGGCTCCTGAATTCCAGGCAGATGAACCCAAAAGCGCCGCCCCGGCTGGCAGGAAATTCCTTGCAAGCCGGGGCGGCGCTTTTGCCGGCCGTGTCTTTTTCCGCTAACGTTGAATCAAAGAAGGCTATATGGTTGTAGTTGTCAAAAACGGCAAGGCTGAGCTTCGCAAGGACACCGGCGTACGGGTGGCCTGCATCGGAACGTCCGGCGCTGTTTCAGCGGCTTTAAGTGCAGATGAATCACTGGTTGCCGTCTGCTATTCGTCGGGCAAGGTCGGCGTTTACAAAGCCAGGGGTAGCCTGTTTCATATGTTTCCGACCAAGGATGCCGTCGGCGTTTCATTCAGCGGCAATGACGTGCTGATTGCTCGCTCGAGCGGGAAATCGGAGCTGCATCGCCCGAGCGGTACGCTTATCCGCACATTTTGATGCGGGATGAGGTGACTCCCCGCAACTGACGCAGGATTGCGGCTGGTTTCCCATCGGAAAGCCACTTGTTCGGTTCTCCCGATATGTGGGCAATTCCGCTGCCGGCTGAACCGCCTCGATTGCGCTGACGGTTTAGTCTGCGCTGCCGCCTTCAGCCGCACTCTCAGATGGATCTGATTCGGAGCGCATCTCTTCGAGCACCTTTATCCACCGTGCCTCGACGCGGCTTTTGCCTGTGAATTTCTTGTAACGCTCCTTGATGGGATTGATGTCGCTTTCTGCGAAATCCTCCACGCGCTCAACGCGTCTGGCAAAAGAGAGGCTTCTGCGGATACCCTGCTTCATCACGCCCAGCTTGTAGCTTCTTCCTGCGCGGACAACCAGACCCTTTGGCTCGATTTCAACCGTCGTAATGACTTTGCTGCGGACAATTCTGCCGGCCTCGTTGAGCTGATTGGCACGAAAGAGCACGCGCGCTCCATTGAATTCCAAGGCAAGACCGCCGTCGAACACCCGCGGCAGCAGGCGGCAGAAGGTTCGGAGGTTTTCCAGGATGGAATCCTCGATGCCCTTTTCCTGCCAGTACTGAATGAATTCATCAAGGGTCACGCACTGGAATTCTTCAGGTTCCTCGTCCGGCGCAGTAAACCGTGCTGCTTGAATGACTTGTTCAACGTAATCCTTGGTGGTGCGGAATGCCGGTTGGGGCTGCCCTGCACGTTCAGCCAGCTTTGCTCGCTTGATTTTTCCGCGCATGATGAGTTCAAGCAGGCTGAAAAGCAATTTCTGGATGGCAGGCTGGCGCTTTTTCACCCAGGGATCGTTCTGGGCGAAGACGGCGAGGTCAAAGTCCTGCGGTGAGAGATCTTCTTCGTCAAAGTCCGTAATGACGGGCATTTCCGTAATGGAGACGCCCTCGCCGGCGTCTGCTTCGATCCAGTCAAAAAGATTGGGCTTGCGCACCAATTCGTCGTAGATGCGCGGATAAGCGGATTGCAGGCAAACAATGCCAAAAAGGATCTGAAAGAAAAGCGCCTCATCGGTTCTTTCCAATTCCGGCTGACGAATGGCGTGGATCTTCCGGGTGAGCGAAAGCGTGTTGAGCATTCGTTTGATGGAACGGGGATTCTTGCCGCAGGAATGCAGCGTGAAGTCGATGAGCGTCTTGAGAAAGGCGTCATTCTCAAGAAGTTTGGCGCGGCAGTACTGGATTCTGTTGAGCATGTCCTTTAAGAAGGACTCAAGCTGATAGCTTTCGATTGGAACCCGGAACGTGAGCTGGATGATCTTGTCAAAAAACGACCGGAATTCACGCTCGTTGGCCTCGGTTCTTTCTCCGAAGCGGCTTGCCAGACCCTGAACCACGACTTCGTAGTCAATGGCAAGCACAAAGATGCTCTTGGGCACTTCAAACAGATTTTTCAAGAGTGAAAGCACCTGAACGGCCACCGGAGGATCAAGTCGGTCCAGGTCATCCACAAAGAAAATGAAGCCCTTGATTTTCTTGTGCTTGCCCTGGTTGTATTCGTCAAGGTATTTTGTAATCGTCTTGCGCAACTGTTCGCGGAAGTACTCCGGTCCGTTTTCCTGGGTGCGAACCATTTCGTCGAGCCCGTTCAAGCTGAGAGGATTCAAGCCGGCGGCGCTTGCGCCGACTTTCGCAGCTGTGAGCGCAATTCCTCCAATTGAGCTGATAAGACGACGTCCCGCCTCCTTCACAACAGCCGAGGTGCCCATGAGCTTATCCATCTGCGCAGACAATTCGCGGGCAACGCCTTTGATCACGGCAATCTGCGCCTCGCTGTTGCTTTTTAAAAGAGAGTACTGCCAGGTATTGATCCAGATGCCAAGATAGGGACGGTCTTTTTGCTCGACGGCCACTTCCGCAGATGATTCAGAGGAGCAGAGAGCGTAATAGTTTGCGCACACCTCGTTTGCGATGGCATTCATGAGCGAGGTTTTGCCGCACCCCCATTCGCCTTGAACGGCAATCGTCATGGGAGTTTCAGCGTCCTTGATAAAGGCACTGAAAGCATCAATGTAGTTCTTTTGCCCAAGCAGGTCGTCTGAGCTCAAAAGACGGGGCAAGTCGGTGAGATTGCTTTGTTTGCGGTTGCTCGTATCGGAAGCCATATGGATGTGCAGAGAAAAACGTGGTCGGTCAGAGGACTTGCTGCCCTGAATTTGCTAAAACGCTTGCGCCGGCGACGGCGGCGATGCCCGAAGCATCTGTCCGAGCAGACATTTTGGATCCGCCGCCCGCTTGTTTCTCATCAGAGAGAAGATCCTCGAGCGTCATTTTCGCCTTTTTTTGCCGCTTCCGGTAAGCGCTGAGCAATCCTGCCGCCGCCGTCTCGCCATGCATGACGCTTGTCTGAGGCCTCCGCCTTCAGGCCGGCCAGGACGAGCGTCAAGTGAAAAAAACGGGCTGGCCTGCGGCTTGCATGCAGGTCAACCACGCTTTGCGGTCGGGTTCGTCAAGCCGCAGACACACATGAGAAAAGTCCCGACCTTCTGCCGCAATGCAGCAAAGCCAACCAAGGATCCCTACCCTGCCTTCGCCTCAAAGTCAGCGACGACGGCTTCCAGCAGCCTGGCAAGCGCCAGAACCGGTTGGTTTTCGGGCTGCTTTTTCGTGAGCTCCTCCGAAATCCACCCGATCCAGCCGAGGTGCGCATCGGCAAAGCGGTGCGCCGCATCCAACATCACGTCCGCCATCAAAAGCCTTGCCCAGAAAGCAAGCATCACGCCGAGGTGGTCGGCCGGCTCATGCATGGACTCGGAGGGAGCAAGTCCCGCCTCATACATCCACTGCAGCACGTCGTCGCGCGGCTCCTGCATCACAAGGCCCGTGAGCGCCACGCTTTCGTGCGGCGTCACGGACGTGCCTCCGGCGCAAAAGGCCTGCGTCCAGGCGCGCTGCAGCGCCTCGTCGGTCAGTTCCGCAAGGGCGCGGCCTGCCTCCTGCGCCGCCTCCTTCACCGGGCTTTTTTCCTCCTGCAGGGCGTCGATCATCGAACGGATGCTCGCGAGAACCGTAGGCTCCGCTCCCTTGAGCATCCAGTCCGAAAACGTCAACGCTGCAAGTGCCGTTGCTTGAATGGTGTGTTCCGTCACTTGCAGTCCTCCTTAGCGCACAGCGGGCTTGCGCGCGGTGTAGAGCACGTTCGGGTGCGTCTTTTCGACGAGCTCGCGGGGAGCGCCCACGGCCGTGAGCGCTGCGTTCGGATGGAGCTTTTTGAGCTCTTCCATCGGCGCGCACTCGAGCGCCCGCCCCGGGCAGGAGGCGACGCAGGCGGGCTTCAAGCCCGCGCGCAGGCGGTCCACGCACATGTCGCACTTCGTCATATGCGGGTGCGCCTTCTCGCCCATCTGCGTTTTCTCCAGCGGCTCGAAATACTGCGGCGCACCCCACGGGCAGGCCTTGGCGCAGGCCCCGCACCCGATGCACTTGGCAGAATCCACGATCACCGCCCCGAATTCCTTTTCCTTGCTGATGGCCTTCACCGGGCAGACGGGAATGCAGGCAGGCGTACTGCAGTGGTTGCACGACATCGAAAGCGGCACCACCTCTACGTTGGGCGCGCGTTTGCCGAATTCAAAGAAGGTGACGCGCCGCCAGTTTTCCTTCATGTCGAACTGCCGCAGGTAGGCGCGATCCGACGCCCCTTCGGCAGTATCCGCCTTCCAGTCGGACGGACGGGCGAGCTTTTTCAAGGCACCCTCGGTCAACGGATGCAGCGCCGCGTCGCCGCGCCGACCTTCATTCCACTCCTTGCAGGCGACCGTGCAGGTGGTGCAGCCCAGGCACCGCTTCTGGTTGAAGTAAAAGCCCCATTGAGTCATTTTTCAATTCCTTGACGTATTGGTTCATCGATTGGCACGGAATCAAGCGGGAAGCTTGCTGCTCACTTCACAGACGCAGCCGCCAGCGGCAAAGCCGCCCGACTTGGTGGTCTGCAGGTGCAGGTACGGGTCGCCTGCGCCGATGTCGCGGTCGATGGTCAGCGTATTGACAGCGCCTCCCACATCCACCGGCACGCGGTGCTTGGCCATCTTCCCGGTTCCCTTTTCGTCAAACCAGGCGTCAAAGAACTCCGTTTTGCTCGGCTGATACCAGGCGCCTTCGCCAATGGACACCACGCCCGGCAGCTGCCGCACGGTGAGCTTTGCGGGAATCTTGATGCAGCCTGCCTCCGTGTAGACGTAGACCAGGTCTCCGTCCTTGATGCCGCGGGCCTTTGCGTCATCCGGATGCATCGTGACGGCGTGCGGCATCACGTCCTGGATCATCGTCGTGTTGTCAAAGGACGAGTGCGAGCGGTTGGGCATGTGCGGCGTCGTGTACTGCAGCGTGTAGGTTCTGCCCGAGGCGTGCCGGGTCTTTTCCAGAATGTCCTCGTAGCCGTCGGCAGGGCGCACGTACTGGGCGCGCGCAACGCCTGACGCCAAACGCCCGCGGTGCGCAAGCCAGGGCGAGTAGAAGTTGATGCGGCCGGTGTCGGTTGGAAATTCGCCCGGGGCAAACTTCGCGGCGTCGATGACGCTTTTTTCCGGCGGCACCGGCAGCTGGAGGTTTGCCGTTTCGAGCATCTCTTCAAAGCTCGGCAGCTTCATCTCCGGATCGATCTTCTTGTAGGCTTCAGGAAGCTTTGCCCCCTTCCACTGCACGCGCATCACATCCGTGTCGCTCATGCCGTGGCGGCCCCAGTCAAGGCCCAGACGCTTGGCAATCATTTCGTTGATCGCAACGTCGGACTTGGCTTCGTACATGGGGCTCACAACGGCGTTCACGGCATTCATGTCGGTTTTGACGCGGCTGCCCGTGAAGAAGCTTTCTTCCAAGTGCGTGATCACCGGCAGCACGAGGTCGGAATAGCGGGCCGTCGTGCTCATGAAGCGCTCGTAGCTCACAACGTAGTCGAGCTTTTTCCAGGCAAGAATCTTCGGGTTGATCGACGAGCGCTGGTTGAAGGGATCGGCCGAGCCGCCGCCGCGCCAGACCATGTCGATTTCGATTTTGGCGTCCGGCCCCAGGTCAATGCCGTTGATGCCGAGAACGTCTGCGCGGATCTGCTCGGGCGTGCGGGAGTCCCGGCCGGTGAGAATTACTTGACTTTGCATGTACTGGGAGAAAAGCAAGGCGTTGTACTTCTTATCCTTGCACATTGCAGGCGCCTTCCCAAGGCTCATCTTCATGCCGTCCACGGGCGAGAGCGCGCCAATGCCGCCGCCCCGGACGGTGACGTTGCCGGTCATCGCCGACAGGCACAGCAGCAGCCAGACGTGATACATGCCGTTTCCGGTGCGCTGCGCGCCGCCGCAGGTCCAGGTGGAATGCAGGCATGCAGGCTTGGTTTTGGCGTAGGTCACGGCAAGCGCTTCGATGGTTTCAGCCGGAACGCCGGAAAGAAGCGCCGCCCAGCGCAAGACGCCCTCTTCTCCGCCATGCTCTTTGTTGAGTTCGTCGAGATATTCGACAAAGGACTGGCCCTTGGGCGTCGTAAAGCGGGTGCCCTTCCAGGGCTTGCCGGTGACGGGGTCTTTGGCAGGAGACTTGCTCACCACCGTGTCGCCCGGGAAAAATCCGAAGCAGTACTTGCGGATGTAGGCCTCATCATGCAGACCCCTGCGGTAGATCGTGTTTGCCATGGCAGCCAGAATGGCGCTGTCGGTGCCCGGGCGCGTGGCGATCCAGGGCGTGATGCCGGGCGCGCCGGTCGCCATGGCGCCGACGGTTCCCGTATAGCGGGGGTCGACCACCACGATCGGGATGCCCTTTTCGCGGGCCTTCGTCATGATGAACGGCAGGTGCGGCGAGGTCGTCTGCGGGTCGGCGCCCCAGACAATGATGAACTTGGAGTTGAGCATGTCAATCGCCGGATGACCGTTCACGCCCTTTCCCAGGGCATTGAAAAGCGCATCCATCTCGTTGCCTGCCGAGTGGTGGCCCCAGTTGGAGACGTAGTGGCCCATGAAGGGCAGCGGGGTGCTGCCCACCTCCCAGATCGGGATGTAGCCCAGGTCCTTGGCACGGGCGCGCGCCTTTTCAATATGCTCGCAAGCCCGGTCGATCGCCTCATCCCAAGTGATGCGCTTAAATCCCGCCAGATTGCCTCGTTCAATGGTCTGCACAAGCGGGTACTTCAGGCGGTCGGGCGCATAAAGGCGCTTTCTTTCCGCGTAGCCTTTCATGCAGGCGCGGCGCTGCATCTTGCCGATCGACTCATCGGTTTTGGCTGCTTCGCAGCGCGGGATGTCGCCAGCGGAGGTGAGCGCCAGCAGCCGGCCGTTTTTGACGTGGGCCTTCAGCATGCACTGCCCGTGGCAGTGAATCTCATGGTAGGTGTTCACAACCTTGACGGTTTTGTCGAGCATCTGCGCGGGCTTGGCTCCCAGCACCTCCAGATCCGTTGCGGCAAGCGCCTTGGCCCAAGGACTCAACGAAGTGGCGGCCGCCGCTGCCGACGTCAACTTCAAAAATTGGCGGCGTGTGGCCATTGGAGCCGTGCGCTCCGAAAAAGCATTTTTTCCCATGAGAGTCTCCTGAATGGGTTTACATACAAGCCGGCACGGGATCCTTTGCACGGATCCTCTTGTTTCGGCATGCGCCCATTCTGAAACCGGGATATGTTTTCAACAACTGTCCCAAGGTGCAGTTATTCTCAAAAGGAATAGCGAGACAAACGGGTGCTTCAACCGGCGGATTTCACGGGAATATTCAATTTTTTAAGGATCAAAGCGCCTCTTGCGTGGCACAATGCCGGCCTAGTTTTTTAACTTTTGGGTTTATTGGACTATGAAACACTCTTTGCGCGCTGCGGCAGCCCTCTGCCTGGCAGCATTTCTCGCTCAGGGCGCCTCGGCCGCCGACTACGCTCTTGGCGCCGGCGTTCACTTTGACAACCGGGAATACCGGGGTGTTGACATTGAAGTCATTCCGGCGCCCATCATGCACGTGGAAACCGAGCACTTCTATCTGCACGGGCTTGAAGCGGGCGGCTATTTGATGAAGACCCCGCAGCACGCCGTCATGCTCGGCATCTCCTACATGCCGCTTTCCTTTGACGCCGACGACAGCGATGACCGCCGCATGAAGAAGCTCGATGACCGCGACGCGAGCGCCTTTGCCAACCTGAGCTACCGCTACACGGGGTGGGTGAGCGTCGGCGCCAAGCTCTCGGGCGACATCCTCGGGGAATCCAACGGCATCCTTGCCGACGTCAACGTCCTCAAGCGCTTTCAAATCCAGCGCCTCGGCATCACGCCCGTGATCGGCATGACCTGGTCGAACGCCAACTTCAACGACTACTACTACGGCATCTCGAGCGCCGAAGCCCGCCGCAGCGGCTTTAAGAAGTACGACGCCGACAGCTCGGTTGCGGGCTACTTCCGGCTTCTTGCCGACTACAGCTTCACCGACCACCTCTCGCTGTGGCTTGAGGGCTCGGTGACGGCGCTCGGCAGCGAAGTTAAGGACAGCCCGATGGTCGACAACAGCACCCGCATAGGCTTTGGAGGCGGCATCAACTGGCGCTTTTAATGAACCGCCGGTGGCCTCCCAGCGTGCGCTTGACGACGCCAAGAAGTCCCTTGTCCGCACAGCGTCGAACCGTGCTGGGACTCACCCCGTATCGCTTGGCAATAACGCCGATGGAGCACAGTGTCATGGCATCCTCCGGTTGGAAAGATGCTCGTACTCCTCGTCATCAGTTTAGCGGTTACGGGTTTGGTCACAGCACGTTATGAGAGATTTGGGAGGTTTTTATCCAACTAGTTAAAACCCCCGTTAAAGGCCGAGACCTTTTGCTTTCGGGCGGTGCCTTCGGCAACGTCCTTGAGCATTTCCAGCTGCTTTTTGAGCGCCGCAGTGAGCGCCAGGTATTCGTGTTCGCCAAGCGCAATGAAGTTGCCGCGCGCCTCGTCGAGCTTTCCCAGCACTTCGCCGATTTTGAGCTTTGCGGCCGAGTCGATCATGAGCGCTCCGTCAAGCTCAAGCCACTGCCCCATGCGGTGCACGGAAAGCTTCAGATTGCCAAAGCCCGCGGAGGCGTGCGCCACGCGCAGCTTCTCTCCCTCAGGCCACTCAAGCTTCACAATGCCGGCAAGCGCTGTGTTTTCACGAATCGCGAGAAGCATGTCCAGACAGCGCGCTGTCTCAAGCTCCCAGTGACCGGCCTGCGTGCGGCAGTCGTCAAAGTCGGACAAGGCGCCGAGAAGCGTCTGAAAGTTTCTTTTCTCCACCTTGAGATTGCGCTCGACCTGCACGTCCCCGCCCGCAGTGGCGACTGTGAGTGTGGCAAGTCCCCTGCCCGGTTCACAGGTCACGCGCGCCCCCTCGACGGGGTGGACGACCGCCGTCGCTTCAAAGGCGTTTTTGACTTCCTTTGAGTTTCTCATCTGCAGCGTGATGCAGGTGTCGGCCTGCTGACGCGCAAGCACCCCGGATTCGGCAAGCAGGCTGCTGGCGACAATCGCCTGGCCGCTCACGGCCTTGAGCACCTCTGTGAGCGGCTCCCTGGCCGCCTTCGGAAGACTGCGGATTTCATTGAGGTTTGCAAGCAGCACCTGCTGCTCGGGTGTGATTTCCGTCACGCCGATCATGCCGGGCTCAGACGTGTCGACGAAAAGCGAGGCAAAGGGATTCTCCTTGAGCTGTTCATCGATGTTGGTGGTGACGGCAAAGCCCTTGCTCGTGTCCTTCACCTCAATGCGAAGCGGCTGGGAGACGATCTGAATGCGGGTCTTGCCCCCGTTTTTATCGTCATAGACAGCCGGATGTCCGATCAGCTCGCGGGTGACGCCGAAGCCGGAAAGAGAGGAGGGCCACCAGCGGTTTGTACTGATGGAGGTGCATTTCGCCGCCCGGCGGTCCTGATCGGTCATGCACGCCACATCCCCGGCGGCAAAGGTCTTGAGCGCGATTTTGCGTCCGAACGACCAGTTGACGCCGTCTTTGGAGCGCTGCATGCACTGCGTGTAGCTGAGCGCATCAACGTCAACCAGATAGGCAACGCGCTCCTGAAGCGCCGCCTTCTTTGCCGCCTTGGACTTGGTTTTGGCGGAGGCTTCAAGGATGCGCTCAAGCGCCAGCTCCCACTTTTCGGTGACGCGCACCGAGGGCAGCAGATTCGCCATGCCGAGCTTTTCTCCCAGCGCGCGCGAAGCCGCCGAGGCGGGATCGAGCGCCAGCTCAAGGAGATGCTCCAACAGCGCACTTCCCTTGATGTCCTCGCGGATGGTCGCGAGTTCCGTGCTGGTGGGCGAAAAAAGATGAAAGTTGATGGAGACAATGGCAAAAAGCGCCCGGTTCAAGCCCACGCGCGGTGTGAGAATATCCGTCGGCTCTTCGTCGTCATAGTAGAAGAACCAGTCGCTGTCACTCCTCCGCTTCCTTGGCTTGTCCGACTCGTGGAAAAGCTTGAAGTTGTAGGCTGCGGCATACCTCCCGCAGTCAACCAGCAGTCCGAGCCCGGCAAAAAGCGGCAGCCCCGCGTTGTAGTCGCTCAGAAGCCCGTCCATTTTGGCAAAGGCGGTAAGCGACCGCTTGGACATGCCCGAGGCCTTGTCGTTGTAAAGAGCTAGCCCGAAGAGAAAGTTTTCAAAGGAGCCGAGAAAAAGACGTCTGGACGAGCGATTCCTCGCACACTCAAGCTTTAAAGCGGCGCGCATGCGCTTGACCGCCTGCTGGTTGCGGCCGGCGAGCATCTCCTGCATCGCCGCAAGCAAAAGCCCCGCGCGGCCCTCGGGAACATAAAGGCGTTGTGCGGCCTCCTGCGGATGTCCGCTGTAGAGCACGCCGTGGTAGACCGCTTCGTCGTGCAGCTCCTTCCAAACGCCCGCTCCCGCCTCCACCATTTCCCTGGTTGTTTGCTCAAGCGCCTGCCAGGCTTCAGAAGGCAGCAGCTCATTGTCGGGCAGCCACACATATTCGGCAAAGGCCTGCGCCTCGAGCGGCCGCAGCGCCTTGAGGCCCCGCACCAGATCCGGATCAAAGGCAAGCGCAAAGCAGTAGGGGACCAGAAGCTCCGCAATCTCCTGTCTGCATTGAAGAACTTCGTATTCCTCTTCGTCCGTGTCCGCCGTGTTCAAGAAGTTCGGCTGTGCACCCACTTCATGGGCATTTCGAACCCTCTGCTGATCGTCCTGCGAAAGCTGCGCTTCGTCTTCGGGGGCAAAGGGCCCGCCAAAGCAGCGGATCAGGCGCAGCAGAAAGTCCGCAATGACTGCATAGCGCGTGGGAGGAAACTCGCGGTCGGTCGTCTTGGGAATCTTTTCAAGAATTTCAACCACGTGCCGCGGCGTCAGCGTCGTGATGATGGTCTTGAAGTCCTCCCGGCTCAGACGAACGTGAACGCCATAAGGGCGTCTGTCGCGCAAGATGGCGCGCTCAAAGACCGGGGTGGAGTTGACGATGTCGTTGGGAACAAGGCTGCGGTCTTCCCGATACTGGGCCATGACCTTCCTGGAAAGACCCGTATTGGCGGCAATCCCTTTGAGGTCGTACTCCGACCAGATGGAATTCGGACACACAAACGCCGCAAGCGCAAAAAGCAGCCGCTCGCTGGTGTCGGGAAAAAGGGAGGCAATCGGATACTTGATTTCACGTGGAGCTTGGGGTTTGACAAAGCGGCGGGGCATGATTGAAAAAGTCATTGAATTTGCTGCAAGGCGCTTTAAAGCGCAAAGCCTTCGATGACTGCACTTTTAGCCAGAGGCTTTAAAAGACGGGCGAACTGCTGTCTGTCGCCCACGGCAATCGGTCCGGTCCGGTCCGGTGCTGTACAGCTCGTGAAAGAAAGCGAATGCTGCGCGGGACAGATGCACAATTCCAATTTCGCCCGCATCGAACTTCTCAAAAACAGGAAGAGACGTACGCGTGGTGACTTCTTCGCCGTTTTCGTACTGTTTTTTCAGCGCTGGATCCGCGTTTGTCGTGATGTCAAAGTGCGTTTTTCCCTCCGAGCCCCGAATGGTCAGGGGGATCTTCTTAACATTGATGCGCCTTTGCGGATCGGCAAGATCAAAGGTTGCGGGATGATCGACGAGCGCACCGAAAACATAGTTGGCATCTAGATAAAACGGAGCATCAACCTCAACCGAGTAGCGCACCCGCCGGGCAATCTTGAAGTCAACCTCCGTCATGCACGACACAAGCTCCGCGGCAAAGGTTTTCCACGCAATCCGGCGTCCGAGCTTCCATGTGGCGCCGTTATCAGTCGATCGCTGCATTCTGAGCGACGCGACTTCAAGGCTTCCGTCAATAGATAGGCCACGCGTTCAAGCTTCCGGGAGCGGCTGGCTTTGACCGGCGGATCGGGCAGATTGGAAAAAAGACTCAAAGTGTATTGGTCCATGCTTGTAGGTCCTGTTCTTGTCCGAGCTGAAGAAACCGCTTTATACAGCCTTTTCCCAGTATGTGACGTCAAGCCAGCGGCCGAACTTGCGGCCTGCCTGGGTGAAGGTGCCGATCAGGAGAAAGCCCAATTTGCGGTGCAGCGCAATGCTTGCCGTGTTTTCCGATGTGATGCACGAGTAGACGCGGTGCGTCAGGGGATCCTCCTCGGCAAGCGCAAGGATCGACCGGGTGAGCCGCTCGCCGTAGCCGCGTCCGCGCGCGCTGCGATGCACGTAGACGGAAAGCTCGGTGCTTGAGGCATAGGCGTGCTTGGCTTTGAAGGTGGAAAGGCTCGCATAGCCCCAGACCGCCCCCTCGCACTCAAGCACGATCAACGGGTGGTTGCCTTGATTGTGTTCAAGAAGCCAAAGGCGGCGCTCGTCAAGCGTCAGCGGCTCGGTGTCAAAGGTTGCCGTGCCGTGCTCGACCTCGTCGTTGTAAATCTCCAGCAGCCGCGGCAGGTCGGCTTCAACAGCCGTGCGGATGATCGGGCGCATTGAAGGCTCCTCCTTCTGGCCGCAGGCTACGGCAGCCCGGCCTTGCGACAAGCTTCCTTCACAAAGCGGTTCGCGTTGCCCTGGATCTTCTCGATGCGCTCGGCTCTCAAGCATTCCCAAGCATCGACCGGGTGCTGTTTGTCCCAGGCGGCCATGAGTTTGGCCTGCGACGAAGACATCTTGTATTTCGGATAGGCATCCTGCATGTAGAGCATCGTGCGGGCGATCACCCCGCGCGTGTATTCAGGCGGCTCGACAGCGCGGCCGCTGATCTTCATCTGGCAGGTGCCAAAACTCGAGGGCACGCCCGGCAGCATCGTGTAGCGGTAGTTGGAGCGGGCGGCATTGACGGCACCGATCGAGGGGTAAAGGTTGTAGAGATCGGCCTGCATGAGGCGGAACTCCTTATTGACCTTTTCTGCGCACGAGCGCCCCTTGAAGGGCTTGCCGTTGCTGCGCACGCATGCTTCGTCGCCCTCGCGCCACTCCACAAAGGCGCGCCCGAAGTTTTCGGCCGGCACGACGTGCTCCCACTCAACGCGCCTGGCGCGTTTTTCATGCTTTTCGGTGGTGAAGCCCTCAGGCAGCGTGATGTTCTTGCGGCTGTCGAAAACAGCATGGCAGTAGAAGGTTTCCCGATGATCGAAATAGACCTTCTGCTCAAGCGTTTTTTTTGCCTGGGAAAACGACTCGATGCGGGTGTTTCCCCCGGCGTGGGACAAGGCGGCGGCAAGGGCAAGGGAGGCCGCCGCTGCGGCAGTCACAATTTTGTGCATAAAGATCCTGATAAAGCAAACACAACAAGCCCGGCGCAGCCCGTCCGGCCGGTCCGGCGTCCGCACAGGCGCACCTTAGCAAAGTAAGCGGACAATCTCGAATACTACCCATTTCAGCATATACCTCATAAGGAGTAGGAGACAATCCCCATGCACAGCACGGCAGACCGTGTATTTCTCTTGCATTCCTTTGACATTTGTAGGAAATCCTCTCTTGTCTTTACGCTTCCCCTTCAAAAGGCGTATCACTCTGGGAGTAGAATTTCTCGGATAGAGACCGGCGCTGCGCCTCCCCGACGCAGCGCCTCCGCTACTTTGATTTCAAAATAAATCAGGAGAGGATTACCAAAATGGCTCAAAATCCCGAATTCAAATATGCACCGATGTTCCAGCTTGGTGAAGACAAGACTGAGTACTATCTGCTCACCAAGGACTATGTCTCCGAAGGTGAATTTGAAGGCCATAAGATCGTCAAGGTTCAGCCTGAAGCACTCACGATGCTGTCCAAGCAGTGCTTCCATGACGCCAACTTCCTGCTGCGCCGCTCCCACAACCTGCAGGTCGCCAAGATTCTGAAGGATCCGGAAGCCTCCGAAAACGACAAGTACGTCGCCCTCACGTTCCTGCGCAACGCCGAAGCCGCCAGCAAGGGCGTTCTGCCGCTTTGCCAGGACACCGGCACGGCCATCATCCATGGCGAAAAGGGCCAGAACGTCTGGACGGGCTTCTGCGACGAGAAAGCCCTCTCCCGCGGCGTGTACGACACCTACACCGAAAACGCCCTGCGTTATTCCCAGAACGCACCTCTGACGATGTACGAGGAAAAGAACACACGCTGCAATCTGCCCGCTCAGATTGACATCGAAGCCACCGAAGGCAGCGAATACAAGTTCTTGTGCGTTGTCAAGGGCGGCGGCTCTGCCAACAAGTCCTACCTCTTCCAGGAAACCAAGGCCATTCTGAATCCGGCCACCCTCGTGCCCTACCTCGTCAACAAGATGAAGACGCTCGGCACGGCCGCCTGCCCGCCGTACCACATCGCCTTCGTGATCGGCGGCACCACGGCCGAACGCACGATGCTCACCGTCAAACTTGCCAGCACGCACTACTACGACGAGCTGCCCACCACGGGTGACGAAACGGGCCGCGCCTTCCGCGACCTCGAGCTCGAACAGAAGCTCTTTGAAGAAGCCTGCAACATCGGCCTCGGCGCCCAGTTCGGCGGCAAGTACATGGCCCACGACATCCGCGTGATCCGCCTGCCGCGCCACGGCGCAAGCTGCCCGGTCGGCATGGGCGTGAGCTGCTCGGCAGACCGCAACATCAAGGCCAAGATCAACAAGGACGGCGTCTGGATTGAAAAGCTCGACACCAACCCGGGTGAATTGATCCCCGAAGAGCTCCGCCGTCCGGGCGAAGGCGGCCAGATCAACATCGATCTGAACCGTCCGATGTCCGAGGTCTGCAAGGAACTCTCTAAGTACCCGGTTTCGACCCGCGTCAACCTGACCGGCACCATCATCGTGGCCCGCGACATTGCGCACGCCCGCATGAAGGAGCTCATTGAAGCCGGCAAGGGCCTGCCCCAGTACATGAAGGATCATCCGGTTCTCTACGCAGGTCCCGCCAAGACGCCCGCCGGCTACGCCTGCGGCTCCATGGGCCCGACCACGGCCCAGCGCATGGATCCGTACGTTGACCTCTTCCAGGAAAACGGCGGCTCGCTCGTGATGATCGCCAAGGGCAACCGCAGCCAGGCCGTCACCGACGCCTGCAAGAAGCACGGCGGCTTCTACCTCGGCACGATCGGCGGCGTTGCAGCTGTTCTGTCGGCAAGCTCGATCAAGAGCATTGAATGCATCGAGTGGCCGGAGCTCGGCATGGAAGCCGTCTACAAGATTGAAGTGGTCGACTTCCCGGCCTTCATCCTCGTCGACGACAAGGGCAACGACTTCTTCCAGCAGCTCAAGCCCCGCAACTCCATCAAGTGCGAATGCTGCAAGAAGTAATTGGATGACTTTCATTCATCCCGGGCGCCGGAAGGCTTGATTTTCAAGCCGGCGCCCATGACTTAGGCCCGCATCCTGCGCCAGTGCGCAAGCTGCGGGCCTTTTTGTCGGCATGGGCTACAATCCGCGCTCTCTACCTGGAGGCCGCATGACTTACGAAAACATCACGCCCGAAGAAGCCAAAGCCCGGATGCAGTCCGACCCGCAGGCCGTCATTGTCGACGTGCGCCGCCCCGACGAATTTGCCTGCGGCCATATTCCCGGCGCCCTCAACGTTCCGCTTGACGATATTTTGAACGGACGGATTCCAGAGCCGCTTGAAAACAAAAACACGCCCTACCTCATCTACTGCCGCAGCGGCGTGCGCAGCGTCACCGCCGCCCAAGCGCTCGTGCGCGCGGGCTACACGCGTATTGCCAATTTCGGCGGCATCCTCTCCTGGCCTTACGAAGTTGAGCGATAAAGGATTTATCGAAGGAAGCAAAATCTACTCACTTCTAAGTAGTTTTTTTTTGATTCCGCCCGAGGCCTTCCGTCGGCTGAGCAAGACCCGGAGGGCCTTTTGTTACAGAAACAGCCCCTGCGTTTTACATTTTCAGAGCCCGGCGTCATTTCGCGTAAACCCGCATATTTATTAGCGTTTTCTACATTTTGCATGCTCAAAACCACTGGTCTCCTTTCAGCTTTTCTTAACAATTAGACAAAAATCAAGAAACAGAAAAGATTTACACGAGTGGAGTACCTACAAAGAGGATAATTTCACCGTCCCAAAATATCTAGGAGACAACAATGATTGGAATTGACTTCTGGGTACAGCTGCTTGTACTGCTGGCCTGCTTGTTCTACGCTGCTCCTCGCGGCGGTATGACCCTCGGTCTGATGGGCGGCATTGGCCTCATCATCTTTATCTTCGGCTTCGGCCTCAAACCCGGCAAGCCCCCTGTGGACGTGATCCTGACCATTATGGCCGTGGTCTGCGCGGGCGCCACTCTTCAGGCTGCCGGCGGTCTTGACTGCTTGCTGCAGATCGCAGAAAAGATCCTGCGCAAGCATCCGCGCTTTGTCTGCTACCTGGCACCCTACCTGTGCTGGTTCCTGACCGTTCTCTGCGGTACCGGCCACGTTGTTTACACGATGCTGCCCATTATTTATGACGTGGCTATCAAGAACAACATCCGTCCGGAACGCCCGATGGCCGCTTCGACGATTGCCGCCCAGATGGGCGTGATCTGCTCGCCGGCTGCTGTGGCTGCCGTTTCGATGGTGGCCCTGCTTGACGGTCAGATGGTCGGCGGACAGCCCTTCAGCTTCCCGCAGTTGTTTGCCATCGTGATCCCGGCCGCCATTGTCGGTCTGTTCATGGTCGGCACCTTCTCCGTGTTCCGCGGCAAGGACCTTGACAAGGACGAGAAGTTCCAGGCCCTGATCGCTGATCCGGAACAGCGCGCCTACGTCTATGGCGAAACCACGACCCTGATCGGCGTGAAGTTCAACAAGCGCCAGTGGGCCAGCCTCTGGATCTTCCTTGGCACGGTTGCTGTCGTGGCCATCCTCGGTTCGGTTCCCGAACTCCGCCCGATGGTCGGCAAGAAGCGTCTGTCGATGACCCTCGTCATTCAGATGTTCATGCTGCTCGCCGGCATCCTGATGGTCATGTTCTGCGAGGCCAAGAAGATCAATAAGACCAACGTGTTCAACGCTGGTATGGTCGCCATCGTTTCCGTGTACGGCGTCGCTTGGATGTCCGACACGATGTTCTCCAACCACCTGCCCGACCTGAAGGCCGCTCTGACCGGCTGGATGCAGAGCGCTCCCTGGACCTTCGGCATCGTGCTGCTGCTCGTTTCCAAGTTGGTGAACTCCCAGGCCGCCGCTGTGGCCATCGTGGTCCCGGTTGCCATTCAGATCGGTACGCCCCCCGGAGTGATCGTGGCCATGGCCTCTGCAGCCTACGGCTACTACATCCTGCCGACCTACCCGTCTGACCTGGCCGCCATTACGTTCGACCGCTCCGGCACGACCCACATCGGCAAGTTCGTGATCAACCACTCGTTCATCCTTCCGGGTCTGATTGGCGTGATCACCGCTGTGATCGTCGGCTGGTGCCTCGGCCTGATTTACGGCTACATCTAATATAAAAATTCACCTGTAGAGTTTTGGGACAGGGGAAAAGGCGGATTCGGAAGGCAAAGCTTCCGGTCCGCCGAAAAAGCGGAGCCTTCGGGTTCCGCTTTTTTATGCCCGCTTCTGCGAGCGCTATTCATTTTTGTGGATGATTGGCCTAGCCGGCAAGCAGGCCAATATCGGGGTCAACCCTTGACTTGACGCAAAAACTCTCTGTTTCCCTACAGTTTCCGGACAGTACAATGAATTGGATGGATTCCCGTTAAATCCTTGAACTGTCAGGAGATTTCCGCCCATGTATTATTCCGGCCTTGTTGTCACCTGCAAGGCAGGCCATTTTGACTCCGTCGGCCGCCTTCTGCGGGATCTGCCCGTGGAAGTGCATCAAAGCGACGCGGCGTCGGGCCGCTACGTCGTGGTTTTGGAGGAAGCCTCGGTTGACGCGGAAACCGAGCAATTCCGCCGCATCCGCACACTCGAAGGCGTGGCGGACGTGAGCCTCATCGTCCATCGCAGCGAACCGGGCGACGCCCCGGATTGAGGTTGGCGCTGCACCTTTCGATTTCCCTTTTTTGTACAGCGGCGCGGCTTTTCCCCGTCATCCCCAAAGAAGCCGTGTCCCATCAGCCCAGGAGAGAAAAACATGACTGAACATAAAGTCATCCCCATCTCAAGACGTGAACTCTTGAAAACGGGCGTTGCCGCCACCGCCGCCATGTCGGTGGGCATTCCCGTCACCGAAGCCTGCGCACAAGCCGCCAAGGACGCCGACGCCGGCATTCAATGGCACAAGGGCGTCTGCCGCTTCTGCGGCACCGGCTGCGGCCTGCAGGTCGGCACGATGAACGGCCGCATTGTCGCCACCAAGGGCGACCCTGATGCACCGGTCAACCGGGGCCTGAACTGCATCAAGGGCTACTTCAACGCCAAGATCCTCTACGGCGCCGACCGCCTCACGCAGCCGCTCATGCGAATGAAGGACGGCAAGTTTGACAAGAACGGACAGTTCGTCGCCGTCACCTGGGAACAGGCCTTTGACGAAATGGAGCGTCAGTTCCGCCGCGTTTACCAGGAAAAGGGACCGGAAGGCATCGGCATCATCGGCTCGGGCCAGTACACGATTCCGGAGGCCTACACCGCAAGCAAGCTTCTGAAGGCGGGTTTCCGCTCCAACAACATCGACCCGAACGCACGCCTGTGCATGGCCTCGGCCGTGGTCGGCTTCTACCAGACCTTCGGCGTCGACGAACCGATGAACGTCTACGACGACATTGAAAAGTGCAACGCCATGGTGCTTTGGGGCAACAACATGGCCGAAGCCCATCCGGTGCTCTGGAGCCGCGTCACCGACCGCAAGCTCACCCACAAGGCCACCCGCATCGTCAACCTCACGACGCACACGAACCTGTCTTCGGGCATGGCCGACATCGAAATCATCTTCAAGCCCAACGCCGATCTGGCGATCGCCAACTATCTGGCGCGTGAAATCATCCGCCGCAAGGCCTACAACCAGAAGTTCATCGACGATCACTGCATCTTTGCCACCGGCACGGTCGACATCGGCTACGGCATGCGTCCGACCGACAAGTACGCCTTTGAAGCCGAAAAGGACATTCAGAACAAGCAAAAGAAGATCGTCCTCTCGGAAGCCGAAGCCATCGGCCAGCGCCGCAAGGCCGGCATCGAGGTCGAACAGAAGCAGGCGGCCAACGCTGGCGGCCACTGGCACATCTCCTTTGAGGAGTACAAGCGCGGCCTGGAACCCTACACGCTGGACTTTGTGGCGCGCGTTGCCAAGGGCGACCCTGATGAGTCGCTCGAAAGCTTCAAGAAGAAGCTCGTGGCGCTTGCCGACATCTACTGCGACGCCAAGCGCGACATCCTCTCCTTCTGGTGCATGGGCGTCAACCAGCACGTGCGCGGCGTCTGGGTGAACGAACAGATCTACGCACTGCACCTTCTCACCGCCAAGCAGGGGCGTCCCGGCAACGGCGCCTTCTCGCTCACCGGCCAGCCTTCGGCCTGCGGCTCGGCCCGTGAAGTGGGCGCGTTCTCGCACCGCCTGCCCTCGGACATGCTCGTCGGCAATCCTGCACACCACAAGAAGACCGAAAAGCTCTGGCGCATCCCGGAAGGCACGCTCAACCCCGTGCAGGGCAAGCCCATCATGGGTCTGCTGCGCGGCCTTGAAGACGGCTCCGTCAACTTCCTCTGGACGCAGGTCGTCAACGTCTTCCAGTCCGCTCCGAACTCCAACCACTGGCTGAAGGCGGCGCGCAAGCCGGAAAACTTCGTGGTCGTCGCCGACGTCTATCCGACGCTTTCGGCAAAGGTCGCCGACCTGATCCTGCCCACGGCGATGATCTTTGAAAAGTGGGGCCTCTACGGCAACGCCGAACGCCGCACGCAGGGCTGGGCGCAGATGGTCAAGCCCGCGGGCGAAGCCATGAGCGACGTCGCCACGATGCTCGAGTTTGCCAAGCGCTTCAAGATTTCCGAGTGCTGGGGTGAAAAGAAGGTCGCAGGCGGCAAGAAGACCCTGCCGAGCGTTCTCGACAAAGCCGCCGCTGCCGGCATCAGCCCGGACGCCACCCTCTTTGACGTGCTCTTTGCCGGCATGCCGGAAGCCAAGCAGTGCCCGTGGCCGGATCCGAAGTACCCGGGCAAGGACTGCTGCACCGCTGAAGCCCTGGGTCTGAACTGGTTCCCGGAAAAGGCGCTCTTTACCGAGTACCGTCAGTTCACCCTCGGCGACGGACACGATCTGGCCGACTTCGACACCTACATGGATCCGAAGACGCGCGGCCTCACCTGGCCCGTGGTCAACGGCAAGCCCACGACGTACCGCTTCAACGCCGAGTACGACCCGTACGTGAAAAACGGCGACTTCGAGTTCTACGGCAAGCTGATGAAGGCCATTCCGCAGGGCAACCTCGACGGCATCACCGACAAGACGCCCAAGCCCCTGCCCGGCCGCGCCAAGATCTTCTTCCGTCCGTTTGCCGAGCCGGTAGAAAAGCCTGATGCAAACTACGACCTGATGCTGTGCACGGGCCGCATCCTCGAGCACTGGCACACGGGCTCGATGACGCGCCGCGTGCCGGAGCTGCACCGCGCCGCCCCCGCGGCCGTGCTCTACATGCATCCGGCCGATGCGCAAAAGCGCGGCTTAAAGCGCAACGACGTCGCCCAGATCACAAGCCGCCGCGGCAGCATCAAGGCTCTGGTGGAAACCCAAGGCCGCATGAAGATGCCGCGCGGCACGGTCTGGATGGCCTTCTTCGACGAATCGGTGCAGGTGAACAAGCTCTGCATTGACGCAACCGACCCGATTTCGGCCGAACCCGACTTCAAGAAGTCCGCGGTTCGCGTGACGAAGGCCTAACGGCAGGAAAACGCCCGTGCGCGCCGCATGAAACCGCGGCGCGTACGGACTGACACACGCTTTTCTTTTGGCAAAACCAGCGACCATGACGATAAAAGCGACCAGGCGTCAGGCCATCGGCCTTCTTCTGGAAGGCGCTGGGGTGGCCGCCGCTGCAGGTGCGGGCCTTGCCGGCTTTGTGAGCACGGCGCGGGCAAAGGGCTTTGAGCCGCTGCCGCCCGGGGCGGATGCCGACTTCTACAACAAGTGCATCCGCTGCGGGCTGTGCGTCAAAGCCTGTCCCTACGACACGCTCAAACTGGCCGGGCTCGGCGCCAAGGTGCCCTACGGCACGCCCTATTTCGAACCGCGGAAAATCCCCTGCTACATGTGCGAGGACGTTCCGTGCGTGAAGGTGTGCCCGTCGGGGGCCCTTGACCGGCGCTTCGACGACATCCGCAAGGCCCGCATGGGCATTGCGGCCATCGACCCCAACTCGTGCCTGAGCTGGCAGGGACTGCGCTGCGAAGTCTGCTACCGGGACTGCCCGCTTCGAGACAAGGCGCTTCTTTTGAAGCCCCATCCGCGCGAGCTGAGCAAGCACGCCGTCTTCGCCCCGGTGATCGACCCCGATCACTGCACCGGCTGCGGGCTGTGCGTCTACGGCTGCCCCACCCAGGTGCCGGCGATCAACATCATTGATCCGAAGACGTTCCTCGGCCGCATCGGCGAGCACTACCGGCTTGGCTGGCGCGAGGATCAGCCGCACCATCCGGGCAATCCCGCCGAAAAGCTCCAGCAGGCGCCGCAGGCTCCCGCCGCCCCCGGCGGACTTGACTTTCTCAACAACATGGACGATCCGACGCTATGAGCACAAAAGCCATCAAAGCTGCGGCGTCGCCGCAGAAAATCAAGTCGCGGATGATCGCGCTTGCCGTCGTCCGCCGTCTTGTGCAGCTTGCCGTTCTCGCGCTTTTCATCGGCACGGTCCGCCTGGGGTGGACGCTTCTGGGCGAGCCGCTTTTAAACGGCACGCTCACGAGTTCGCTTGCCGCTGGCGTGATTCCGCTTTCCGACCCCTTTGCGCTCCTGCAAAAGCTCTTTGCCGGACACAAGCCCGAGATCTCAATGATCACGGGCGCGGGCATCGTGCTTGCGATTTACATCGCAGCCGGCGGCAGGACCTTTTGCGCCTGGGTCTGTCCGATGAACATCGTCACCGACGCAGCCTACAGCGCCCGCAAGGCGCTCGCACTGCCCGCCTCCAGCCTGCGCTTGTCGCGCAACACGCGCTATGCGCTTGCCGCGGCCTCGCTCATCGCCTCGGCCGTGACCGGCACGGCCGCCTTCGAATGGGTGAGCCCGCAGGCCTTTTTGTGGCGCGAGATCGTCTGGGGCGCGGGAGCCGGACTTGCGGCGGCCGTCACCGGCGTCTTTGCGCTCGATCTGCTGCTCATCGAGCGCGGCTGGTGCGGACACCTCTGCCCGCTCGGCGCCTTCTGGTCGGTTGTCGGGAAGGCCGGCATCGTCAAGCCGCTCTTTGACGACAGCCGCTGCACGCGCTGCGGCGACTGTCTTCGCGTGTGTCCTGAAGCCCATGTCCTCAATTTCAAGCAGGCGGCAGCCAGAGGCTTCATTGCCTCGGGCGAATGCACCAACTGCGGCCGCTGCGCCGCGATGTGTCCGGAAAACGCCATTTTCTTTGCCACGCGTTTCCAAGCAAAGCCGCATGCCGATGAACCAAAACAGAACTCTTAAAAGTCTTTGGAGTCAGCCATGAAAAATCTCTTTTTAACCGCCGCCATGAGCCTTGCATCATGCGCCGCCATCACCGCCTGCGCCGTGCAGCAGCCCGTCGACATCAACACGATGAGCCTGGAAAAAACGAGCCCCTTTGAGACGCCGACGCCGCAGCCCTTTGAAGAAAACGGCGGACTCTACCGCGAGACCCAGCCGGGCATGCCCGCCATGATTCCGCACGCCGTCGACAACTACAAAATCACGCGCGACAGCAACCCCTGCATCATGTGCCACGGCAATCAGGAGAAAATCGGTGCAGCCAAGGTAAAGGGTCAGGCGACGGCGATGCCGGCCACGCACTGGACGAAAGCCGACGGCAAGCTTGTGGTGGCCCCCAACCGCCACGAGTGCATGCTCTGCCACGCCACGCAGGCCAACGTGCAGCCGCTTGTGGACACCGTTCATTAAAATTCAGCTTTGACAACTGCCCGGGGCGCCCGCTCAGGCGCCCGGAGCCGGTCGCGGCGAAAAACCTCTTTTCGGCTGACGGCAGCCGCCGGGGGTTTTTGCGCCGCGTCTTTTGTTTTCAAGCAGCCGCACTTCAAGGATTTTTCATACATGACAGTCAAAGTGGTGCTCGGCATGAGCGGGGGCGTCGACAGCGCCGTGAGCGCCTGGCTTTTAAAGGAGCAGGGCTATGAAGTCACGGGCGTCTTCATGAAAAACTGGGAGGACGATGACGACAGCGAATACTGCTCAAGCCGCCAGGATTTTCTTGACGCAGCCGCCGCCGCTGAAAAAATCGGCATTGATCTGGAAGCCGTCAACTTCGCCAAGGAGTACAAGGAGCGCGTCTTCTCCGAATTTCTGCGCGAGTACCAGGCCGGCCGCACGCCCAACCCGGACGTGCTCTGCAATTCGGAAATCAAGTTCAACGCCTTCCTCGACTACGCCATGGAGCTTGGAGCCGACCGGATTGCCACCGGCCACTACGCCCGCGTGCGGCACACCGACCGCGGCGTGGAACTTTTGCGGGGGCTCGACCCCTCCAAGGATCAAAGCTATTTTCTGCACCGGCTCAATCAGAAGCAGCTGGAAAAGGCCGTCTTCCCCGTCGGAGAGCTCTTAAAGAGCAAGGTGCGCGAGATCGCCCGCATGCTCGACCTGTCGGTGGCCGGCAAAAAGGACTCCACCGGCATCTGCTTTATCGGCGAGCGGCCTTTCCGCGAATTTCTCTCGCGCTACCTTCCCATGCACCCAGGCCCCATCCGCACCGATTCCGGCAAGGTGGTGGGCGAACACGTGGGGCTGAGCTTTTACACGCTCGGCCAGCGCAAGGGCATCGGCGTGGGCGGCAGCCGCGAAGGCACAGGCGAGCCCTGGTTTGTCGCCCGCAAGGATCTGGCCAGCAACACGCTCTGGATTGTGCAGGGGCACGATCATCCGTGGCTCAACACCCACACGCTGCGGGCGGTCCGCACGAGCTGGATTTCCGGCCGCGCACCCGCGCCCGGCGACGCCGTCACCGTGAAGACCCGCTACCGGGCCCCCGACGGGGCCTGCCGCATCGCCGCCAGCGCAGACGACTCGATCGACCTCGTCTTTCCCGAGCCGCAGTGGGCCGCCACGCCCGGTCAGTCGGCCGTGCTCTATCAGGGCGAAGTGTGCCTTGGCGGCGGCTTTATCGACGTGATCGACAACGCCGACATTCCGTCGCTTTGAAGAACCCTCCCTCTTAACGCAGATCTCAGTTTTTCGACCTACGATTAGCGCGTTTCAACGATTGGTATGACCCATGTCGCTATTTGATTCCGCCCGGTTTCTGACATCGGCGGCCGCCATCGGCCAGCTGCCCGGCGCCGGCCTGCCGGAAATCGCTTTTGCAGGACGCTCCAACGCGGGCAAGAGCACCACCATCAATGTGCTCACCCGTCAGGGGAGGCTTGCATTTGCCTCCAAAACGCCGGGCCGCACGCAGCTCATCAACTTCTTTACGCTGTCGCGCAAGATCGCGGGCACGAAGGAGCGCGAGGAGATTGCGCATCTCGTCGACCTGCCGGGCTACGGCTACGCCAAGGCTGCGCCCAACATCCGGCAGACCTGGAGCCGGCTCATCGGCGGCTACCTGTCCGACCGTCCGTCTCTGACGGGCATCGTGATTGTGATGGACGCCAGACGCCCCTTCATGCCCGCCGACGAGTGGCTCATCGACTTCTTTTCGAGCCGCACCCACGTCCGCCAGCTCTGGCTCATCAACAAGTGCGACCAGATCAACCGCAGCGAGCGCGGCCGTGTGCTTGCGCTTGCCCGCACGCGCGCCCAGCAGACGGGCGAACACGTGCACGTGCAGCTTTTCTCCGGCCTCAAGCGCGAGGGCGTCGAAGAGCTGCAGCAAACCCTTTTAACTTGGATCGATCCCGAAGGAAGGCTCACCGCCAACCTCGGCTGATGCATTTTTTCGGAACCGGTTCGCTTTTTTACAGAGGATTCTTCATCATGCAAACCCTTGGTCAATATCCCGGCGTCCGCATGCGCCGCATGCGCCGCGACGACTTTTCGCGCCGCCTGATGCGTGAAAACGTGGTGACGCCCAATGACCTGATCCTTCCCGTGTTTGTCCAGGAGGGCGAGCACCGCATCGACCCGATTCCGACCATGCCGGGCGTCAACCGCTACACGATCGACGAGCTGCTCAAGGTCTGTGGCGAAATGGTCGACCTGGGCATTCCGATGGTGGCGCTTTTCCCGCACATCGACAACCGCCTCAAGACGCCCGACGGCATCGAGGCGGCCAACCCCGACGGCCTGATTCCGCGCACCGTCAAGGCGATCAAGTCGGCCTACCCCCAGCTCGGCGTGATGTGCGACGTGGCGCTTGACCCCTACACCACACACGGCCAGGATGGCCTGATTGACGAAACCGGGTTCATTCTCAACGACGAGACCATTGAAATGCTCGTGCGCCAGGTGCGCGCGCAGGTCGAAGCCGGCGCCGACGTCGTCGCCCCCTCCGACATGATGGACGGCCGCATCGGCATCATCCGCAAGATGCTCGAGGACGAAGGCCACATCTACACCCGCATCATGGCCTACTCCGCGAAGTACGCAAGCGCCTACTACGGCCCCTTCCGCGACGCCGTGGGCTCCTCGGGCAACCTCGGCAAGTCCACCAAGGCCGTCTACCAGCAGGATCCCGCCAATGGAGATGAAGCGCTCTGGGAAGTGGGTCTGGATCTGGCCGAAGGCGCCGACATGGTGATGGTCAAGCCCGGCATCCCCTACCTCGACATCGTCCGCCGCGTCAAGGATGAGTTCAAGGCCCCGACCTTCGTCTACCACGTCTCCGGCGAATACGCGATGCTCAAGTGCGCCGCTGCCGCAGGCTGCATCGACGAAAAGAAGATCACGATGGAGACGATGATCTGCTGCAAGCGCGCCGGCGCCGACGGCATTCTCACCTACTGCGCCCTTGACGTCGCCCGCTGGATCAAGGAAGGCTACAACTACTGATCCCGCGCCCGTCTGAGACGGCTGCCATCCCGGGCTGCTGCATGCGGCCCGGGATTTGCCCGATCGTCTCAAATTTGCCTGCGGCCTCCAGTCCCTGCCCTGCGCGCAGGTAAAGTGTGCGGCGTCCGGTTTTTTATTTTTCTGCAAATTGCCATGCAGCGCCGCACCCTTCTTGCCTCCTCCGCCTTTCTTGCCGCCGCAGCCGCCGGCCCCCTGCGGGCCGCCGTGCAGGAGGGCTCGCGCGCCTACTGTGCACTGGGCGCCAAACCCTCGGGCGCAAGGCTCGAGCGCATTCAAGCCTCGCCCCACTTTCGCAACGGCGCCTTTCAAAACCTCACGCCGGTGACCGACCCCATCGACCGCAACCGCACTTCGGGCATGCTGAAGTTTCTCACCGAAGACCGCACAGGACGCCGGCCGCTTGACCGGATACCGGCTGTCAAAACCAATCTTGCAGGGTTGCCTGAAGGTCATCTCGTGTGGTTCGGGCACTCGGGTTTTTTCCTGAAGCTTGCGGAGCTTTCCATTGCCGTGGATCCGGCGCTGCACGCCTGCTCCCCCTTGCCGGGCTTTTTCAAGCCCTTTGCGGGCGCAGACCTCTGCCAGCCCGCCGACATCCCCGCGCTCGACCTCCTGCTTCTGACGCACGACCATTACGATCATCTGGACATGCTCACGCTGCTTGACCTTAAAAACCGGACAAGCCGCGTGATCTGCCCGCTCGGGGTGGGCGCACACCTCGAGCACTGGGGGTGGGATGCGTCCATCATCACTGAAATGGACTGGGGCGAAAGCGAGCCGCTCGGGCGCGCCGGACGCATCACCTGCGTGCCGGGCCAGCACTTTTCCGGCCGCACGCTGGAGCGCAACCTCACGCTCTGGGCGGGCTTTGTGCTCGAGCTTGCCGGCCTTTGCCTTTATCTTTCCGGCGACGGCGGCTATGGTCGCCACTTCCGGCAGGTTGCCGCCGACTTCAAGCGCATTGATCTGGCCATTGTCGAAGACGGCCAGTACAACACCGCCTGGGCGGGCATCCATCTGATGCCGCCCGCCTGGAAGGCGGCGGTCCATGAACTGCAGCCGCGTGCGGTCATGCCCTGCCACAACGCCAAGTTTGACTTAAGCCGCCACACCTGGAAGGAGCCGCTCGAAGCCGCGCTCGCCAATGCCCGCGAGCTTGGCGTGCCGCTTGTCATGCCGCTCATCGGAGAGCCTGTGGCGCTTGACAATCCCGCCTGCGGCAGAGCCCCGTGGTGGCGCAGCATCGCGTAAAACACAAAACCGCGCAGCAAACGGAAACCGGCGTTATATTGACCGCTCTCCCGGCATTGACCGGACGGCAAAGCCGTCCTCTGTTCACCCATGCGCATTCTTCACACCTCGGACCTTCACCTCGGGAGGTCGCTGTACGGCGCAAGCCGCGACGAAACCTTCGAAAAGCTCGTGGACTGGCTGACCTCAGTCGTCAAAGCCGAGTCCGTGGACTGCCTGCTCATTGCGGGCGACGTCTTTGACAACACCACGCCCTCGCACCGTATGCAGCGCGCCTACTACAGGCTTCTTGCAGCGGTTTGCGCAGCGGATTCGTGCCGGCACGTTGTCGTCGTCGGTGGCAACCACGATTCGGCAACGCTTTTGAACGCTCCGCAGGCGCTTCTGGAGGCGCTCAACATCACGGTGGTGGGATCGGCCCGTGAAAACCCCGACGACGAGGCCGTGCGCATTTGCGACAGTGCGGGCGCCCCTTGCGCCGTGATCGCCGCCGTTCCCTATCTGCGCGAGCGCGACCTGCGCAGCAGCGTGGAAAACGAAACACAGCAGGACAAAGAGTCGGCCATTGAAAAGGCCACCGCCGCCCACTACCGGGCCGTCATCGACGCCGCCCTTAGCCTCAGAGGCGAGCGCGACATCCCCATCATTGCCACCGGGCACCTCTTTGCCGCCCGCTGCAGTGCCTCGAGCGCCGAGCGCAGCCTCTACATCGGCAGCCTCGGCGCCGTTTCCGCCGAGTCCTTCCCCGCCGAAATCGACTACCTCGCTCTTGGCCACCTGCACCGGCCGCAGTGCGTGGCGGGCTGCGAAACCCGCCGCTACAGCGGCAGTCCCCTGGCACTCGACTTTCCCGAGCGCCAAGAACAAAAAAGCGTCTGCATCATCGAGACGCAGGGCCGCGCCTGCAGCGTGAGGACGCTGCCCGTGCCCGCCTTTGACACGCTCGTTCAAATCACAGGCGACCGGGAAAAAGTTTTAAAAGAGCTGCGCGAGCTCGCTGACCGCGGCGAGCCGGTCTTTTGCGAAGTGCAGCACACCGAAGGGGTCTTTGCGCCGGACCTGGCCAACCGCTGCCGCGAAATCGTCCGCGACGGGTGCGTGACGCTTGTGCGCGTGGTAAGCCGCACGGTTGCCGCCGCCATGCTCAATGCCGGCGATGTGACTGACAACATTGAATCGGTCACACCCGAAAAAATGTTCGAGCTGCGCCTGACAAAAGAAGCCGCCGCGAGCACCCTGTCTCCGGATCTGCAGCAGCAGCTTGTTGAGGCCCACGCCGAAATTCTGGAAAACGTCCGACGCGGGGAGAACCAGGCATGAGAATTCTGAAACTCCGGCTGCAAAACATCAATTCCCTGAAGGGCTCCTGGCTCATCGACTTCGAGGATCCCGCCTATGCCGATGGAGGCCTTTTTGCCATCTGCGGGCCGACGGGGGCGGGCAAATCGTCGCTATTGGACGCCATCTGCGTTGCGCTTTACGGCTGTACGCCGCGGCTTGCGGACATCACCGCCGGCGCCAATGAGGCGATGACGCGCGGCGCGGGCATCATGGAAAGCGAAGTGACGTTTTCGGCCCGGGGCGTGCGCTACCGCGCTCTTTTCTCGCAGCGCCGGGCGCGTGAGCGCGCCGACGGCAAGCTGCAGGGCATCACCATTGAGCTCAGCCGCTTTGACCCGCAGACCGGAAAATGGCAGATCATTGAGGGCAAGCACAGAAAGCGCTTTAACGAGCAAATCGAAGCCATCACAGGGCTGACCTTCAAGCAGTTCACCCGTTCGGTGCTGCTCGCGCAGGGCAACTTCTCGGTCTTTTTGAAAGCCAAGGATGAGGAGCGCGCCCAGGCTCTTGAAGCGATCACCGGCACCGAAATCTATTCGCAAATTTCGCAGGCGGTTTTTAACCGCCACAAGGCGGAAAAGGAAGCGCTCGACAAACTCAAGCTGCAGGCGCAGGCCGTAGGCGTCATGCCCGCAGACGAACGGGCCCGCACGCAGCAGGAGCTGCAGCAGGCGCTCGGACAGGTGCGGGAAGTCCAGAGCCAAATCAAGGCCAAAGAGGCGCTGCGCGAAGCGGTGCAGCTGCGCGACCAGACGGTCAGGCGCCTCAAGGAGGACAAACTTGCGCTTGAAGCCAGCCTCCAGACCTATGCTCAGCTTGCCCCTCAGCGGCTTGCCGCAGCTGCCGCCCGCAAAGCGTTGAAACTCGAGCCATTGCGCCGGGAGCTCGAGCGCGCGCAAAGCCGCTCAAGGGAAGCCTGCGAGCGCAGGACGCTCCTGCAAAACCAGGAGGCGGCTGCGCGCCAAGCTCTGGAACAGGCGAAGACGGACGCCGAGAAAGCCGGAGACCGGTCAACAGCGCTTGCCGCGAAATTCACGAAACTGCTGGAACTTTTAAAGGTTGTGCGTCCTCTGGACGCCACCCTGCAGCAGGAGACGGCGCAGCTTGCCGACAAGGAAAAAAGCCGCAGGGAGGAGGAAAAACGTCTTGCCGAAAGCCTGGACAAAAAACAGCGCGACGCCCGCGAGCTCGAAAAGCTTGAAGCTGAAGCTACTCAACTGCAGACGCTCACGGCTGACGATTCGCTTGCCGCGCGCCTTTTTGCACGCCAGACGGAAATCTTTTCCGCTTTAAGCCAGTATTCCCAGGCTTTCGACGACAGCACGCGCCGCAGCAAGGAAGTCCGCGAAGCCCGTCGTGCACTTGATCTTGCCGAAGAAAAATTCAACGAAGCTGTGCTCGCGCAGGAACCGGCCCGCCAGAAAATCACCGGTGAAGAGGAAAACCTTGCGCAGCTGCAGGCCGAGCGGATCGCGGCCGCGGGCGGCAGGACCCTGAACGCGCTTGCCGACGAACACAGGGCGCTTGTTGAGAAAACACAGCTTTTAAAAGAACTTCTGCGCAAAATTGAACTAAAAGACGACAAGCTGCAGCAAATTGTCGGCAAAACAAAGGAATTAGAAAAAACGCGGAAAGCGCTCGACGCAAAGACGCCGCTCCTGCAAACTCAGCAAAGCCGCATCAGCGCCCTGCAGACATCCATCGAATCGCTGCAGCAGCTCGAGGAGATGCGCTCGCTGGTGGAAAAATTCAACGACAGCCGCGCTGCGCTCATCGACGGCGAGCCCTGCCCCTTGTGTGGGGCCGTGCACCACCCCTACGCGCAAGGCAAGCCCGCCGCCCTTTCTGACTGCACGGAAAAGCTTAAAAACGCACGAAAGGAGCTTCGGGAAGCGCAAAAAGCAGAGGTTGCGCTCGCCCGAGTTCTTGCGCAGATTGAAGGCTCTGCTAAGGCGATCCATGAGGCCCGCGCGGCGCTTGAAGGCGAAGTGCAGTTTCTCGTGCAGTCCATTCGCAACGACGCCGACGACCTGCTCGTTGCGAGACCCGAACAAAAGGAGGTTCAGGCGCGCATTAAGGCGGCCACCCAGGAAGCCGGCGCAATTGCCGACCGCATCGCGGCTCTCACGCAGCTCGACGACAAGCGCAATGCGGCTCAAGAGGCGCTGCAAAAAGCAAAGGATGCACTGGAGGCGCAGGCCCGGACCGTCCGCAAGCTCGAGCAAGCCCGCGGCCGCGCCCAGCAAGCGCTGCAGGGCGCCGAGCATGAAGAAAAAACAGCGGTCAGCCGTCTGCAGACCGTGCGCACAGACCTCGAGAATGCCTGCGCAGGACTCATTGAACCGCCGCAGGACGCCGCCAAAGCCGCCGAGTGCAAGGCTGAACTTCAGAGGCTTTTGGCCGAACACCAAAAGCGCTGCGAGCGTTTGAGCGAAGTCAGGCGCCGACAAACGGCGCTGCAGGCCGCCGTCACGGAACAAGCCGGCCTTCAGGAGCAGCTGCAGCAGCGCATTGCCGGGCTTTGTAGGCAGGAAGAACAGGCACGCAGCGAACTTGCCGCAAGCCAGCAAAGGCGCCGTGAGCTTTTTGCCGACAAGTCGCCCGATCAAGAGGAAGAGGCGCTCAAAAAAGCGTGCGGCCTGGCCTCGGCGGCGCTTGAGGCTGCGCAAAGGAAGTCGCAGGAGCTGCAGGCGCGGTCCAGCGCTCTTGCCGGAGAGCTTGAAGCGGCCGGCCGTCAACAGCAGACGGAAGCCGCTGCGCTTGAGGCCGCCCAAAAACAATGGAATGCGCAGCGCTCGCTTGCGGGCTTTGAGGCCGACGCGCTCTGGCAGTCCGCCCTGCTGCCAGAAGATGAAGTCCAACGGCGCGAGCAGCGCGACGCGAGCCTTCTTGAGGAACAGAAAAAGCTCGCGCAAGACATCGCGGCCATGCAAAAGGATCTCGAGGGACTATGCGACAAAGCCCGTCCTGAGGTTCAGCTTGAGACGGTTCTTGCAGAAATAGAGGGGCTTGACGCACGCCTTGCCGCGCTCAACGAGGAGAAGGGTCGGCTTGACGCCAAAATCGAGCGCGATGACGAGGAGCGGGCAAGGCTTGTCGGGCAGCTTGCCGCCGTTGCCGGTCAGGAAAAGAAGCTTGCCCTCTGGTCGCAGTTAAACGACCTCATCGGCTCGGCCAACGGCCAGAAATACCGGACCTTTGTGCAGTCCATGACGTTTGAGACGCTGCTTTTTCACGCCAACCGGGCTCTGGCACGGATCTCGCAGCGCTACATCCTCAAAAAGGACGCCGTCTCGCCCTTAAAGCTCAATGTGATCGACACGTATCAAGGGGGCGTGGAGCGAAGCGCCGACAATCTCTCGGGCGGCGAATCGTTTCTTGTGAGCCTGGCGCTCGCGCTCGGGCTCTCCGAAATGGCCAGCCGCAGCGTGCGCGTCGAGTCGCTCTTTCTGGACGAGGGGTTCGGGTCGCTTGACCCGGATACGCTCGAAGACGCCATGAATGCGCTTGCGGCGCTGCAAAGCGAAGGCAAGATGATCGGCATCATTTCGCATGTCGGGGAGGTGCGAGAGCGCATCTCCACACGCATTGACGTGACGCCCGTTTCGGGCGGCAGAAGCACGCTCTCGGGGCCCGGCGTCACGTCTCTGGATAAGGAAAAGGAGGCAGACCGTGGCAGTGGAAATTGAGCGCAAGTTCCTGGTCAGGAACAACAGCTGGCAGGGACAGGGAAAAGAAACCGAAATCCGCCAGGGCTATCTCTCGCGCGACATTGAGCGCACCGTGCGGGTGCGCACGATGGGGCAGAAGGCGTTTCTCACCATCAAGGGCCGCAATCAAGGCGCCGCGCGCGCCGAATTTGAGTACGAAATCCCCTGCGGCGATGCGCTTTTCATGCTGCAGGAGATGGCGCTCAAGCCCGTGCTGGAAAAAACGCGCACCGTGATTGAATTTGCGGGGCACACCTGGGAGGTCGACCGCTTTTTCGGCGACAACGCGGGCCTTGTCACCGCTGAGGTCGAGCTTTCTTCAGAGGATGAACCGGTGGAACTGCCCGACTGGGTCGGCCGGGAAGTCACCGGCGTTGTGCGCTACTACAACTCGGCGCTTTCCGAGAGGTCCTACAGCGCGTGGAGCGAAAAAGAAAAGGCGGGCGACTGACTACTGGGCGCGGCCCTGATAGCGGCCGTGACGGTCATAAAAACGGCCGCTGTGGTCCTCCCTGCCGTGGTAGCGGCCATGGGAGTCGTAATAACGGCCGTCGGCGTCCTGCCGCCCTTGGTAGCGGCCCTGCCGGTCGTAGTAGCGGCCGTTGGCGTCCTGCCGGCCCTGATAGCGCCCCTGGGAGTCGTAGTAGCGCCCGTTGGCATCCTGCCGGCCCTGGTAGCGCCCGTGCTCATCGTAGTAGCGGCCGGAAGAGTCGACACGCCCCTGATAGCGGCCCTGATCATCGTAAAAGCGCTGATCGGCGGCGTTTCCGACGGCTGCCGTCCATCCAGCGGCAAGCGTCAGAAGCAATGCCAGCAAATGACGCAGACGCATGAGTTATCTCCCCTATTTTGATTTGTCCGGACTGCGCTTTCGCGGGCTGCAGTACGGACGGCTTGAACGCAATCAGAGCTCAAAGAGCTTGATGAGCTCGTCGGTGGTCGGATTCTCATCCACAGGGACGTACTCGCCCTTGGAGTTGAGATACACGCCGTAGGGAATCGCGCGGCAGCCGCATCTGCGGTGCAGCTTGGTGTTGATCCACACCTTGTTGCGCAGCTCGTAGGAGAGCTTAGACGCGTCATAGCGCAGGCCGCGGAAGTCGGCATCACGGAAATGCTCATGGTGCTTGAGCAGCATCCCGTACGGATCCTTGTCGGCGAGCATCATGGCGCCCTGCGGTTCGCTGTGCGGATTTAAAAGCGCCGTCGGGTAGTACATCACGGCGATGCGGTCTTTGATCGGGTCGAGATTGTCCATCAGGCGGATGCAGTCCGGGCACTGGGGGTCAAAGTACACATACACGGTTTTTTTGACGTCGGCGGGGGCGTACGAGCGAAAGCCGATGGCGCTTTTGAGCGTTGTCTCGTACATCATCTTGCCGTCCCATTCCAGAGGAACCTTGACGGGACGGGCGATGGCGGGCGCTGCACCGGCGGCAAGAGCGGCTGCGGCAAGCCCAAGAGCGGATCGACGGGTAAGAGTCACCATGTTTATTCTCCTCAATAGGATTCAAGCATTATGACGCAGGCGGCAGGGCGCCGCTTGGCGCTTCGCATTTTCTTTACGCATTTTTGCGCGGGCGCATCCGGTCAAAAAGAAAAAGCGCGATGCCCGCCCAGATGAAGCACAGCGGCAACAATTGCCTTGCGCCAAACGGCTCGCCAAAGACAAAGACGCCCAGGGCGACGATGATGCAAGGCGCCAGATACTGAATGAAGCCCAGGACGCTCAAAGGCAACAGCATGGCGCCGATTGTGAAGGCCATCAGCGGCACGGCGGCCATGAAGCCCGTGGCGGCAAAGGCGCCCGCCAAGGCCGGGTCCGCGGCCGGCAGAAAATGCGACAGGCCCGCGGCCTGCAAATACACGAGATAGCCCGCCGCAGCCGGCATCATCAAGAACGTTTCCACAGCCAGCGACAAGGCGGCGTCGACCATCAGCGCCTTTTTGAGCGCCCCGTAGCAGGCCCAGGTGGTGGACACTAAGAGCGCATAGAAGGGAAAGCCGCCGATGGAAACAACCATGACGGCGACGCCGGCCGCGGCCGAGGCAAGCGCCGCGCCCATGACGGGCGTCACGCGTTCGCGGAAAAAGACGATGCCGCAGGCCGCCGTCATCAACGGCGTCAAAAAGGTGCCGATGCCAAGCTCCACCACGTGCCCGTCGATGACGCCCGCCACATTGACCCAGAAATTGAGCGCCGAGGCCACGGCTGCGGCAAGCAGCAGGGCAAGCTTGCGGCGGCTCTGCAAAATGCCTTTGAGAAAGCCGCCGATGCGCGCACAGCCCGCGAAAAACACAATCCAGGCAAAAAGAAGCACGCCCGTCCAGACGATGCGGTGGGCGATCACCTCCCAGCCGTTTCCAACGCCGTCGAAAAGCGTCCAGAAAAGCGGCAGGAATCCCCACCAAATGTAAGCGCCAACAGCGAACAAGACGCCTTTTGCAGTTTGCGGCGTTTGCACCACGCCCCCCTTTCATCTCGGGTCTTGCGCCCGATCCTCTGCATCTTATCGCGCGGCGGAAAAAGAACTTACAATTAGCCGGCTAATTGAACACGAGAACCTGTCATGAACTCACCACAACGACTGCATTTTTCGCAAAAAGCGCTGCTGCAGGCGCTTCCTGCAAACATCCGGGAACAGTCGGCCGACGCCATCGGCCTGCTGCCGCTTTTGACCGCCGCCGCGGAAAACGCGCGTGAAGAAATCTTCCGGCCGCTGCAGGCCGAAACATCGATTTCCGAAGGAAAGCTCTCCCTTTTGATGGCGCTGCACGCTCTGGGCGAGGAAACGACCTGTGGTGCGCTTGCCGGTCAGCTCGGCGTCGCCGCCCCCACGGTCTCGATCATGGTGAGCCGCATGCTCAAGGAAACCGAGCCGCTGGTGGAGAAAAAGACCAGTTCGCTTGACGGACGGGCCGTCATCGTCAGACTCACGGCAAAGGGCTCGCGCGTGCTTGAGGCGGCGCTGCCCCTCCACAGCCGGCGCATCCTCGCGTTTTTTGAAAAGCTTTCACGCTCCGAGCGGCTTCTTCTGGCCGGTCTGCTGGAAAAGCTTTCGGAATAAAGCGGCCCCCTGAAGACAAAAAACGGCAGGCTACCCTGCCGCAAGCGGCGCAGACAGACTGCCTTGCAAGTTGCCGGGGGCTTAAGAGAGACTTGCCCGGGCCCAGGTTCCGGGACCCCCGGCGTATGGCAGATTGTTATTGTCAGAAAAGGATGGGCTCGTAGTAGCCGGCAAAGAGCACGCTTGCGCGCAGCATCAATGCACCCATCAGACCGAGCAGGGCCGAAATAGCCAGCGGCACGTGCTTGCGGGTGATGAGGTTGATCGACAGCGGAACAATCGAGCCGAACACAATCACGCCGAACCAGAACATCGCCGAATACGGGCCGTCGATGAGCGACTCGGCGCCGACGCGGGCCGCAGCCGAAGACGAGCTGAGCGCGACATGCACGAAGGCAAAGATCGTGAAGAGCTCGGCGGCTTCCGTCCAAAGCGCCGTGCGGCGGCTCCAAAGCACCTTGTGCGCCGGGATGCGTCCGGAGACCATCAAGAGCTCAATGGAGCTGATGGCGCTTGCCATGCCCGACATGATCCACAGCAGCGGAATCAAGGCGGTGTTCCAGAGCGTGATGCCGACGGCCTGCGTGAGGAGGAACCCCGAGTAGATCGTCACAATCACGCCGAGCGCCATGGTGATGTGGTTGAAGAAGTTGCTGAGCACAAAGTCTTCACAGCTCTTGAAGACGCCTGCAAGCGACAGGGCATAGAACACGGTTGCGCAGCACTGCAGCGTCAGCAGCAGCATGCCGATCAGCATCCAGCTGCCGAAGTTGAAGCTGCCGCTCAACAGCATGTTGATGGCGGCCGCCGGCAGATTCGTCAAGCGCGCCAGGTGGCTCACCACCAGCAGCGTACCGAGGATGCTGCCGATGGCGCATACATACACAAGCGCCTTTTCACGCACCCAGCCGTTTAAGAACATGCCCATGCCGGACAAGCCGATGAACCAAAGGAAGAACGCAATCGACCAACCCCAATTCGCGGATTGAAGCTGCATCGTGAGATTTGTAAATTCCATCATTTCTGCACCACCACGAAGTAGTTAGGTTTCGTTCCGTGACTTTCAAGGAGCTTCTGCGTCTTCGCAACGCTGATCTTCCTGGAAATTTCGCTTTCCGGATCGTTGATGTCGCCGAACAGGCGCGCCGACACCGGGCAGGCGCTCACGCAGGCCGGCATCAGACCGTCCTCGATGCGCTCCAGGCACCCCGGTCCCATGCACTTGGAGGGCAGCCCCGTGATCGGATGCGACCAGCGGGCATCGTAGGGGCACGATGCGATGCAGTAGTTGCAGCCGATGCAGCGCTTGGGATCATTGCGCACCAGTCCGTTGTCGTCGTAGTAGTTGGCGCCGAACGGGCAGGTTTCCACGCAGGGGGCCTCCGAGCAGTGCTGGCACTGAACCAGCAGCTGCACGGGGCGCCGCGCCAGATTGGCCGTGTAGCGGCGGATGTTGGAGGCAAGCCAGTTCTTGCCTTCAATGTGCCGCCCCACCATCTCGGGGTAGTTCGTTTCGCTGCAGCTTACGATGCAAGCCTGGCAGCCAATGCATTTCGTCGCATCAAAAAGATGCGCAAGTTGTTTTTTCGCCATCTTTTGACTCCTTACACGCGCTTGATGCGAACGGTGACGTTGTTGCTCATGTTGCCGCAGTCAGCCTGGCTCTTGCCGGTGGCAAACCAGTTGGTGTTGACGCCTTCACGCACCCATTCGTACTCGGGCAGCAGCTTCTTGGTGCGAACGCCGCCGGAGAAGCCGTAGGCAAAAAGCGAACCGGCAATCACGCGGTTGGTGACCGTCACCTGAGCGCGCCCTTTCACGGGCATGTCAAGGCCTTCGATCTCGATCGTGTCGCCCTGGCTGATGCCCAGGCGCTTGGCGTCGACCGGATTGATCCACACGGTTCTGTCTCCCGTAAAGCGGGTCGGATAGGTAAACAGCGTCACGCCGCAGCAGGAGGCGGAGTCCTTGCCGGAGGCGATGATGAATTCATTGGTGCCCGGCTTCGGATGCGTGTAGCTCTTGGTGGGCTCGTAGTCCGGCATCGGGCTCGTTCCCTTGGCCGAGGGCTGGTACACCGCATAGAAGCTGATGATTTCACCCTTGCCGGTGGGCGTGGTGAAAGGCTGCTTGTACGGGATCATGCCGTACTTCTTGCTTGCCACCAGTGCAAAGCCCTTTTCCTCGACTTCGGCGGCGATGCGGTCGCCTTCGCCGGGCTTGGCCTTGTTCTTGTTGGCGATGAACTTCTTCCAGGCGCCGTCAACGAGCTGTTCGTTGAACCACTTCTTCCAGCCGGCGCGGTCCTTGATTTCGGCGTTGTAGCCAAGGCGCGCGGCCAGGGCCGGGTCGATGCGGCGCAGGATTTCGCAGAACTGCCAGATGTCGTGGCGCGCTTCGACGCCCTCAGGCGGATCAAGCAGCGCATCGGACTTGTGCGCCCAGCCGTCGCGGGCGTAGTTCACGCCCATGTACTCGTGGTTTTCCAGGAAGAACGTGCTCGGCAGCACATAGTCGGCCCAGTCGTTGGATTCCTGCGGCAGGATGTCCTGGCTCACGATGAGCTCCATCGCCTTGAAGCCTTCGATCAGACGCGCGGAATTGGCTTCGCGGTGGAACATCGAGCAGCCCGTCATGAAGAGGGCGCGGACCGGATAAGGCTTGCCGGTCTTGGCCGCCTCCAGCGCAGGCCACAGGGTGCCGATGCCTTCCGGATAAAAGAGCTTGTCCATGGGCTTGCCGGGCTTGATCTCCCAGGTCACGCCCGTGGGGCCGGTGCACTTGGTGCCGGCCTTCTTGACGCCCGGGCCGCCGACACCGGAGCCCTGCGTCACGATGAAGCCGCCCTTGCGGTCCATCTGACCGGTGAAAAGATTGATTAGGCTCATCATCTCGTAGCACTGCACGTCGTTGCCGTTGCGCGAGGAGTACCAGCCGTCGTCGCAGACGCCGCCCAGCGTAAAGAAGTCGCGCGCGGTTTCGATGATGCGCACGGCCGGGATGCCGGTGGTCTTTGCCACAAATTCCGGCGTGTACTTGGCGTTGACCGCCTTGAAGGCTTCAAAAACCGTGCGGGCGTGCACGCGGCTGCCGTCGGCTAGCGTCACCTCGCCCTGCCAGCTCATCGCGGGCAGCACGTCGGGGGACTCGTCAAAGCCCACAGGCTGGCCCTTTTCGTTCAACTTGGGACCTTGGAAGACCATGCCGCCCGTGTGCTCGTCAATGACGGCAAAGTAGCGCTTGCGTCCGCCCTGCTTGACCATGTCCTCGGTGATCGGCGTGTAGTCGTCCATCACCAGGCACGGCGAATTGGTCCACTTGCGCATCCACTCGAGGTCGCAGAGGTTTTCCTTCAAGCCCACAAAGATCAGACCGTGCAAGAAGGCGGTGTCGGTGCCGGGCTTGATCGGGATCCACTCGGATTCGCCGAGGGCGCCTTCGGGCATGCGCGGATCGACAAAGACGAGGCGCGCACCGTGCTCGCGGGCATGCGCGGCGGTCGAAAAAACGCCCATGGCGCAGTTGAGCGTGCGGCCGACCAAAAGCAGGTAGCGCACGTTGAGATAGTCGGGCTCAACCTTGCCCAGACCCGAGAAGGTCGGGCCGAAGATCAGGCGGCGCGCATAGGTGGACGCCGAATTGCAGGTTGCCGAATGGTTGATGACATTGGGCGTGCCAAGCGCCGGGGCAAACCAGTTCTGATAAGCCGTGAAGTTGTGGCTAGTGAGCACAACGGCGCGTTCGCCGTCCTTGGCGATGATTTCCTTGAGCTTGGCGGCGATTTCATTTAACGCCTGATCCCAGGAAATTTCTTCAAACTCGCCGCTGCCGCGCTCGCCCTTGCGCTTTAAGGGCTTACGGATGCGCATGGGGTGATCCCACGCCCAGAGGGCGGAAGCGCCGCGCCCGCAGAAGCCGCGCTGCGGATGATCCGGGTTCGGAAGGATCCTGACGCTTGCCCGTGAGGGCTTTTCGCCTTCCTTGTGCATGGCCAGAAGACCGCAGCGGGCGCCGCACATGCAGCAGCCGACCGGATAGGCCTTCCAGCCCTTTTTCTTGAGAGTCTCCACCTCTTGCCTGGCCGCCGCCCAGCCCATGGAAGCCGTTGCAGCAGTGGCTCCGGCCGCGCCCAGAAGGGTGCGCCTGGAGATGTGAGGAAGTTTGACATCTGCCATCTTCTTCTCCTGTGTCTTTTGTTTGCCTGGTGCTCAGGCGTGTCTCTCACGCCATTTCCGCCTGTTTGCAAAAAACGCCTTCTATGGGATTCGCTTTAGCGGGGTCAAAAGCCCCCGTCTGAAGGATGCAGAAACCGACACCTGCAGTCGATTCTATGGATCCAATAAATTTCGAAAAGACCTTAAGAAAAGAATGATTGACTAAGCAACTGCTGAGTAATTGCAGACATTGGGGTTCCGGCCGCAGGCATTGGATAAATATCGCAGTGCGCGGCACGGCGGGTGATAAAATTTTTTCACCTGAATTTCGTTTACTGCCGGACGAGCGGGCAGCAGCATCCTTCCGCCGCCGGCGAGCCGTCACACTCATGTATCAACCGAAGCTGCCGAAAGATTTGCGTTGTCCGCTGGAGTTTGCGCTTGAATTTTTCAGCGGACGCTGGAAGTCGCGCATCCTCTGCCTTCTCTTCTCGGAGGACAGCCTGCGCTACAACGACATCAAGAAAAGTCTGGATCACGTCTCCGACACGGTGCTTGCCAACACCTTGAAGGAGCTAATCGGGCACGACCTTGTCAAGCGCACGCAGTTTCCGGAGATCCCGCCGCGCGTGGAGTATTCCCTGACGAAAAAAGGCAGGAGCCTCGTGCCGTTTCTGCGCAACATCTGCAAGTGGTCCACGCAGTTCCACGACTTCAACGACATCTCCGATGATGCGCTCGCGCATTGCAAAAACTGCGTCGTGCGCAAATACCGGGCCAACCGCGCACAAGAGGCATCCTGCAACGAGCAGGTCAAGGGTGGAGCTGCGTCCTAGTACAGCGTTCTCTAATTTAGTTAAGTAATCATGTAAAAATCGTCCGGTATTAACATTTCGACACGCCCACAGGAGTGGATCATGGCCGGACGACCACCAAAATTTTCGCTCAATTTCACGGCTGACGAGGTTTGCCAAGCTGACAAATCTCGCCAAGTCGCGCACAGCGCAGGTACGGCATCAGCAGCGCGCAAAAATCCTGCTGATGCGCGCTGCAGACTTGAGTTATGCCGACATTGAAAAGGAGGTTCAAGTCTCAACGCCGACCATTGCCAAGATCGTCAAGAAATGCCACGCCTATGGCCTGGATGCCGCGCTTGAAGATCTCGATCGTACAGGGTGGCCAGACAGCATTTCCCAGGAAGCCAAGGTGTGGGTAATCTCACTGGCCTGCCGCATTCCAGACACGGTGCCTGGCGCTCCCCGGACGCAGCAATGGACCATCAGTGAACTCACCAAGTACGTTCACCAGCATTGCGTCGAGCAGGGTTTTTTGGAGCTTCAGAATGTTCAACGCTCAACGGTCTGGAGCATCTTGAACGACCGCGCGATCAAACCGCATCGCATGAAGTTCTACCAGGTGCGCAAGGATCCTGATTTTGAGCCCAAGGCCAAGAGCGTGCTTCTGGTTTACAAACGAATTGAGTGGATTCTGCAGTGGACCCGGGATCAGGTCGGCGAAGGCTACCGAGCCGACGAGCTCTGCGGCGAAGCCTTTTTGTCGTACGACGAAAAGCCCGGGATTCAAGCCATTGGCAACATCGCCCCTGATCTTGCGGCATCACCGGAACACAAGTGTATGGCTCGCGACTACGAGTATCGTCGGCTTGGCACTGTCAGTGTTCTTGCCGGCATCGATCTGCTGACGGGCGAGGTCATTGGATTGGTGCGGGAACCTTTGCCGACAACCGCACCTGTGCGGTGAGCTGCACCGGTCACGGAGAGTTCTTCATGCGCTATACGGCAGCCTCCGACATCGCCGCCCGCATGCGCTACCTTGGCGAGCCGCTTCAGACAGCCGCCGACGCTGTGATCCAGACGCTTGCCGCCACCGGCGGACGCGGAGGGCTCGTTGCCATCGATGCTGCCGGACACGCGACCTTTGCCCTCAATTCGGCGGGCATGTACCGGGCGGTGATGCGTGAGGGCGAGGCGCCTCAAATGGCAATCTTTGCCGATGAAGCGCTTCGTGAGGAACTCTGAGGCATCCTGCCTGTGCGAAGCTTTGCGTTTGAAAGGCCGAATCCCATTGAGCACAAGATTGCGCTCACACTAAGCCGCTGTTTTTAAAGGATTTTTTACTGCTTTCTTGTCGCTTTTAAGTACCCTCCACCGGTTTTGATGCCTGTGAGGGTACTTAAAAGGGGGCATAAAAAATCGCGGCTTGCGGCGATATTTGGCGACGGGCAGCGGCAGAAAAAAGGCAACAAAAAACCGCGAATCCCTTGATCAACGGGGCTTTCGCGGCATTCTGCGATAGATTGCGACAGTTTAAAAAAACCGTACGTGGTGCGCGGTACTGGATTCGAACCAGTGACCCCCGCCGTGTGAAGGCGATGCTCTACCACTGAGCCAACCGCGCATACGGATTTTTCCTCCGCCCATCAACTCATGAGCGAAGGCTTCGTATTCTACCGATATATTTGAATTTTGCAAATATTTTTGGAAAACCGACTGCACGAACCGCCTTCTTCCGAACCGGCCGGCGCGGTTGACAAATGCAGACTTGCCTTAGAATCACCCATTCCACCACAAACAGCGCGGCTCTTCATGGCTAAAAAACGCATCCTGGGCATCGACCCCGGTCTGAACCACACCGGCTTCGGCGTCATCGACGCTGAAGGCGACCGCCTGTCGTTTGTCTCCGCCGGCTGCATTCACGTGCCCTCCGGCATCCTGAGCGAACGCCTGGGGACGATTTTCCGCGAACTTTCCTCCGTGATCGCCCAGACCCAGCCCGACTGCGCCGCCGCTGAACTTGTTTTCGTCAACATCAACCCCCGTTCGACCCTGTTGCTCGGGCAGGCCCGCGGCGCAGCGCTGGCCTGTGCGGCGCACCATGGCCTCACGGTGTCGGAATACTCCCCCTCGGAAATCAAAAACTCCGTGGTCGGTACGGGACGGGCCGCCAAAAGCCAGGTGCAGATGATGGTTGCTTCGCTCCTGAAGCTTCCGGACAACCTTCAGGCCGATGCCGCCGACGCCCTTGCCTGCGCCGTGACGCACGCGCACGCCATGCGGCTTGCCGCCATTGAAGCGCTCGGCGACACGCCGTCGAGAACCGGCGCCCGGATCCTGACCTCGCGCAAATCACGCCGCAGCGCCTGGGCGCAGCTCGTCAACAACAAGATAAGGAACAGTCACTCATGATCGGTCGCATTCACGGCGTACTGCTGGAAAAGAACCCGCCGCAGATTCTTGTCGACGTTCACGGCGTGGGCTACGAAATCGACGTCCCGATGTCGACCTTCTACAACCTGCCCGACGTCGGTCGCGAAGTGACGCTTCTCACGCACTTCATCGTGCGCGAGGACGCGCAGCTGCTCTACGGCTTTGGCAGCGCCAAGGAACGCTCGGCGTTTCGCCAGCTGATCAAGATTTCCGGCATCGGCGCACGCACGGCGCTGGCCGTCTTGTCCGGCATGAGCGTCGAAGCGCTTGCGCAGGCCGTGGCGCAGCAGGAAATCGGACTGCTCACGCGCGTGCCCGGCATCGGGAAAAAGACCGCCGAACGGCTTATACTGGAACTCAAGGGCAAAATCACGGCCGACCTGGACGGCGTCACGCTTGCCGCCGCCCCGGGCGACAACCGCAGCGATGTGGCCGCCGCCCTCGTCGCCCTCGGCTATTCCGAGCGCGAAGCCAATGCGGCGGCCAAGAAGCTCGCCCCGGACATCAGCGTTTCCGCCGGCATCCGAGAAGCCCTAAAATCCCTGGCACACTGATCTTTGATTTCCCCCACAGCAGACATCCATGGAAAACGTCGAACGCGTCGTCTCCGCTGAAAGCACCAGCCCCAATGAGGACAACATCGACCGCGCCCTGCGCCCGGTCCGGCTTGCCGACTACGTCGGCCAGAAAGCCGTGCGCGAGCAGCTGGAAATCTTCATTGCCGCCGCCAAGCAGCGCGGAGAGCCCTTGGATCATCTGCTTGTCTTCGGCCCCCCGGGACTGGGAAAGACAACGCTTGCGCACATCGTGGCAAATGAAATGGGCGTCAATCTGCGCCAGACCTCCGGCCCGGTGCTCGAGCGTCCGGGCGACCTCGCGGCGCTGCTCACGAATCTGGAGAAAAACGACGTCCTCTTCATCGACGAGATTCACCGCTTGAGCCCCGTTGTCGAAGAAATCCTCTACCCGGCGCTTGAGGACTACCAAATCGACATCATGATCGGCGAAGGGCCCGCGGCGCGCTCCATCAAGCTCGATCTGCCGCCCTTCACCCTGATCGGCGCCACGACGCGGGCCGGATCGCTCACCAATCCCCTGCGGGCGCGCTTTGGCATCGTCAATCAGCTGCAGTTCTACGACAACGAGGATCTCGCCCGCATCGTCACACGTTCGGCCAAGCTGCTCAACGTACCCATTGAAGCGGCCGGCGCCTATGAAATCGCACGACGCTCGCGCGGAACGCCGCGCGTGGCAAACCGCCTGTTAAGACGCGTGCGCGACTTTGCACAGGTGCGCTGCAACGGCGTCATCACCGCTGAAGTGGCCGACGCCGCGCTGCGCATGCTCGACGTGGACTCGATGGGGCTTGACTTTGTCGACCAGCGCTTTCTGCTCACCATCATCGACAAGTTTGCGGGCGGCCCCGTGGGCATCGACAACCTTGCAAGCGCCGTGGGCGAAGACCGTGAAACGCTCGAAGATGTGGTTGAGCCCTACCTCATCCAGCAGGGGCTCGTGCAGCGCACGCCGCGCGGCCGCATCGTCACGCAAAGCGCCTACGCGCATTTCGGGCGCATTGCCTCTGCGCAGACGGCGGTGATGGCGGACCTCTTCGGTCCCGGCTAAAAACAACCGGCCGTCCTCTCAATGAGAAAACAGCCGGCCGTTGAAGGAAGATCGTTCAAACGGATCAACCGGCCGGGCCGCGCAGGATCGTGCCCTTGTAGCCGGATTCGCTTGCCCACAGAGCAGCCTCGACGCGGGTTGAAAAGCCCAGCTTCTTCAAGACATGCTTGACGTGCACCTTCACCGTGCCGTCGGAAATCTTGAGCTGCTCAGAAATCTGCCGGTTGCTCATGCCGTTGGCGATGCAGTAAAGCACATCGACTTCGCGAGGGCTCAAGCGCGCAATGTCCCTGCTGTCGTCGGCAGCCGGCACATTGCGCAGTGAAACGGCAAGCGCGGCGGTGAGCGAATCGCTGATCACCATTTCGCCGGAGGCCGCAAGCTTGAGCTGGCTTGCGAGCTGACCGACCTCAAGCCGTTTTGAAATAAAGCCGTCTGCCTGCAAACGGATGGCCGCCATCAGAGACGGCTGGGCGCCGTCGGTGATGAGCATCACGCAGCGCGGCGCCCGCTCCAGCGCCTTGATGTCGCGCAAAAGCGAAACGCCGATGTCGCCGCCGTCAAGATCAATGAAGACCAGATCAGGGTTGGCCGTTTTCACCAGTCCCAGGGCGTCGTTTGCGTTGCTGGTAACCTGGCGCAGCGTCGCCGGCTGATGCTCTGCAATAAGTGCGCTCAAGGCCCGTGCAAAAAGCGGGCACTGATCAAAAATCAAAATGCGGGATGTTTGAATTTTGTCTTTTTCTGTTGTCGTCATCTTTTCGCTGCTCTTCAAGTCCCGCGGCTGCGGGATGCTTGAAGAATCCGGCCTTCTTCTGGATCGTTGCTGCCAGTCAAAATCCCCGCTCCTGCGGGAGCCTGCCGATTACGGCTGTGCGTCGTAATCGCGCACGGTGTGCCAGAGCACGTTGACGCCCTTCATGAAGTCCTCAATCTTCATGGCTTCATAGGGGTTGTGCGAGCCGTTCTGATTAGCCACAAAAATCATGGCTGCCGGAACGCCGCTGTTGCCGATCACGGCGGCGTCGTGACCTGCGCCGCTTGCCAGGCGCCGCACGGCAACGCCGGCCTCCTTGGCCGCCGCCTCAAGCCGGGCCGAGAGCGCGGCATCAACCTTGGCTGCATCGGTCACGATCTTGCGGTCGAACTCAAACTTCACGCCGCGCTCGTGCGCAACCGCCTCGGCCTCCTCGAGCAGCAGCGCATGGAAGCGCTCGCAGGTGTCAACCGAAAGGCTGCGCATGTCGATCGTAAAGGTCGTCTCCCCCGGAATCACCGAAATGGCCGCCGTCGCGGATGTCTTTAAAACACCCACGGTGAAAACAAGATCCTCGCCCCTGGCAAGCCATTCATCCCAGTGCTTGTCCATGCGGTGGATCAGATCGGCCGTCGCCATCACCGCGTCATGTCGGTACTGCTTGTCAACGGCCCCGGAATGGGCGGTCTGTCCCAGGCACGTCACCTTCTTGTGGCGGACGTTGCCGCGGATGCCGGTGACAATGCCGACGCGCTCGGTCTCGGAGCTGTCAAGCGTCGGCCCCTGTTCAATGTGCAGCTCCACAAACGCCGCGATTTTGCTCAGGTCGACCAGGGGTCGGCCGGTGGTCATGTCGGCCGGCACAAAGCCGCAGGCCGAAATGCACTCCCCGAGTGTCATGTCAAGCGAGCGGTGCTTCAAGGCCGTATCGGCAAGCGTGAGCTTGCCGGTGAGTGCCAGCGAGCCGACATAGGCTTTTCCAAAGAAGCTTGACTCCTCGCAGCGCATCATCAGCACCATGAAGTCGCGCTCGGGCGTGTAGTTGATGCGGCGCATCCACCACGCGACGGCAAGGGCCGCGGTGATGCCGGCCAGTCCGTCGTAGTTTCCGCCCTGCGGCACGCTGTCGGCGTGGCTGCCCGCCACGAACGCCGGAAGATCGCGATTTTTGCCCGGCAGGCACATCCAGACGTTGCCGGCGAGGTCCGTGTTGATTTCCAGCCGCAGCTCCTGCCCGATCATCTTGAGGTAGTCCAACACCTCCGTCTCGCCCTTTGAGTATCCCTGACGGGTAACGCCCAGCCCGTCGGCGCTCATCTTGCGGACCGTATCAAAAATCGAACGGCAGAACTTGGTGCCGTCGCGCTGCAAATCACCGGTCATCTCACATCTTCCTCAGTTGTTATTTTCTTTTTATCGGACGGTCGAATGACGCCCCCGCAAAGCGTCCTGACGCCAGCCGGGGAGCCGCCCGTATACCTCTTTATTATTATTCGAAATTTTCTGAAACAGTTGAAAATTTGGCCGGAACTTTTGACTTAATGCCTACTTCGGGCGATTTAACCCCTCTACGGAGTGCCACTTTTGAGGTATGTTTGTTTTGCGGCACCCTCCCGTCTCCGTCTGCGGAGGATGCCGGAAAATTCCGGCCGGTTTGCGCCGGTCGAGGCTTTCTGCCGCTGTCTGTCTTTCTGGCACAAAGGAAACTTCAAAATGCTCAGCGCTTATCACGATCAACTGATCAACATCCGCCGTCAGCTGCATCAGAACCCCGAAGAGGGATGGTCTGAATTCACCACCACGGCATTCCTTGTCAAAACGCTTCGCGGCTACGGCTACGAGGTTCTGCTCGGCCGCAAGGTCGTCAATCCCGATGCCTGCCTCGGCCGCGACGACGCTGTTGTCGCAGCCGGCATCGAGCGCGCCCGCAAAAACGGCGTGAGCGAAGAACTGCTCAATGAAATGCAGGGGCTAACCGGGTGCGTGGCCGTGCTTGATACGGGCCGTCCGGGTCCGACTCTTGCCATTCGCTTTGACATCGACTGCGTGCCGGTGACCGAAAGGACCGATCCCTCGCACCTGCCCGCCAAAGAGGGCTTCATCTCCAAGAATCCGGGCTTCATGCACGCCTGCGGCCACGACGCCCACATGTCGATGGGGCTGGCCGTCGCACACTGGGTGATGGACAATAAGGACAAGCTCTCGGGCAAAATCAAGATCCTCTTCCAGCCGGCCGAAGAAGGCGTGCGCGGCGCAGCCGGCATGGCCGCCAGCGGCATTGTCGACGACTGCGACTACTTCGTGGGCTCGCACGTCGCCATGAGCGCCAAGTCGGGTGAACTGGCTGCCAACCTCTACGGCTATCTGTGCACGACCAAGCTTGACGTCACCTTCCACGGCAAGCCCGCGCATGCCGGCGCCTGCCCGCAGGACGGCCGCAATGCGCTTGCCGCAGCCGCCAACGCCACCGTGCAGATGCTCGGCATCTCGCGCCACTCGGGCGGCATGACCCGCATCAACGTCGGCCAGCTCATTGCCGGCGAGGGCCGCAACGTCATCCCGAGCAAGGCCGTGATGAAGCTGGAAGTGCGCGGCGAAACGGGCGACATCAACCAGTACATGGTCGATCAGGTGACCAACATCTGCAAGGGCATCGCCGTGGGCTTCGGCGTCACGTACGAGATGCGCAAGATGGGCGAGGCGGTCGATCTCACGGCAGACCCCGAGCTCGTGGATGTGATCAATGACGCGGGCCGCGCCACCGAAGGCATCAAGGTGATTGACAAGGCGCTCAACTTCGGCGGCAGCGAAGACGCCACGATTCTTGCCCGCCGCGTGCAGGCCCACGGCGGCAAGGCGGCCTTCTTCCTGTGGGGCTCCGACCGTCCGTCCGGCCACCACACCTCGACCTTCGACATCAAGGAAAAGGACATGGATCCGGCGCTTGAAGTGTGGACGCGCATCGTCGCTTCAATCATGAAGTAATGCGGTAAGCCGCATCAGCCGCCGGCCGTCTGACTGACGGTGCGGCGGCTTTTTTGTGCGTTATGGCGGCAAAACCGGCCTTCTGCCGCAGCCGGCGGCAGCGCCGTGCATCAAATCATGCGCACCAGAATCAGAATCACCGGCAGCGCCACCAGGAGGGCGATCGTGGAAATGCCAATTGCCTCCGAGCAGAACTCCTCGTCGGCGCCGTAGTTTTTGGCAAGCACGCCGATCACCGAGGAAACCGGCATGCAGGAGGAGACGATGAAAACCTGGCGCGTGAAGGTCGGCACGTCAAACCACCCCGTCACAAGGTAGACCACCAGGGGTCTGAGCACAAAGCAGGAACAGAGCACGTACCAAACTTCGCGCGGGATGTGGCGGACCTTTTCAAAGCCGATGTGCTGAATGGTCATGCCGATGAAGATGAGCGCCAGAGGCGTAGCCACGCGGCCGAGGTCGCGCGTCACCATCATCAGTGCATCAGGCACTGGAATGGCAAGCACCACGAAGAGCACGCCAAGCAAAAAGCCCTGCAGCGGGGGCTGGAAGAACATCTTGAGGCTGCGCTTGGAAAAAAGCCGCGGCTGCCTGCGCCCGGCGTGCCGCACGCCGTCCATCTGAATGCCGTACAGGCCGATCGTCCAGATAAAGAGCACGTTGGCAAAGAAGTACACGAGCAGATAGCCGATGCCCGTTTCGCCAAACATGATCGTCACCACCGGAATGCCGAGGAACGTGACGGTGGCGCCCGAAAAGCAGGCGATGAAGGCGCCGGCGATTTCCTTTCTCACAAACCCGAAATGCACCAGGGCAAGCGAAATAAGCCAATTGAAGGCAACGGTGATGAAGGGCAGTCCCACCACGCGCAAAACCGCAAGCAAATCGTCGTGGGTGAACTTAGATGTGACGTTGTAGAAAAGAAAGACGGGAAGACACAGGTTCACAAGTCTTGCGATCAGGCGCCTGCCGTCCTCATTGAACCATCCCCGGCGGGAGGTTTCAAAACCGACGAATGCAATCGAAAACAAAACAAGAACGGCCTGCGCTGAATGCAGAACTGCGTCAAGCATCGTTTATTCCTTATGATTCAATGCTCACATTCTAGTCTGCCGTTCCTTTTCAGCCTCTTTTGTCTGCACAAAATTGATTCTGTGCCTGAAATCGGCATCACTTTCGACGGCCGCCTTGGGCAAGCCGCCGCACGTCCCGCAGCGGCGGCGCCCCAAAAAGCGCCTTGTAGTCGCGGGCAAATTGCGCCGGACTTTCGTATCCCACGGCAAAGGCCGCCGTCGTTGCATTGGCTTCGCGGACGATCAGCTGCCTGCGCGCTTCAAACAGCCGCACCCGCTTGCGAAACTGCACTGGGGAAAAGCCGGTCACCTGCTTGAACTTCCGGTGAAAGGTGGCGGCCGACATGTTGGCCCTGCCGGCAAGATCCTCCATCGAGCAGCTCTGCGAAAAATTTCTGCGGATCCAATTGACGGCATTGAGCACCGCGTGTCCCTGCGAACCCGCGCTGGCTAGCCCCCTGAGCTGTTCACCGCAGGAGGAGTCCAAAAGCAGCGCATGCAGCTCGCGCAGCAGCAGAGGACTGCGGATGGCAATGAGCTGCGGCCTTTCCAGAAGACGCAGCAGCGCCAGAAACGCAAGCGCCAGATCCTCGTCAGGCCGGATGACGAACACGCCTTCGGCAACGCCGCCCGCAGGCTGTTTTGCGGCAGTCATCATGCCCGCGTATTCCATCAATACGGAAAGGTCGAGCGAAACGCTCATGGCAAGAAAAGGATTCTCGGGACTTGCATCGAGCGTCTGAAACTCCGACGGGCAGGCGATGCCGCAGACAAGGCTTTCTGCGGGCCCGTACTCCAGGATCCGCCCGCCGATGGCGGTCGTCTTGCGTCCGTTGATGATGTAGGTCGTCATGATTTCGCCCACCGAACGCTCGATGTAGCCGGGCTCGGTGATGCGGTAGAGCGTGACGCCCGGCACCGCCGTCGGATAGACGCCGCCCGCGGGCGTGTGCTTGAGCACAAGGCGCGCCGCCGCCGCAAGAATTTGTTCCGAAGTCAGAATGCAGGCGCCTTCAGTCCGCCCGCTCGCGAGAATCTCAGTCACGATATCAGCCGTCCAGGTATTCAACGATTGAAGCCATTGTAGGAAAGCGTTTGAGCAATTTCGACAATTTGATAAAAATACGCAATATTTTGACCAGATTGACGCCGAAAAAGTTCATACATGATTGGAAAATGCTCTTACCAAGATCCCATTTGGAGGAGAATCCAACATGTCCAACATTCTCATCATCAACGGCCATCCGCATCCGGAGCAATCACTGTCCGGAAAGGCGATCATCGACGAACTCGACAGACTGCTGCCGCAGGCGCAGGTGCGCACGCTCGCCGCACTCTGCCGCAACGGTTCGTTTGATGTTCAAGCCGAGCAGCAGGCGTTAAGCGCCGCCGACACCATCGTCTGGCACTTTCCGTTTTACTGGTATTCGATGCCCGCCCTCATGAAGAAGTGGATCGACGACGTGCTCACGCACGGCTTTGCCTACGGCAGCACCGGCACGGCGCTGCACGGCAAAATGCTCCTGATTTCGCTGACCACCGGCGCGCCCGCCGCGGAGTACGCCCGCGGCCGCTCCATGACCTGGCCCATGGAGGACTTTCTGCCGCCCCTGCTGCAGACGGCCAACTACTGCGGCATGCAGTCCCTGCCGCCGGTCTGGTCCAACGGGATGATCTTCATCAACGGCGTTCACGGCGAAGCCAACCGCGAAAGGATTCTTGCCGCCGCAAAGGATCATGCCGCCCGCATTGCCGCTGAAGTGAACGCATAAGAAGGAGAGCATCATGAAATTTCTCGTTGATGTGCGCATTCACGATGCAGCCGCCGCCGCACCCCTGCTGCCCGCTCACATGGCTTACCTGGTCAAGCACTTTGATGCCGGCGATTTTCTGCTTTTCGGCGCCTACGGCGACAAAACAGGCGGTGCGCTCATTGCCAAAGCCGCCTCACGCAGCGCCCTTGACGCACTTCTTGCCGCCGATCCCCTGCGCGCAGGCAGCTGCGCCGTCTGGACCGTCACGGAATTCACCGTCGCCAAAGTGCACGGCGACAAACTTCTTGGTTGATCTGCCATGAAAAGACGTCAATTCCTTCAGGCGGCCGCCGCAGCTGCCGCTGTTCCGGCGGCTCACGCCGCCGCTGCGCCCGAGGCCCCTGCCGATCTTCAAACCGACATTCTCATTGCCGGCGCGGGCTTTGCGGGTCTTACCGCCGCCGTCACGGCGGCTCGAAAGGGAGCGCGCGTTCTTGTCATTGAAAAGCGCTCCTATCCGGGAGGCGACGGCATTCTTTCGGCGGGCATCATCGCCACGGCGCACAGCGTGGAGCACGACGCCCAACACATCAAGGCGCAGACAGGAATTGACGCCTACTGGTCGCTCATCGAGCGCGGCGTCATGGATGAGCCGCTTTCCAAGGTTCGCGACAACATGCCGCTTTCGCCCATCTACTCGGGCATTTTCAAGCACGACCCCCGCGTCTTGCGCCGCTCGGCGGAAACCTCGCCCAAGGTGGTGCAGTTTTTGAAGTCCTTCGGCGTGCGCTTCATGCCGATCAACGCCCAGCAGCCGTTTCTGCTGCCTTCCATGCCCGGATCCATGCCCGCCTTTGCGCAGGCGCTGGTTAAGGAGCTCGAGCGGCTACACGTGCAGATTCTCACCGATGCGCGGCTTGTCGAACTCACGACTGCGCCCGATGAGACCCAAGGAGCTGCAAAAGGCGCCCGGCGCGTCACCGGAGCGGTTTTTGAAAGCGACGGGCGTCTTGTGCGCGCCGCCGCCAAGGCCGTGATTGTCGCCACCGGGGGATTCATCGACAATGCACAGATGATGTGCCGCTACAAGCGCGTCTGGGCGGACATTCCCAAGGGCTTCACCGCCGTCGGCGAAGGCGTTCCGCCCGGGCACGACGGCGACGGCATCCGGATTGCCCGGCTTGCCGGAGCGGCGCTGGAAGACATGGAGTCCATGCCAAAGCTCTATGCCGCGCCCAAGCCCGGTCAGAAGAGCCCCTCCTGGATTCTCTTTGACACCGACACGGCCTATTTGGTCGACAAAAACGGCCGGCGCTTTTGCAACGAACACGCCTCACGCTACGCAGGCTGTGCGCTTGCATGCTTTCGCAAGAAAATCGACGGCGCCTACATGGTCTTTGACGAAGCTGTTTTCACAGGACCCAACCGCAAGCGCTGGCGCTTTGACGAACTTCTTGCCGCAGGAGCGCTCTTTAAGGGCGAAACCATTGCCGAAGCCGCTCAAAAGGCCGGTGTTTCGCCTGAGGGTCTGGAAAAGACTCTGCGAACCATCGAACGCGACGCCGCCCTCAAGCGGGATTCGGAGTTCGGCCGCAGCGACCCCCTCTTTCGCGCCCTTAAGGGCCCCTTTTATGTGTCCACACCGAGCTCAACGGTGCGCTTTAAGACCGAAGGGGGACTGGAAGTCAACCCAGACTTCAACGTGCTGCGCGCCGCTGATGATTCGGCAATCCCGGGGCTTTTTGCCGCCGGAGCCGTCTGCGGTTCGATTTCCACGCGTCTGTGCGACGTCATTGCGAGCGGCCTGATCGTTGGAGAAACAGCCGCAGCCGCCGTCTCGCGCAGTTGATGCTAAATCCCATTTGATTTTCTGGAGAAAACACATGCTCGCCAAGACACTCGCCGCTTTTGCCTCCGCTGTCTGCCTTTGCTGCCCGGCTTTTGCCGCCGATCAGGCTCCCGCCTCAGGAGCCGGCGCTGCCAACCCCTATGCCGGCAACATCGTGCGTCTTTCCATGATCACGGTGGATCCCGCGCAGCTTGACGCCTACAAGGTGATGGCCGCCGAAGTCGGCCGCGAATCCATGAAGCGCGAGCCCGGCGTACGCGTGCTCTACAGCATGCAGGAGCAAAAGGACCCCACCCGGTTCTACATTCTGGAAATCTATGCAAGCGAAGCCGCCTACAAGCACCACATCCAGACGGCCCACTTCCAAAAATACAAGCAGGGCACGCTCAAGATGGTGAAGGACCTGCAGCTCATCGACTGCGATCCGCTGGTGCCGGAAGCGCTCATCAAGCGGGAAAACGTGCCGTAGAAAAGCCTCTCAGCGGCGTTCGATCACAGCCGAGGCGATGCTTGCCGCATCGGCATATTCCAGTTCGACGCCGCTTGGCAGTCCTTTGGAAAGGCGCGTAATCCGCACCTCGGGAAAATGCTTGCGCACGGTCGAGGCGATCAAATGCGCGGTGACGTCGCCTTCGGGCGTGTAGCTCGTGGCAAGGATGAGTTCGCTCACCCCCTCCTCCTTGACGCGCCTTAAAAGCTGCGGCACGCCGAGCGCCTCGGGTTCCGTTCCCTCAAGGGGATTGATGCGCCCCATCAGAACGAAGTAGCCGCCCTGATAGGCGATGCTTGCCTCGACCGCCTTCTGGTCGGCCACGCTTTCGACCACGCACAGCCGGGTCTTGTCGCGCGAAGCATCCCGGCAGAAGCTGCAAACGGGATCGGTGGTGAGCGTATGACATCTCGGGCAGTGGTGCACAAGCTTCAAAGCCGTTTCGAGTCCTGCGGCGATTTCATGCGCTTCACCCCTTCTAGCCGTCAGAAGCTCAGACACAAGCCGTGCGGCCGATCTCGGCCCGAGTCCGGGCAGGGAGGCGAAAAGCTCTTCGAGTCGGGCGATGCGTGAATCCGGATGAATGCTGTTGGATGCCATTTGAAAATTTGCTAAGACAAGTGGGCTGAACCTAGGAAAATTTCCAAGGATTGTATCGACGCCGCGAACCTATAATCGCCCAAGAGGCATTTGCCGAAGCTTTTCGGAGATCTTCCATGCGTAGAAAGCCCATACATCGCGGGGGCATCGTCTCGGCCGGCTACGATCCGGTCAAGCGCGCCCTGGACATCGAATTCGACACCAAGCGCGTCCTGCGCTATGAGGATGTGGGCAGTGAAGTGGCCGAGCGCTTTCTCACCTCAGCCGAACCGCTCAGCTACTACCACGACGTCATCGAGGAGGAGTACACGTCAAGCGAACTGTCCTCGCGCGCACTGGAAGAAACAGCCCGGCCCGCCAAAAAAGGAATCCCCGACGAGCTCAAAAAACTCTTCGGGGAATAGCCTCTGCAAAGGCCGTGGACGCGGTCCGCGGCCCTTTGCGCAGGTGCAGTCTCAACGCTTGCTGGGGGCTGCGCCCTGCAGCTCGCGTTCGACGATTTCATTGGCGCGGCGCACCTTCTCGCGGTTGACGGCTTCCTTTACTTCAATGTCGCTCGTTTTCGAGCGGACATCGAGCCGCTTGAGCTCAAGGGCCAGCTCGCGCTCCTCGTCCTGGTACTTTTCCTGTTTTGCGGCCTTGCGTGCAGCCTCCTTGGCACGTGCAGCCGATTCGGCGCGGGCGCGCGCCTGCTCCTTTGCCCGGACCTGCGCCTGCTGCTCTTCGCGCGCCTGCTGGGCGCGCCGTTCGGCGTCAAGCTTCATCTGGGCGCGGGCCTTCACATCTTCGTAGTTGCGGCGCACCGCTTCAATCTGTGCATCCACAGGGTTGGCCTGGTATTGCGTGGCCTGTGCAGCGTAGTCGGGGGGAACCGCACTGTTCTGCCCCCAGGCGAGCGAGCAGGCTGCCGTCAGGGTCATTGTGAGCAAAAGCTTTTTCATCGCATTCACTCCAAGCGTTGGTTACTGCTTTGCGCATCCGTAGGGATTATTCGGCTGGATGCGGGTTTCATTGGGCGAGGGCGAGACCATGATGGCGGTGCCGGTCTTGTACTCGCACACGCGGCCGACCTGAGCCGAATTGAAGATCTTGTCGTCGTAGCGGAAGGTGATCTGCACGCCGTCGACAAAGTTCTCAGCCCTGCCGCTGACGCCCTTGCCGGCAATGTTGCCCAGCGCTGCGCCGCCCACGGTGCCCGCGATCACGGCGTCGGGCGAGTCGCTCACCGTCGCGCCGACGGCGGCGCCCGCCAAAGCGCCCAGAATCATGCCCATCGTGCTCGACTCGCTGCGGTCGCTGCGGTTGTCAACGGTGATGCGGGCGGGCATCACGGCGATGATCTGCACGGTCTTGACTTCCTGAGCCTGATTGACCTGTCCCGACCAGTAGACGTCCGAGCGGTAGGCGGTGCCGTCGTTGGCGCACCCGGCCAGAACCAATGCGCTGCAAACCGCGCCGATCGCTGCAATGTTCTTTCTCATAATCGTCTCTCGCGCAGGCCGCCCCCTTCCGCCGTCGTCTCCGACAGAAACAAGCGGCCTGCAAAGCTTTCCTTCACTTTCCCAGACAAGGGAAAATCCTGATGTACTGAAAATCTTACAACGACTTGGCCGATGAAAATGCAATTTGACAAGCATTAACAAATTGGCCGCGGACGGCCCTCAGGCTCAGCCCGCAAGAAGTCATTTGAAGAAAATGCTGGCAAGTCCCAGGAAGATGAGAAAGCCGCCCGAGTCGGTCATGAAGGTGAGAAGGACGGACCCGCCCATGGCCGGATCCTTGCCGAAATATTTGAGCACCAGGGGAACAGCCAAACCCATGGCGGCGCCAAGCACGATATTGAGCAGCATCGCCAGCGCCATCACGGCGCCGAGCATCATGCCCTGGGGGCTGTCGTGGTAGAGCGCCCACACGCAGAGACCCGCGATCGCGCCCCACAACAGGCCGTTTAAAAGCGCCACGAGCAGCTCCTTTTTCAGAAGCCTTGCCGTATTGGCCTCGGTAACCTGGCCCATTGCCATGGAGCGCACCAAAAGCGTCAATGTCTGGTTGCCCGAGTTGCCCGCCATGCCGGCCACAATCGGCATGAGCGCGGCAAGCGCCACCACCTTGGCGATCGTGCCGTCAAAGGCGCTGATCACGCGGGAGGCGAAAAACGCCGTGCACAGATTGACCCCGAGCCACAGCCAGCGGCTTTTGGCCGAATCCCAGACGCTGCCGAAAATATCCTGCTCCTCATCCAAACCAACGGCTGCGTAGGCGTCTTCGGCGCTTTCCTCACGAATCACGTCAACGACTTCGTTCACCGTCAGGCGTCCGACCAGACGCCCGGCTTCGTCGACCACCGGAGAACTTACAAGGTCATAGCGCTCGAAGGCCTGCGCCGCGTCGCTTGCGTCGTCCAGGGGGTTGAGCGTGAGGATGTCGGTCTGCATGAGCGAAGAGACGGACTTGGCCGGCTCATGCACCAGAATCTGCGTCACCGGCAGCGCCCCGAGGAATTTTCCCTGGCGGTCGACCACAAAAAGCTGGTCGGTGTGATCGGGCAGCGACTCAAAGCGGCGCAGAAACTTGAGCACAATCTCAAGCGAAACATCCTGCCGGATGGAAATCATCTCGAAGTCCATGCGCGCGCCGACGCTGTCCTCCGGATAGCTCATGGCCGCGCGCAGCTGCGCCCTTTCCTCGTGCGAGAGGCCTTCCTGCACCTCGGCGACCACGTCCGGCGGCAGGTCGTCGACCAGGTCGGCGATTTCGTCGGTGTCAAGTCCCTCGACCGCGTCGACGAGCTCTTCGCGATCCATCGCGTCGATCAGGGTTTCGCGAACACCTTCGCTCACCTCGACGAGCACGTCGCCTTCGTGCTCGTGGCGCACCAGATTCCAGACGGCCAGACGCTCCTCCGGAGGCAGCGCCTCCAGGATGTAGGCAATGTCAGCCGGATGCAGATCTTTGAGGACTTCGGTGAGTTCAGTCTGCGCCGTCGGATCCAGTGCGGCAGCCTCGGGATCCTCCGTGTTCTTTGCCGTCGCGCCGCCCCGCTCGTCGAGTTCGTCGAAAACCTGCGTGATGCGGTCAAGCGCGCGGTTGGCCATCTCCGGATCGCGCGAAAGCAGGCTGTCGTCGGCCGTCAAGAGCTCTTCCTTGTTGTTGTCGGGCTCTGTCACTGCGTTTCCTCCTGCGGGCGCCGCAAAAGATGGTTACTCGGATGGCTTAGAAGGACCGGCCTTTGAAAAGATGGTGATCGTTTGCGCTTACAGATTACGGGCAGGAGTCCGTGCCTCACGATCGGCCGGCACGGGCATCTGGAAAAGCTTACGGGCGGCATTGTACGCAGTGAAGGCGCCGCGCCGCCAGTTTGCAAAGCGAAAAGTTCAGGTTTTCAGAGGAAAACCGCGGTTATTCGGCCACCGATGCCGCAAGCCGCGCCCGCAGCGTCTCGTAGACGGGCTTGGTCTGCGGCATGCGACCTGTCCAGATGGCAAAGCTCTCAGCGGCCTGCGCCACCAGCATGCCGAGTCCGTCTTCAATGCGCACGGCCCCGGCTTCCTGCGCCAGGCGCATGAACGGCGTGGGCAGCGCCGCATAAGTGAGGTCCACCGCAAGCGAACATTCGGCAAAGGCCGTGGTCGGCACCTCGGGCGCAGCGCCTGAAAAAGCCGCGCTCGTGGCATTGACGATGATGTCAAAGCGCTCGTCGATCAGATCCACAAAGCTGCCCGCGTCGCAGCCAAGCGCCATTCCGGCGGAATAGGCGCGCTCGGGCGTGCGGTTTGCCAGATAAATGCGCGCACAGCCCTCGTCCTGCAGCGCCGTCACAAGGCCCCGCCCGGCGCCGCCCGCTCCGAGGATCAGAACACGCGCTCCGGTGAGCGACGCGCCGCAGCGCTGCGTCACGTCGCGGATAAAGCCCCTGCCGTCGGTCGTGTCGCCGAGCACACGGCTGCCGTCAAAAATGAGCGTGTTAACGGCTTCGCACTTGCGCGCCCGCGGCGTCACTTCGTCGCAGTACTGGTAGGCGTCCTGCTTGAAGGGGTGCGTGACATTGGCGCCCTGAGGCTTTTGCTCGCGTCGCAACACCGCCATGCCTTCGATAAAGCAGCCGGGCTCAAACTCGGCGCGCTCGTAGCTCATGTCCAGTTCGAACTGAGCGGCGAACATGGCGTGAATGTCCGGAGAAAGGGAATGCTTCACCGGATTGCCGATGACGAAATACTTGTCCATAAAGCCGCTCCTGAAAAATACCTGCGAAATGCCGGCGGGCGGCCGCTTCACTGTTCGCGCCGCTACGCCCTCTCACTGCGATTCTAAGCCAAGGCGATGCGCCCGAAATCAGCTGTCTGCGGGCTTGTTCGCGGCTGGTTCGGCCGCAGGCTCCTCCTTGGCCTCCGGCGTCTCACCTGCCTTTTCCTCAGCCATTTCGGGCTCAACCTCGATGCCTTCGAGCGCCTCTTCGTCGGTCTCATCGAGAACGCTGAGAAGACGCGCCTCCAAAAGCACATCGATGTAGTCAAAGCCCTGCACGCCGAGCAGCACCTTCTGGCCGCGCTCGAGTTCGGGCAGCCCCGGAATGCGCTGCACCAAGGGCAGCCCCTCAATGCGCACCAGATCGGCCTTGATCACCACGGCTTCGATCTGCGTGAGTCCCTCCTGCTCGATCCAGCGCAGCGACCAGAAGCGGTCCATCTTGCGCTGAAAATCGATGTAGCCCTCGTAGACCGACTCAAACTGGCTCACGATCGTATAGAAGTCGACGTCGTTGCCCTGATAGGCTGCAGGGCGTCCCGTTGCCGCGCAGATGATCTGGCGTTGGTTGACCATGTCCACATAGCGGCGCAGGGGCGATGTCGACCAGGCGTAGCGCTCCACCCCGAGCCCGTCGTGCGGCCCCGGACTGGTGCTCATCCGCACGCGGCCCATGCGCTGGCTGCGGTAGATGCCCGCCGTGCGGCACTCTTCTAGCCACAGCCCCCAGGTGCTGTTGGCAAAAATCATGAGTTCGGCCACCAGCAGATCCAGCGGCTCGCCGCGCACCCGGCCCTTGCGGATGATGCGCAGGTTTTCGCCCTCGCCTTCGAGCTCCAGATACCAGTCGATGCGTCCGATCTGCTCGGGCTTGCCGCGGCGCTCCTCGCGCTCGGCCAGACGCGCCTTGGCAAAGCGCCACAAAAAGCCGATCTCCTCGGCGCAGGGAACGGCGAGCGTACCGTCGGCAATGGCCTGCGGCGTCACCTGTTCGTGAATGAGGTCGTAGCGCAGGTTGTGCGCGACGGTCACCTTCTCAAGCTGCGTCTCGGTGGAAAGCACCGCCATCGTCTCGTCGTCGACCGTGACATAGAGCGATACGCAGGGCACGCAGCGGCCTTCATCAAGGCTTGTGCGCTCGATCCAGGTTTCGGGCAGCATCGTGATCTTCATGCCGGGCGCGTAAACGGTCGACATGCGCGAGCGGGCCGAAACGTCCGCAGGACACCCGCGCGGCATCAGGAGCGCGGGCGCGGCAATGTGAATGCCGATGCGGCTTCTGCCGCCTTCCAGATGCGTCACGCTGGCTGCGTCGTCAATTTCCGTGGTCGACGAATCGTCCACGGAGAAAGCCTTGACCGGCGCCACGGGAAGTTCCATGTCGAGGTCCGACACTTCGCAGACTTCAGGGGCAAAGCCGCTGCCGCGGGGAAAATTGGTCCGCAGAAAGCTTTCCACGTGCCAGGTGAGCGGATCGGCGATTGCACCCGTTTTGAGCATCAGGCGCAGCGGGCTGATCCGCGCTTCGCTTGCCGCATCGTTTAAGGCTTTCCACTCGGTGCTGTTTTTGTCGGGCTTTAAAAGAAGGTCGTAGACGCGGCTAGCAACCGCTTCGGGAACAATGCCGTTGACCAGATCGGCGGCAAGGCGCTTGCGCCGCTCCTCCTCCTCCTTTTTGCGCTGCACGGCAAGCAGTGCACGATCCAGAATGTCCTTGGGAGCCTTCTTATAGCAGCCGCGCCCCTTGCGGTAGAAGTAGACGGGGTTGGCGTGAAGCGCCATCAGCGCAGCGCCCTTTTCCACGGCCGTCACGGTGGAAAAGTAGTCCTCAGCGATCGTCTCGAAGCTGAACTCCTCGTCGGGGGCCACCTCCCAGACAAACATCGGGTCGATTTCGGTGGCAGCCGCCTGCGCCTGCGTCAGAAACTCCGCCGCCGACGGTCTTTCAAATTCAAAAAAGACGTGGCTTGACTTGACCTTGCAGCGCCGGCCTGTCGTGAGCTCCACCTGATAGTTCGCACCGTCTTTTTTCAGCACGGTGCCGGCCTTGAAGTCTCCGGCCTCATCAAAAAACAAATACATTGCATTCCTTTCGGGAAATCATTGCGGCTGCAGCAGGAAGTCGGAGACTTCCGCGGCATATTTCTCAAATCCGGTGATCCGGTGGTCTCCGCCTTCGATGATGATCGTTTTGACGTCGGGAAAGCGCCTGGCCGCGCACTGCCAGTCGAGCACCTCGTCGGCCGTTGAAAGCAGCATCAGCACGCGGCTGGGATCGGCAAAGGGAGCGGCGTCAAGGCCGCGCAGCTCGCCGGCGTACTCGGGCGAGACATGCACCACCTTGTCGCCCAGAAAAGACGGGTAGTCGCCGTTGTAGAGCTTGACGATCTCCCAGGGGGCGACGGCGGGATTTAAAAGCGCCGCACGAATGCCGGTGCGCCCGGCAAGCCAAGCGGCATAAAAGCCCCCAAGGCTTGCGCCGGCCACGGCAACCGTGCCGAATTCGCGCGCCTTTTCGTACTCGCTCCAGATCAGGGCTGCAGCCTCCTTGGGCGACATGTTGAGGTCGGGGGCGACGTAGCGCACGCCCCGCTTGCGGCAGAGTTCACCCAGCACGCAGGCTTTGCGCGAACCGGGTCCTGAAAGAAATCCATGCAGATAAAGAACCGTTGCGCTCACTTGCCCTGCTCCTTGCTGCGAAGCCGCTCAAGGATCAGGCCGCAGATGCCGCCGAAGCTGCCGTTGCTCATGCAAAGCACGGCGTCGCCGGAATGCGCCTCGTCGGCAACGCGCTGCGCCAGGGCCGCGATGTCGCCTGTAAACGTGCTCGCCTTGCCGCCCAGGGGCAGGAGCGCCCCCGCAGGATCCCAGTTGACGCCCGCCCCCTTGTAGCAGAAGACGCGGTCGGCCCCCTGCAGGCTTGCCGCAAGGCGATCCTTCATCGTGCCGAGCTTCATCGTGTTGCTGCGCGGCTCAAAGACCGCCAGGATGCGCCTGCCCGGCCCCGTCTTTTCGCGCAGCGCCGCAATGGTGGCTTCGATGGCGGTCGGGTGGTGCGCAAAGTCGTCGATCACCGTGACGCCGGCCTGCACGCCCTTCACTTCAAGCCTGCGCTTGACGCCGCCAAAGCTCGCCATGGCCTCGACAGCGCGCTTGGGGTCGACGCCGACGTCACACGCCGCGGCAATCGCGGCAACTGCATTGAGCGCATTGTGGCGGCCGGCAGCCGGCATCGCCGCAAGCGACCCCACGACCTCTCCGGCGCGCCGCACCACGCGGTCATCGTCAACGCTCCAGCCCGCGGGGGAATTGAATTCCTCACGGCGGCTCCAGCAGCCCATGGCAAGCACGCGCGAAAGGGCTTCGCACCGCGCATTTGAAATGACGAGCCCCGAGCGCGGGATCGTGCGCACGAGATGATGAAACTGCTTTTCAATGGCGGCCAGATTTTCAAAAATGTCGGCGTGGTCGTATTCAAGATTGTTGAGCACGGCCGTCATCGGACGGTAGTGCACAAACTTGCTGCGCTTGTCAAAGAAGGCCGTATCGTACTCATCGGCTTCAATCACAAAACATTGGCCTTCGCCGAGACCGGCCGAGGCGTGCGTTTCATTGGGCACGCCGCCGATCAGCCAGCCGGGCTTCAGTCCCGCCTGCTGCAGAATGTGCAGCAGCATGGAGCTCGTGGTGGTCTTGCCGTGCGTGCCCGCCACCGCGAGCACATGGCGCTGCTGCAGCACGTTTTCGCTCAGCCACTGCGGGCCGGACGTGTAGGGCATGCGCCGGTCGAGAATTTCTTCAAGCAGGGGATTGCCGCGGCCGATGGCGTTGCCGATCACCCAGAGGTCCGGTTTGACGGCGACGTCTTCTGCGTTGTATCCCTCGGTGAGTTCAATGCCCGCATCGCGCAGCTGATCGCTCATGGGCGGATAGACATTGGCGTCGCTGCCCGTCACCTTGTGTCCGGCCGCTGCCGCAAGGCGGGCCACGCCGGCCATGAAGGTCCCGCAGACGCCGAGAATATGGATGTGCATAAAAGCCTTTCTGTGAAATTGCTCCGGCAAGCCGTCCGGTGCGAGTTGTCTGTTGCGCATTCTAAGGCCTTCGCGCGGGCGCACCCGCGCTCGAGCCCGCTTCCCAAGAGGGGCCCGCTGCACGGGATCCGAGCGGCCTTATCCTGCCCCTTGCCGTTCGCGTAAAATCAAGCGGCCCGGACTTTGCGTGCGGTGCATTCGTCCCATTGATTTATTGCAAACTTTCCTGCAGTTTCCCATGACCACGGCTTTCATCACCCGCTGTCCCTACTGCGGCGCCCTCTGGCGTCTGCCCGACGCCGAGACCGCCGAACGCGGCCCGGTCCGCTGTTCGGACTGCCGGCACAGCTTTGATGCCACGCGTCACCTGCTGGAAGTGCCCGAGGAGCGTTTTCCCAATCTGCCTGCGGCGCCGGCCAGCACCATTCATCCGACAGCCGACGCCGTGTTTGTGCAGGCTCCCCATGAGACGTCCGCACCCAAGCCCAGGAAGCCGGAGGAAAAGCCCGCTGCGCAGCCTGAGGCAGCCCCCGCCCCTCAACCCGAACGCATTCCAGAGCCGGAGCCTGAAGCTGCATCCGCGGCAAAAACCGGCACTTTCGATCTTGTGAATGAACCATCACAAGTTGAAAGCCCGGCGGCGGATGCCGCCAAAGCGCCGGCGGCAGGTGAAGTGGTGAAGGAGCAGCCGTCAACGCCGGCAGCAGTCCACGCCTCTGATGCAGGCAAGCAACCGCCTGCAGCTGAAGCCCAGGAGAGCGCAGCAGGCGCTCACGATGACTCCGAGGCCAAGGTGGCGCTCGAGCGCCTGCACAATCTGACGCCAAGCGATGAGCGCACGGCCAACCGGCCGGACGCGGCGCTAGCCAGAATCATTCCCGCTAAAAGCAAGCCGCAGGCTTCTGAACCGCAGAAAATCCGCGTGGCCCGGACTTTTGCACAGCCCGAGCGCGTGCGCAAGCGCCACTCCGGAGCCTTTGCAAGCGTCTTCACCGCCTGCCTTCTGCTGATCATTCTGGCCGCCACGCTTGCCGTGATCTTCAATCAGAAGATTCTGGAGGTCTTTCCGCAGACCAGCCCGCTCTTTCACAGCGTCTGCAGCAAAATCCCCTGCCCGGGCTTTTACCTGTCGGACATCTCGGCCTTTGTCGTGAGCAAGTCCAACCTGAGGGCTGTCGACGAATCCGGCAACTATCAGCTTGAAATCACGCTCATCAACGGCTCGGACATGCCGCAGGCCATTCCTGCGCTGGACATTGAGCTCGTTGACGACGCCGACGTCACGCTGATGCACAAGACGCTGCTGCCGGCGGAGTATCTGAACAATCCCCCTCCCAAAAGCGTGGCGCCCGACCGTTCGATCACCGTGCGCTTTAGCATGCAGACGAATGTGACGCCTGCGCGCTGCATCGTCAAACCCGTTTACGTCAAGTGATGAATTCCTTCGACAGCCGCAGCCGCGCCGAACTTGCCCAGCGGATTGCGGCCTACATCGTCGACAACGGCATGACCTGGGCAGCCGCCCGCGACCGAGCGGTGAAGGAGTGCGGAAAAGGCGCATCCGGGCAGCCGTCGGCTTCTGAGGTGGAGACGGCCGTGCGGGCGCACTTTGCGCTCTTTGAGCCGCAGGAGCACGCCGCCGACCTCCGCGAGAAAAGAAAGCTGGCCCTGCGCATGCTCACCGTGCTCAAGGGCTTTGACTGCTTTCTCACGGGCGCCGTCTTAAATGGTGCGGCAACGCGGGACTCGCCCGTTGTGATTGAGCTTTTCACCGATGACGTCAAGGCGGTTCTCGCCAGCTTGATGGACGAAGGCTTTGATCCGCAGGCGCTGGACCCTCAGGCAAGCGCCTTTTCCCGCGCCCGGGAATCGATCGGCGTTGTCGTGGCACACGCAGGCGAATTGGAAGCCGTGCGCATCGACATCCTCGAGCCGCACCTGATGCGCAGCAATCCCGCCAGGCGCACGCCTGACGAATATCAGGCCGACTGGGAGGCTCAAGGACGCATCAGCGCCGAAAATCTGCGAAAAGCCCTCGAAAATTCTTCAATTTCGTAGGAGAAGATCATCCGTCAGGATGATTCCGTCAACCTTTGATCCGATTCTTCTTAAAATGCACCTTTGAAACCGGATAAATTTTTCGTTCAAAAGGCATCGAAGTCGTTGGTTTTAGCCGCAATTAGTCACATAATGCGCCAATAAGCCAAAAAGTCACCTGTATTGACGAAGAAGCAGACGGACCATGCGCCGTCTGTTCCGGAACTGTTTTTTCATACGAAAAGAAGCGTAAATCATGGATCTTCGCAAACTTAAGACACTCATTGATCTTGTCAGCGAAAGCGGCGTCGCCGAACTCGAAATCACCGAAGGCGACGATCACGTCAAAATCGTCAACCGCGTCAATGCTGCTGCGCCCGTGCCCGCCGCTGCTCCCGCTGCGGTTGTGGCCGCCGCACCGGCGCCTGCTGCGCTTCCCGCCGCCGAACCCGCCCCCGCGGCTCCCGCCGCCCCTGCGGAAGAGACCCGCACGGTCAACTCCCCGATGGTGGGCACCTTCTATCGTGCACCGAGCCCCGGCGCCAAGCCCTTTGCCGACGTCGGTCAGCGCGTGAAGGCGGGCGACACGGTTTGCATCATTGAAGCCATGAAGCTGCTCAACGAAATTGAATCCGAGTACGACGGCGTCATCAAGGAAATCCTCGTCGAAAACGGTCAGCCGGTGGAATTCGGCCAGCCGCTTTTTGTGATTGCCTGATCCCACAACTGACGCAACTGCCATGTTCGGAAAAATTCTTATTGCCAACCGCGGGGAAATCGCCCTGCGCATCCAGCGTGCGTGCCGCACCATGGGCATCAAGACGGTGGTGGTTCACTCCACGGCCGACGCCGATGCGATGTACGTGCGCCTGGCCGACGAGAGCGTCTGCATCGGCCCCGCCCAGTCGGTTCAAAGCTATCTCAACATCCCGGCCATCATTTCGGCGGCGGAAGTCACCGACGCCGAAGCCATTCATCCGGGCTACGGCTTTTTGTCGGAAAACGCCGACTTTGCCGACCGTGTGGAAAAAAGCGGCTTTGCTTTCATCGGTCCGCGCGGCGACACGATCCGCCTGATGGGCGACAAGGTCAACGCGAAAAAGGCCATGATCGACGCCGGCGTGCCGTGCGTACCCGGCAGCGACGGCGCTCTGCCCGACGACCCCAAAGAAATCCTGCGCATCGCCCGCGAAGTGGGCTACCCGGTGCTCATCAAGGCGAGCGCGGGCGGCGGCGGCCGCGGCATGCGCGTGGTGCGCACCGAGGCCTCGCTTCTGACCAGCGTCAACATGACCAAGACGGAGGCCAAGGCAGCCTTCGGATCCGACAAGGTTTATCTCGAAAAATTCCTGGAAAATCCGCGCCACATTGAAATACAGGTGCTCTCGGACAACTTCCAGAACGCGATCTACCTGGGCGAGCGCGACTGCTCCATGCAGCGCCGCAACCAGAAGGTCGTGGAGGAGTCCCCGGCCCCCGGCATTTCGCGCCGCCTGATTGAAAAGCTCGGCTCGCGCTGCACGGAGGCCTGCCGCCGCATCGGCTACCGCGGCGCCGGCACGTTTGAGTTCCTGTACGAAAACGGCGAGTTCTACTTCATTGAGATGAACACCCGCGTGCAAGTCGAGCACCCCGTGACCGAATGGGTGACGGGCGTGGACATCATCGCCGAGCAGATCCGCATCGCCGCAGGCGAACGGCTGCGTCTGCGCCAGCGCGACATCGTGCTCAAGGGCGCGGCCGTCGAGTGCCGCATCAACGCCGAAGACGGCTTTACCTTCCGTCCGTCGCCGGGCAAGGTCACCCGCTGGCATATGCCGGGCGGCCCGGGCGTGCGCCTTGACAGCCATGTCTATGAAGGCTACAGCGTGCCGCCCTACTACGACAGCATGATCGGCAAGCTGATCACCTACGGCGAAACCCGCGCCGAGGCGATCGCCCGCATGCGCGTGGCGCTTTCTGAAACGCTCATCGAAGGCATCACCACCAACATCGATCTGCACCGCATGATCATGAGCGACAGCAACTTCAATCAGGGCGGCACCAGCATTCACTATCTGGAAGGACGTCTGGCTGAATGGACGGCCATGCATAAGGACGGCGGCAATGCTGCGTGAAATTAAATACCTGTGTACTCAGCGCAGCGCCGAGGATTTCGGCGACCTGATGCTTGATGCGGGCGCAATGAGCGTCTCCATTGAAGACGCCGATCTGGGCAGTCCCGACGAGCAACCCCTCTATGGAGAACCCGGCACCGAGCCCGACACCTTTGCGTGGAACCGCTCGATTGTGTCGGTGTTGGCCGACGCCTCCTTTGACGCCGCGCAGGCTGCCGCCATTGCCGCCCGTGCGCTTGGCATCGAGGAGCCCCGCGTGCAGTCCGACGAGACCGTGCCCGACGAGGACTGGGTGCGCATCACGCAGGCGCAGTTTGCTCCGGTGAAGGTGAGCGACCGGCTCTGGATCGTGCCAAGCTGGCATGAGCCGCCTTCAAGCGACGCGATCAACATCCGGCTTGATCCGGGCGTGGCCTTCGGCACCGGCTCCCACCCGACGACCCACCTCTGCCTGCAGTGGCTCGACGACCATGTCACCCCTGAGGACACGGTTCTTGACTACGGCTGCGGCACGGGCATCCTTGCCATTGCCGCGGCCAAACTCGGTGCGGCCTCCGTCACCGGCACCGACATCGATCCGCAGGCTGTGGAAAGCGCGGTCTTCAATGCCGAGCACAACGGCGTTGCGGCGCGCTTCATGCTGCCGGGCGACGTTCCCGCAGGGCGCTACTCACTTGTGGTGGCAAACATCCTATCCAATCCGCTCAAGCTGCTTGCTCCGGCGCTGCTCGGGCGCGTTGCCCCGGGCGGCAGACTCGTGCTTTCGGGCGTTCTCGCCCGTCAGGCCGAGGAGGTGATCGAGGTCTACCGCAAGACCGATCCCGCCGTGGAGCTTTCCGTCTGGCGCGAGGAAGAGGGCTGGGTCTGCATCGCAGGAACCCGCAAGAACTAAAGAGAGCCGGCTTTTGCCGGACAAGGGCGGCGCTTCAGGGCGCCGCTTTTTTTTGCACCGTACACGGCATTTTTCCTAAAGCCCGCTTGAGCCGCCTTGCTAGAATCTAAACACAATGGACGGCCCGCTGGGTTGATGGCCCGTCCAATCAAAATCCAGACACTACGAGGTTCATCATGCGCATCATGATCAGCGGCTCAATCGCCTACGACAACATTCTTTCCTATGCGGGGCGCTTTAGCGACCACCTCGTTCGCGAGAGCCTTGATCACATCAATCTCACCTTCGTCACCGAGTCGATGACGCGCAACTACGGCGGATGCGCCGCCAACATTGCCTATGCGTTGAAGCTCCTGGGCGGCGACCCGGTGGTGACCGGCGCCGTGGGCACCGACGGCAGCGACTACCTCTACCGCTTCGAGCAGCTCGGCATTGAGGCCAACGTCGCCAAGTTCAACGACGTCTTCACCGCCCAGTGCTTTGTGACGACCGACACGACGGGCTCGCAGCTGGCCACCTTCAATCCGGGCGCCATGGCGCGCTCGCACGAAGTGCCCTTCCCGCAAGGCGAATTCGGACTGGCCCTGGTGGCTCCCGACGGCAAGGAGGCGGTGATTGCCCGCGTCAACGAATGCTTCTCGCGCAACATCCCCGTCGTTTTCGACATCGGGCAAGCTGTTTCGATTCTCTCGGGCGACGAAATCCGCGAACTCATCAGCAAGACCACCTATCTGGCCGCCTCCTCCTACGAGCTTGAACTCATCAAGCGCGCCACGCTCATGACCACCGACGAAATCGCTGAACTTGTGGAGGCCCTCATCGTCACCTACGGCGAAAAGGGCTCCACGGTCTGGTCGGAGGCGGGCGAACTCACGGTTGCAGCCTGCCGCGTTGCCAATGCCGTCGACCCGGTCGGTGCGGGCGACGCCTACCGCGGCGGCCTGCTCTACGGCCTCTCGCAGGGCTGGGGATGGAAGGAGACGCTGCAGCTTGCCTCCGTCATGGGCTCCTTCAAGGTCGAAAAAACGGGCGCTCAAAACTATGCGCCCACCCGCGACATGATCGCCGAGCGCTACAAGGCCGCCTACGGCGAAAGCCTGCCCGCCTGAGAATAAAAAGGTGGCCGGAACCGGGACTGCCCATAAAAGCCCCGATTCCGGCCGACACCCGTGCTCAAACAGGTGTTCTTTCAAGCAAAGCGTCTGTGCCCGATCAAGCCAGGCGCTTTTTCTGCATCTTGTCGCGGATCAGAATCGCCACGAGATTCATGGCAAAAACAAGCAGCACCAGCAGCAGGCCCGTGCCGTACTGCATCGGCCGCGTCTTTTCAATTTCAGTGCCCGCCGTGGCAAGCACATACATGTGGTAAGGCAGCGCCATCACCGAGCTCCACACGCTGTCGGGCAGCTTCGGCGTGTAAAAGACCGCTGCAGTGAACATCACCGCGCTCGTTTCGCCTGCGGCGCGGGCCACGGCAAGAATGGCGCCCGTCAGAATGCCGGGCAGCGCCGCGGGCAGCACCACGCGGCCGATCGTCTGGCTCTTGGTGGCGCCCAGTGCAAGACTTGCTTCGCGCCAGGCCTTCGGAACCTGCTTTAAGGCTTCCTCGGTGGTGTTGATGATCACCGGCAGCGTGAGCACGGCCAGCGTGAGAATGCCCGACATCAGGCTCACGTTAAAGCCCAGGGCCGTCACAAAGAACGCGAGGCCGAAAAGACCGAACACGATCGAGGGAACGCCCGCAAGGTTTGCCACCGAAAGGCGGACGATGTCGACCACCGTGCCCTGCTTGCCGTATTCGTTGAGCCACACGGCGCAGGCAACGCCAAAGGGCAGCGCGATGGCAATGGCGCCGGCCGCCAGCAGGAAGGTGCCCACCAGGCAGGGGAAGACGCCGCCCGAAGTCATCATGTCGCGCGGTGAATCGAGAACAAAATCAATATTGAGTGCGCCAATGCCGTTCACAAAGAGGAACACGCAGGCGATCACCAGGGCTGCGCAGTTGACGAAGGCCGCCGCGCGCAGCGTGAGAAAGGACGCCACCTGGGCGGCGCTGCGGCGGGCACGCGTCTTTTCGCGCGCCTCACTGCAAATGCTTTGCTGCTGAGTCATCTTGATCATTCCAACAAAGAGGGGCCTACACAGCCGGGGTCTTGTACTTCTGCGCCAGACGGAAGGCAACGGCGTTGAAGATGAAGGTCATCACAAATAACGCGATGCCCGTGGCAAAGAGCGCGTGGTAGTGGGGGCTGCCGAATGGTGCCTCGGCCATTTCAGCGGCAATCGAAGCCGGCATCGGACGAATCGGGTCGAAAAACGATTCCGGAACAATGGCAGCGCCGCCGGCGACCATCAGCACAACCATCGTTTCACCCAAAGCACGCGACATGCCGAGCATCACCGCCGTGCCCACGCCCGAGAGCGCATACGGGAAGGTCACGTTTTTCAACGTCTCCCAGGGGGTGGCGCCCAGCGCAAGCGAGGCGTCCTTTAAAGAGCGCGGCACGGCATGCAGCGCATCTTCGGCAATCGAGCAGATGGTCGGAACCGCCATGAAGGCCAGCATCAGGGCGGCGTTGAAAAGGTTCAGGCCGGTGGCAATGCCAAGCGTGTTCTGCAGCCAGGGCGCCACGAGCACCATGCCGATGAAGCCGATCACCACCGAAGGCAGTGCGGCAAGCAGTTCAATAAAGGGCTTGACGATGCGGCGCGTCGTGTTGGCCGCCACTTCCGAGAGATAAGCCGCCGTCATCAGACCGAGCGGCACGGCAAAAAGACTCGCGAGAAACGTCACGGCAAGCGACCCCGCAATGAGCGAACCGATTTCAAAGTCGGGCTTGTCGCCCACCGGATACCAGTCGGTGCCGAAAATAAAGTCGAGGACTCCCGTGCTGGCAAAGACGGGAAGCCCCTCACGGAACAAATAGAAAACAATGCCTGCGAGCACGGCAAGCGAGAGCAGGGCAAGCGCACCCAAGGTGCACTCAACAGCCTTTTCTCTGAAATTCAAACGCATATGGGCCTCAAAAGAAAGCCGGACCAGCCGTGCGGCTGAAAAGATTTTGAGCAGCGCCGCACGCCGGTCCCGGCGGTTTTATCCGATCAGGATTACTTCAGGGGCACGAAGCCGGTTTCCTGAACAATCTTCTGGCCGGCCGGGGAGATCACGAAGTCCGTGAAGGCCTTCGCATCGCCCGCAGGAGCGCCGTTGGTGAAGAAGTAGAGTTCACGGGAAAGCGGCCATTCCTTGCTCTTGGCGGTTTCAGGCGTGGCCTTCTTGCCGCCGAGCGTCAGAGCCTTGGTCTGCTTGTCGAGGTAGCCGATGCCGATGTCGCCGATGGCGTTGGCGTTCTTGGCGACAGTCTGCACAACCGTGCCGTTGGAGGTCTGCAGCAGAGCGCGCGGCGTGATGCGGGCGCCCTTCATCACGAGGGATTCCCAGGTTTCAAACGTGCCGGAGCTCGAGTCGCGGCTCACGACCACGATCGGGGCGTCCTTGCCGCCGACTTCCTTCCAGTTGCGGATCTTGCCTTCAAACACAGCCTTGAGCTGGTCCTGGGTGAGGTCGGCAACCGGGTTGGCATTGTTCACAACCGGAACGATGGCGTCCACGGCAACCGCGGTGCGCACCGGATTGACGCCGCGTTCCTTGGCGAGCTTGACTTCGCTCTCCTTGATATCGCGCGAGCTCATAGCGATGTTGGTGAGGCCGTCGATCAGAGCCTTGACGCCGTTGCCGGAGCCGCCGCCCGAAAGCGCGATGTGCACTTCAGGGTTGGTCTTGGCAAAGGCTTCGGTGGCCTTCTGAGCAACCGGCAGAACCGTCGTCGAACCATTGATCACCAGATCACCGGCAAAGGCGGTGGCGGCAGCAGCCACCATGGCGGCGGTCAGACAAATCTTTTTGAGCATCATTTGGGATGATTCCTTCATTGCAATTCAATGAGCGAAGGCCGCCGTCGACCGATTTCCTGTCAGCGCCCAAACCTTGACGGGACTGCGGCCTTCCGATTTTTTTCTTCGGCGCTTTTCAGAACCGCAATGTTGAAATCGTTTTGTGACAGAAAAGCGAAACTTTTATGACTGATCGATGACAACATTCACATTTTTCCGTTGTCATGGCTTTGTCATCAAAACCACATCCGACAGTCATGTTTCGCCCCTAGGATCCGGCCTGCGCACAAGGCGCCCCGCCCGGCCCATGCCGGCGCCGGCCCTTTGTCTTTTTGCGCCGTTGCTGCAAATGCAAAGCCCATAGACAGAAAGAAAATGAACGTTACCGAACCCATCAACGAAGTAAAGATCCGCGCCGAACACGTCGACTTCAGCTACGAAAAAACGCAGACGCTTTTTGACATCAATCTTGAATTCCGCAATCACGAAGTCACCGCCCTGATCGGGCCTTCGGGCTGCGGCAAGTCCACCTTCCTGCGTACGCTCTCGCGCATGAATGAACTCATTTGCGAAACGACGCTCAAGGGAAAGATCACGCTCGACGGCGAAGACATCTACGCGCCGGGCTACGACGTCGTGCAGCTGCGCCAGCGCGTGGGCATGGTGTTTCAAAAGCCCACGCCCTTTCCGAAGTCCATCTTTGAAAACGTCGCCTACGGCCTGCGCGTGGCCGGCATCAGCAAGCGCTCGATTCTTGCCGAAAAGGTTGAGGAAAGCCTGCGCCGCGCCGCTCTCTGGGAAGAAGTCAAGGACAGACTTGATGAAAGCGCCCTGGGGCTGTCCGGCGGCCAGCAGCAGCGCCTGTGCATCGCCCGCGCCCTTGCCGTTGAACCGGAAGTGCTCCTGATGGACGAACCGTGCAGCGCCCTGGACCCCATCGCCACGCAGCGCGTCGAAGAAAGCATCATTGAACTCAAGCAGTCGCTGTGCATCGTGATCGTGACGCACAACATGCAGCAGGCCGCGCGCGTCTCCGACAAGACCGCCTTCTTCTTCATGGGCAAGCTCATTGAGTTCGACGACACGGATACGATCTTCAACAACGCCTCAAACCCCCGCACGCGCGACTACGTCAACGGCCGCTTCGGCTAAAAAGCCGCGGCAAAGCCGACCAACAAAAAAGCCTGCGCCGCGCCGCAGGCTTTTTTGTCTTTCCCCGGCTTCAGGCCGCCGGGGGATTTTTGATGGTGACGTCGAGCTTGTCGTAGGGAATCTCAATGCCCGCCTGCTGGTAGGCTTTGAGAACCTTGCGGAAGATGTCGCTTTTGACCACAACCGTTCCGCGGCGCGGATCGTCAATCCAGAAGGCCGCACGCAGGTTGATGCCGCTTGCGGCAAATTCGGTCACTGCAAACCAGGGCGAATGGCCCGGCCCCTTGAGCACGCGCGGCTCGGTCATCACGCATTCAGAAAGAATCCGCAGCGCCTCATCCACATCGCTTTCATAGGCGCAGGACACATCGAGCGTGATGAGGGAGGCGGCGTCGGTGAGCGAGAAATTGCGCACGCTGCCCGTCACAAAGTTTTCGTTGGGCACGATCATCTCCTCGCCCGAGGTGTTGCGCAGCACCGAGTAGCGGGTGTTGATCTGCGTGATGATGCCGGTAAAGCCCGCCACATCCACCATGTCGCCGATCTTCACGGACTTGTCGCACAAGATAATGAAGCCCGAGATGTAGTTGGATGCAATCTTCTGCATGCCAAAGCCGATGCCCACGCCCAGTGCTCCGCCAAAGACCGACAGAATCGTCAGGTCGATGCCCGCGCTTGAGAGACCGACCAGCGTGCCCAGCACCAGAAATGCCACGCGGCACAAGCGCGTAAACACCACGCGCGTGTTCATTTCGAGGTCGTGCATGCCCATGATCGACTTCTCGCACAGGCTCGAAATGCGCACGGCGATGCCAAGCGCCACAAAAAGCGTGATAAAGCCCACCAGAAGCGCCCACACCGTGAGCTTGTCCGTGCCAATCGGCAGCTGGCAGCTTCTCATCCAGTCGACGACGTCGGGAAGAATGTCGAGCATCTGCAGCGCGGCAAGCACCCAGAAGCCGGTGCGCACGACGCGCTTGACGCCCGGCCCGAAGAACCGGGATCCCAGGATGAGGCTCAAAAACCGCATGAGCACCAGAAGGATGGCCCATGCAAAAAAGATCTGATAGGCGATGTGAACAAAAAAGAGGTCGCTTTTGGCAGCAACCATTCCCAGGCGCATCAGCGTCTGCACGAAAAGCGAAAGCAGGGCGGCCGACGTTGCCGAGAACAGGATGTCGTAGAGAGTGCTCAAGCCCAGCACGCCCACGCGCCGCTGCCAGGTTGCGCCGCCGATGCGCAGGCCGAGCGCCTTCAAGCGGGCGCCGAGCAGCCGGTGCACGGCAATGCCGATCAACACGGCAATGACGATCGAAGCAAATTGAACGGCAATCAGTCTGCCGTCGCCCACCGAGGCAAAAACGGACGTGATGTCCTCCACGACGCTTTCAGCGGCGCGGGCAAGTCCCCCCGTCTGGGCGGTGAAAAGATCTTGCGCAGCGTCTGCTGCGGGAGCCGCTGCGGCCGCTTCAGGAGCGGGTGTGGTCAGAGCGGCTTAGAAAACATACAAGCCCGTGCTGGCCGGAACGAGAAAGCGCAAAGCGAGGTTCAGCAGC
>CALXOY010000028.1 GCA_944390145.1 uncultured Duodenibacillus sp.
GCTACAACTGCAATTCGGCCGTTACCCAACTGCAATTTCACTTTTGCCTGATTCTCAAGAATCAACGCTGGTGGAGGGGGATGGATTCGAACCATCGTAGGCGTAAGCCAACAGATTTACAGTCTGCCCCCTTTAGCCACTCGGGCACCCCTCCGTAGCGAATGGCAGATTATGCGGGTCGAAAAGAACTTTGTCAAGTTTTTTCGCCTAATTGATGCGAAATTTCTTCCGCTGTGGCGAAGAACCGTTTATTTGCGGGCCGCACCCGCCCAGTTTCTTCATTTCCTCGCCGTCGGTCTGCCGGCCGCATCAGCGAAGAAAGGGCATTTTACACAAACTTCGTCCGGTTTCAAGCCATTCCCAAAAACATTTGCAAAATGACGCCTGCAGCCAGCAAACCCCACCCGGCGCGGCCGACCGTGTCTAGCCACGGATAGTTGTCCTCGACCCAGGTGAGCTCAGCCTCCGCCCACTTCTCATTGCCCACGCTGCTGCGCGACACCATCAAGGGGCTTAGAAGATAAAGTCTGGACAAAATCAGAAGAATGCCGAGGTTGCCCAAGGCGCTTGCCAGGGCATTGTCGACCATGTCAGACGCGCCTGCGGCAAAGGAACCCGCCGTCGCCACATAGAAAAAGATGCGCAGCATCCCGATCTGGCGCTGGCATTGAAGACGGTTTTTGCGAAGTTCCTGCGGCAGTTGTTTCATTTCTTGCGTTTGATCGTGTTCCGGCAAATTGCAGGTGTGCATTGTATCGGCTCACTGCCCGTCTGAGTGTCTCGCGTGAACCACGTTAAAGACCTGTCACAAAGCATTGCTGGAGAAGTTGACAAAACAGCGTTTGCGCTACATTTGACTTGAAAAGAGGCGGGGGCCGAACCCCGTCCCCACCCTATCCATCATAAGGAACCCGTATGTCGCTTCGAACATTTGCACTTGCCGCCGCAGCCGCTCTTGCAGTGTCTGCCGCCCTGGCTCCCGCAGTCGAGGCGCGTCCGCCGGGACCCCCTCCGGGAGGCGGCCCCGGATGGCACCGTCCCGGCCCTCCGCCGCATTTCCGTCCGGCCTTTCGTCATCATCGCTTTCACAACCGCTGGTTCTGGGCTCCAGTCATCACCGGCGCTACTTTATGGGGTTTGAGCGAGGCTTTTGATGCACCATACCGGTACGACTATGACCCATACGTTCCCTACCGCTACCGCGTGCCGCCTTCCTACGCAAGCTATTCGGCAGCGGTAAGCGCCGAGCAAAGCGCCCTGCGCGCTGAAGCCGCGGCCAATGCTGCCCAGGTGGCCGCAAGCGCTCCCAAGACCGTGTACTGGTGCGAAGCCGAAAAGGGCTTCTACCCGCAGGTTCGCGCCTGCCCGACCGGTTGGACTCCGGTTGTCGCTCCTTAACCGCCGGCCGCGGAAGACTCGTTGGCGGGTCTTCCGCCAAAGCGCTTGAAAATCCACCTTTCAATCGCCCCTGCAACATCGCGGGGGCATTCCGTCATCGGCCAGTGTGCACACTGCACCACAACCATCTCGCCGTCTTTGAGTGCATCGACCCAGCGCTTCATGGCGTGCGGGTCGGTAAAGGTTCCCGCCGAGGCGCCGATCACCAGCACGGGCTCCGAGATTTCCCGGGGGTCCGGCGTTTTTCTGCCCACTTCGATTAAATCGTGCAGGTAGACGGCGCTGTGAATGTACTGCAGATCGGCTCTTGCCGAGGAATACTGCCGGATGAACTCCTCAAGCTCCTTTCCGCCGGCAGCGATCTTGCGGCGGGCCTGCTCGTCCATCGCCCGCAAGTCCTGGGGCTTCAAGCGCCGCCGCAGCCCCAGGGCATTGGCGCACCTGAAAATGCTCTCCATGGCGCGCAGATACGGCAGCCGCGAGCGCATCTTGAGCGCCTTTTCTGTGAGCGCCTCGCTGATTAGCGGATCAAGCAGGACGGCGCCGCACAGGCGGTCGGCGTGTCGGCAGCAGAAATTAAGCGTCACCTGGGCTCCCAGACTGTGCCCGACCACAATGGCCTTTTCCACACCCTGCGCGTCGAGAATGGCCGCCGCATCGTCGCTCCAGTCTTCAAGTCCGGCCTGCCGGCTGCAAACGCTTGCGGCATGCCCGCGCAGGTCGCAGCGCAGAATGTCAAAGGACTCGCGAAGCGCCGTGCCTTCGATGAACTCCTCCCAGCGCGAACCGTTGCTCGCCACGCCATGCAAAAAGAGCACCGTTCCACACCGCCTGCCGCGGCAGGCCAGCGCCGAGTAGTGCAGACTCGCCCCGGGCCGCTCAAGGCGCAGGGCGCGCTCCCCTTCAAGCAGCCGGTAGGCCAGCTTCTCCTTTTCGTAAACAGTGCTCATCTTTCGTCTTTCTTTTCCTTTGCATCCGGTTTGCCGGACGGCGCCGCCAGACGCTTCCTGCTTTTGGCATAAAGCCGGTAGAGGGTGCGCTCGGAGATGCCGAGCTTTTCAGCCAGTTCACTGCGCGGCCCGTGAAAATGCTCCACCGCCCAGATGAAATAGCGGTCAATCGCCTCATCCAAGGGCACGATCGCACCGGCACCCGGGCCGGACTGTGCCGCGCCGCGCTGCGGCAGGGGCAGGGCTGCGCTTGTGATTGCACCGGCATGAACGGCTTTTGCTGCGTTGATCAGCACCTCGCGCAGTTCGCGCATGTTCCCCGGCCAGTCGTACTGCATCAGACTGTCGACCGCCTCCTGGGTGATCGAGCGCGACTTCACCGGTGCAATGCCTTCGACAAAGAATTTAGCAAGCACGGGCACATCTTCGAGCCGCTCGCGCAGCGCCGGGACATGAATGATGCGATTTAAAAACGCCGCCCAGATTGGATGCCCCTCCCCCGGAGCCCTCGCGCTTGCGGCAATCCGCACCGACGCCGGCTGCTCGCGCGATCCCTTGCAGGGAGCCATGCCCGTCTCAAGCACCGAAAGCAAGATATCAAGCGCCGCCGGACTTGCTGCATCGATTCCATCGATAAAGAGCGTGCCCGACTGCGCCCGCTCAAAGAGCCCCGGACCTTCTCGGCCGCCGCAGAGAATGCCGCGGGCCGCCTTGGACGTGAGCTGCAGGCCACAGGCCACCACAAAGGGCCCCGAGGCCCGGGCGCTGTTTTCATGCACCGTGCGTGCGTAAAGCTCCTTGCCGACGCCGGGCTCTCCTGTAATGAGATAGGGACCGTCGTCTGAGGCGGCCTCTTCAAGCGCCTGCATCAACCTGCGGTGCGCGGCGCTCACCCCGACCGTTCCCCGCCGGAAGGGCTCGAACTCATCGCTGCGGCTTCTGAGTGTCTCAAGCCAGTAGAGCACCCTGCCGTCGGCCGTTAGCACGGCTCGCGACGACACGGCCAGTTCAGTGACGCGGGCGCTGCCGAAGATCTTCTGCTGCACCGTGAAGGTCCGCACGCCGCCCGCTCTTCTCAAGGGGCACGCCAGTCCTGATTCAGGGCAGGCCCGCGCCCGGTGCAGCGCCTCCCAGCAGAGCTTTCCCTCAAAGGAAAACCGGCCGTAGGCTTGCACAAAAGCCTCATTGACGGCGGCCACCGTCATATCCTCGGGACGGATGAGCATTGCCGGCGCATCGAGAGCGTCGAGCATGGAAGCAATTTCAGCGGCAACCGGCATGGCAGCAATCAAGAAAATCCACCACTGACTGCCAAATTTGGCAGTCACCCTCCCTCATTTTCCCGGATTTTTTGTGTTTTGCAAGCGTTTGTGTCTCTTTTTTTCCGATCGTCCCGATATGATCCACGCTTGTATGGTTGTCTGTTTGCGCCGTCTCGCCGGGGGAGATCTCCGCTGTCGGGCGCAGGAAGTTCTCAGTAATGAAAAAAAACGCCTCTTCCAACAAATCGCGTCCGCGCCTGATTTTTGAAATCGGCGTGGTGCTTTGCTGCAAGCTCGCTTTTATTTTCGGGCTCTGGTACTTCTTTTTCGGACCGGACAAACGCATGGAGCAAACACCTGAGAATGTCGCCTCCGGCATTCTGATGCGCGCCGACCGGACCCCGGACGCAAACCTTTGACGATTCCTGCAACAAATACCCTTCTCTTGAACCCGCGCCGCAGAGGGCGCTGCGCTGCTGCAGTGCGGGATACTCGGAGCCGTTTGTATGTTTTCTTCTGAACTTGTTGATCTGTCCCGTCTGCAATTTGCCATGACGGCCATGTATCACTTCCTGTTCGTGCCCCTGACGCTGGGTCTGTCGTTCATGCTGGTGGTCATGGAAGCCTGCTATGTAGTGACGGGACGCGAGGTGTACAAGGACATGACCCGCTTCTGGGGCAAGCTCTTTGGCATCAACTTCGCCCTGGGCGTGGCCACGGGCATCACCATGGAGTTTCAGTTCGGCACGAACTGGGCCTACTACTCGCACTACGTGGGCGACATTTTCGGCGCCCCGCTTGCCATTGAAGGCCTGATGGCGTTCTTCCTTGAATCGACCTTCATCGGGCTCTTCTTCTTCGGCTGGAAGCGCCTGTCCAAGGGCGGCCACCTCACCGTGACCATCCTCATGGCCCTGGGCTCGAACCTCTCGGCGCTCTGGATTCTGATCGCCAACGCCTGGATGATGTATCCGGTCGGCGCCGAATTCAACTTTGAAACGATGCGCATGGAAATGACCAACTTCTGGGAGGTTGCCACCAGCCCCTGGGCGCAGGCCAAGTTCATGCACACGATCAACGCAGGCTACATGACGGGCGCCATGTTCGTGGTGGCCATTTCGGCCTGGTACCTCATCAAAGGCCGCGACATCGGCTTTGCCAAGCGCAGCCTGCGCCTTGGCGCCGTTTTCGGCCTGGTGGCGACCATTCTCACCCTGCATATGGGCGACGAATCGGCCTACCGCGTCACGCAGGACCAGCCCGCCAAGGTTGCCTCCATGGAAGCCATGTGGGAGACGCACGAAGCCCCGGCTCCGCTCTCGCTTTTTGCCATTCCGGATGAAGAGGCGCGCAAAAACGCTGTGAGCATCGACCTGCCCTGGCTCTTCGGCCTGATGGGCACCCGCTCGCTTTCCGAGGAAATCAAGGGCATCAACCCCCTGGTTGAAGAAAACGAAGCCCGCATCATCAACGGCCAGCGCGCGGTGGCGCTTCTGGAAGCCCTGCGCAAGGACAAGGACAACCGCACGCTCATCCAACAGTTCAATGAAGTCAAGGGCGACCTCGGCTACGGTCTACTTTTGAAGAAGTATGTGACCGACGTGACTCAGGCCACGCCCGAGCAGATCCGCGAAGCGGCTCTCTCGACGGTTCCGCCCGTCACGCCGATGTACTGGATGTTCCGCCTGATGGTGGGCTGCGGCCTTGCCGCCATCCTCGTCTTCGGTCTTGCCGCCTACTACAGCATCAAGGGCACGATCGCCCAGAAGACCAAGACGCTGTGGCTGTGCCTGATCAGCCTGCCGCTTCCGTGGCTTGCCTGCGAGGCCGGCTGGTTTGTAGCCGAATACGGCCGCCAGCCCTGGACGATTTACGAAATCCTGCCGGTTGACCTTTCCGTCTCCAGTCTTTCGACGGGCGACCTGATCGGCTCGATCGCCGGCTTTGCCGTCCTTTACTCGGCCCTGCTTGTGGTCGAATACTGGCTCATGGTCCGCTACGCCAGACTCGGACCGAGTTCGCTGGGCACCGGACGCTACTTCTTTGAGCGCAAGGCCTGATTGACGGACATAGGAGACCTTCAAAATGATCGATTATGAAATTCTTCGTCTGATCTGGTGGCTCTTCATCGGCGTTCTGCTGGTGGGCTTTGCCATCATGGACGGCCAGGACATGGGCGTGGGCGCTCTTCTGCCCTTCCTTGGCAAAAACGACACCGACCGCCGCTGCATGATTAACTCCGTCGCCCCGCACTGGGACGGCAACCAGGTGTGGCTGCTCACCGGCGGCGGCGCCATCTTCGCGGCCTGGCCGCTGCTCTACGGCGCGGCCTTCTCGGGCTTTTACTGGGCGATGCTCATTGTGCTTCTGGCGCTCATCCTACGCCCGGTGGGCTTTGACTTCCGCGGCAAGATGGCCGGCACGCGCTGGCGCAACACCTGGGACTGGGGCCTTTTCATCGGCTCTGCCGTCCCGCCGGTGATCTTTGGTGTTGCCTTCGGCAACCTCCTGCAGGGCGTTCCCTTTCACTTCGATGAATCGCTGCGTCCCTTCTACACGGGCAGCTTCTTCGGCCTGCTCAATCCGTTCGGCCTGCTCTGCGGCATCGTGTCGCTGCTGATGATCGTCTTCCACGGCGCCAACTACCTGGTGCTGCGCACCGACGGCGACCTGCAGCACCGCGCCATGGGCATCTCGACGATTGCGGGCATCACCACCGCCGTGCTCTTTGTGCTGGGCGGCGTCTGGACGTACTTCGGCATCGACGGCATGGTGGTGAGCGCCGGTCTTGACCCGGCTGGCCCCTCCAATCCGCTTTTGAAGACCGTGGACGTCTCCGCCGGCGCCTGGTTTGCCAACTTCGCGAGCTACCCGGTGCTCTGGCTCGTGCCGGTGCTGGCCGTGGCGGGCGCCCTGGGCGGCGTCTTCTTTGCCAAGCAGCTCAAGGGCGGCCTTGCGATCGTCTGCTCGAGCGTCATGCTGCTGGGCATCGTGCTCACCCCGCTCATCTCGATGTTCCCATTCATCATGCCGAGCTCGAGCGATCCGCGCTCCAGCCTCACGATCTGGGACTGCACCAGCTCGCAGCTCACGCTTGAAGTCATGTTCTTCGTGACGCTCCTGCTGCTGCCGCTCGTGTTGATCTACACGGGCTGGGCCTATCGCACGATGGCGGGCAAGCTCAACGCCGAGTACATCCGCAAGAACGACCACGACCTCTATTGATCGCAAACCGAAGGCCGCGCCGGAAACGGCGCCGGCCTCATGGAGTAAAGCAAATGATCTACTTTTACTGGATTACCGGCCTCGGGGTCGCCATCCTTTTGTCGGTGGTGGTCTCCGCCACGCTGGACAACAGGGAATCGGCCGATGAGTAATGCCTCCGGCGGACGCCTTCTCAGAGGGCTTGCGCGCGCCGCAAGCCTTCTGGCGGCTGCGGCAATCGCAGCCGTCGTCATCCTGTATCCGCGTCTGGTGGCCGAAGACACCGCAAGCGTTCCGCACGGATTTCTTGTGGTGCTTCTGATGGGAATGAGCGCGGCCTGGGTGCACGGCTTCGGATTTATTCCGGAAAACCGCATCCTGCGAGTGCTCTTTTCCCCCGTCGTCGCCTGGCCCGTGATGCTCATCGGTGCGTGGGGCGTCTTTTTGCGCTAGAGATACAAGAGAGCTTTGAATCCTTATGCCGCAACCGACGTTGTATGAAAGGCTGGGCAGCCAGGAGGGTTTGGCCGCACTCATTGACAAGTACCTCGAAATCCTTCTCTCCAACCCTGCCTATGAAGAACTCCGCAGACAGTACGTCAACGGCATGGCGCACTACCGCGCCCGCATGCTGGAGTACTTGACGGGATGGTTTGGCGGCCCCGTGCTCTATGCGCAAAAGCATGGACTGCCGAAGCTGCGGGAAAATCATCAGCGCCTGCAGATCACCGCCCGACTGCGCGATCTGTGGTTTGGCTGCATGCAGCAGGCTCTTGCCGAAAGCGTGGGCGACGCAAGCCTCAGAAAAGAGCTTGAAGCCGCCTTCTGGCAGATGGCCGACGGCCTGCGCAACGCTTAAAGACAAATGCCTCGGAAAGCCTTTTTCCGGGGCATTTTTCTTCCTGACGCAGGCAAAGAATTCAGAACACCGGCTCGCCGCGGCGCATCAAGGTCTTGATTTCAATTTCAATGTTGCGGCTCTCATCGGCAATCCAGATGACGCCGTCTTGCAGCGTGGCGGCAAACTTCATGTTGCGCGCGGCCATGGCGGCGATTTTTTCAAGATCTTCGTCGGATATCCAGCGCACGGAAAGCTTGTCGATTTTGGAGAGATCCCCCTTGCGGGACTGCCACCAAGGCTCGATTCTGGCTTCGTCATAGGCAATCACCACCACGTCTTCGCTTTTGCCCGCGGCGCGGCGCAGCGTCTTGATGTCTGGGCAGCCCACTTCAATCCAGCGGTAAATATCGCCGGCGTCGTTTGTTTCAAACACATCCGGCTCGCCGTCGGTGGAAAGCCCTCTGCCAAACTCGGTCTTGTCCCCTGCAAAAAGAATCCACGCCATCAAGCGCAACATCATGCGCGCCGGCGTTTCAGAGGGGTGCTGGGCGATGGTTAAAGTCCTGCTGTCGTAAAAACCGCGATCAATATCACTGATGTCAACAAAGGCTTTGCAAACGGTTGCGCCAAGCGCCATATCAGTACCCGACTCCAAGAAGCGTCAACGTCAGCGGGACGGTGAACGCCGAAATGAATGTTGAAACAAAGATGGCGTTGCTTGCTGCACCTTCCTCGCTTTCAAACTCAGTGGCCATGATGTAGAGGTTGATTGCAACGGGCAGGCAGGCCAGCACCGTCGCGGCATGCGTCTGCACGTCGTCCAGGCCAAGGAGCATGCACAGCACCCATACAAGGAAGGGCTGCACGGCAAGCTTCAGGACAGTGATGACGCCCGCCTTGGGCAGTGCCGCCGAAAAGCTGTGCTGCGCAAGGCCCATGCCCACCACAATGAGCGCGCAGGGCGTCGTGGCGGTGGCAATGAGCGTTGCGCTTTTATCAATCACGCCTGGCAGCTGCAGTCCAGTAAAGCTCCACCCCGTTCCGATGAGAATGCCCAGCACAATCGGGTTTTTGAAGATGTTCTTGAGTGCAACCAAAAACTTCTTCCAGTCGATTCTGCCACCCGTGCGCCCGAACTCTACGCATGCCGTAGCGCTTGTCCAAAGAAGCAGAACGTTGAAGATGATCAAAAGCGAGATGGTGGGCATTGCTGCTGTACCAAGACTCGTCTGCACAATCGGAACGCCGAGCTGCACGTTGTTGCCGAAAATGCCGCCCATGCCGGTGATCACCCGACCCGTTGCGTCCTGTTTAAAAAGCCGTCCTCCCAGAAAGTTTCCGATGATGTAGACCACGATGCAGGAGCCAAAGAACGCAATCAGCACCTTGAGGTCAACCGGAGGCCGCTCTGAAGCGTCGCTCATCAGGTGAAAAAGCATCACCGGCATCAGGAGTTTGAAAACGAACTGCGACAGAGCCTTTGTCACGCTCTGGCTGAACATCCCGATCTTCACAAGCGCCCATCCCAGAAAAACCATCAGAAACAACGGCGCGCAAAGGGAAAGGTGGTGGAAAAAGACGTTCATCGCAACAGCTCGGAAATCACAGCAGGCGCATTATCGGCCAATACAGAAATTTTTTCCCGAAAAATACAAACCCCGAACGTTGACCGATTGCTCGATCCCCGTTCGGGGCTCCGTTCTTCGCTTGACAATAAGGCAATCAAGCGAAATTAGAACTTGTAGACCAGCTGGACGCCGAAGAGGTAGGCGTCAAGTTTGTCGAAGCGGCCGGCTTTCTGAGATCCAACCTTTTGATCTTCGTACAAGTCGCGTTCGCCGGTGCCATGCAGCATGGCGGCGGACACATCAATCTGCAGGTTGTCGGTTGCCTTAAAAGAGGAACCGAGGGCAAACCACCAGCGGTCGGCATCCGGAATGATGGCCGTACGGTATTCTGGATCATCGATTGGCGAGGTTTCATAACCGATGCCGGCGCGGAATGTCCACCAGTTGGTGAAGCGCAGGTCAGCGCCGACGGAGAAGAGGTAGGTGTCCTGCCATTTATTGGTCACTTTGTTACTGAGTTGCGGGTTAGGTCCCTTGATTTCAAGCTCATCAAAGCTCGACCAGTCCGTCCAACGGAAAGTAGCATACAAACTCAGAAGCTCGTTAACATCCCAAGCAGCAGTCGCCATCGCCCAGGCAGGAGTGGAAATGGTTGCAGTTGCTGCGTGCGTAGCTCCCATAAGGTCAACAATTTCATCGTTATTACTCAAAGTAATATCGCCATCTGCATTGTGATTAACTTTGGAGCGATAGGCTAGACCAAAACGCAAATTTTCTAAAGGAGACCACATCAATCCAACATTGAACCCCCATGCAATGCTGTCCGCATCAATCTCACTGTTCACAGTACCGAACAGGCCCTTATCTATGGCCATCTTCAAATCCGCCTTGGCGTACTGAATCGACATGCCGGCGCCGATGCTGAGCTTCTCGGAAACCTTCCAGGCTACGTTCGGGTTGAAGTCAAATGTCAGAACCTCCGCAGAGATACCGCGGTTCCCCAACTTCCAGTCATCGGCATATTCTGTACCCATGCCAAACGGCACGGTCATGGCAAGACCCACCCACATGCTGTCGTTCAACTGGTGGGAGATGTAGCCATGCGGAATGGCCTGCGTGTTGTATTGGCCGTTTTCAGAGGTGCCGTCATCTCCTTTGTAGTCAAGGTCCAGCCCCACAGCCACAAAGCCGGCCTGAATCTGGGTGCCCGGGTGCAAGGTCATCGTGGCGGGGTTGTAGTAGACGCCGGAAATATCAGTACCGTCAACGCCCACGCCGGCGTAGGCACGGCCCAAGGCACCGGCGGACTGTTCGGTCAGCATGAAGCCTGCCGCATGAGCGGCGGAGGCGGCGCAGACTGCCATTACGGCGGCAGCTGCCGCCTTCATCGTCATCTTCACGATTGTGTCTCCAATGGTGTCAAGAAACGGGCTTATTGAAGACAAGCCAAAAGACCGGCTCGTCTCCGAACCGGTTCTTCAAAAAACCCGGATTGTTGTTTTCGCTGAAGCGAACCGGAAGGCCCGCAGCGGACATGAAAAAATCCAAGCGTATTGTGACGGCGGAAGACTTTTTATGCCGGGCCTTCAAACTAGGGTTTTCCCTTTAATCATCCTTTCAGATGAGCCGCCTTTCACGCAATGGGCTTGCCGTTCCAAAGGCGGATCGCACCACGGATGATGCGGTAGCCCACCCAGATGCTCATGATGAAAAAGCCCACAAACCAGATCGCCAGACCGACGTAGACAAGTGAAAGCACCAGCCCGACAAGCCCCACAAGGCAGGCAAAGCCGAAGGCGTACCAGAACGTGCGGATCTGCCAGGAGAAGTGGCTTTCCACGTACGTTCCCCTGGCGTCCGAGCGCATCACATAGTTGAGGATCACCGCCACGATGGAGGGCCAGCCGAAAAGAAAAGCTCCGACGATGGACGCACCGGTTGCCACGCCGATGATTATGGACAGGGCGTGCAGGCCGTAGACAACCTTCGCCACCACCACCGATGACGAATCCGGAGGCAATTTGACGTCCACTTGCTGGGGGAGATTTTCAGTCATGGGGGTTTCTTGCAGCTGCTGGTTTCTGTCATTATAGGAAACGTTTGCCGGCCGCCCTTCGGCGAAATTACGCATTTTGACAATACCTTTCCATTTATCTATTCGTTGAAATATTGAATTTCCAACTTATGTTTTTCGCAAAAAGGGGCAGATAATGACCCGTGTAAATCGCGTCGGTCGACGCAGTTCGCAACGCTCCATTGAGGTCATCGCCAAATGACTTTCCAAAAATCTCTTCTTGCCTGTGCAGCCACTGCTGCCATCGCCGCCCTTTCCGTGAACGCCTTCGCCTGCTCAACCGTTGTCGTCGGCAAGGCTGTCTCCGCAACCGGCCACATCATCGTCGGCCACAACGAAGACAACGGCGGACGCATCTTCAACCCGCAGTACTATGTGCCGCCCGCCAAGCACAAGGCCGGTGAAATGATCACCTACGAGCCCACGGCCGCCAAGATTCCGCAGGTTGCCGAAACGCTCGGCTTCTACTGGTCCCAGACGCTGGATCCCAACGGCTCGTCCTTCTCCGACGGTTTTGTCAATGACGCGGGCGTCGTCATCGTCTCGAACGCCTGCACCGGCATTTACGATGCGGATCAGAAGCTCAAGGGCGGCGGCATCGGCTACGGCATCCGCCGCCTGATGGCCGAGCGCGCCCACACCGCACGTGAAGCAATCGACATCGCCATCAAGCTGCTCGGCGAATACGGCTACTTCTCCGAAGGCCGCACCTACACGGTGGCCGACAACAACGAAGCCTGGCAGATCGCCATTCACAAGGGCAACACCTGGGTTGCACGCCGCATCCAGGACAACGAGATCACCTACATCCCGAACAACTTCATGATCGGCGTGGTTGATGCAACCGACACGAAGAATGTGATCGTGGCCCCGGGCCTCATCGAGCGCTCCATCAAGAACGGCCGCTACAAGCCCGCCAAGGCAGGCGTCTACACCGACTTCAACTACCGCCTCGCGGTTCAGCCGCCGGAAAGGCGCGCTGCTGAATACAACCGCAGCCGCAATTCGCTTGCCTGGGAATTCATCACCGGCAAGAAGATCACCGATCCGGAGCAGTTCCCCTACAGCGCCACGCCCCAGCGCAAGTTCGGCGTGGCTGACGTCGAAGCCATCCTGCGCCTGCATGAACCGTCCATCGGCGACGATCCGGGCTGGTATCACCACAACGGCTTTGGCACGTGCCGTCCGACCACGCACGAGTCCGTCGTCTTTGAGCTTGATCCCACGCCGGAACTCATCACCGCCTTCCGCGCCTATGCGCGTCCGTGCGAATCGCCCTACGTGCCTGGATTCCCGCTTGCAAAGCCCGGCAACACCCAGAACTTTATGAGCTGGCAGGAAGCCACCGCCGAGCAGTTCAACGCCCGCGACGGCCGCTTCAGCTACCACGCGGAATTTGCCTCCACCCCCTTCATCAACCACGCCAATGTGCTGGAGTATCAGTGGGGTGATCAGCAGGGCGCCCGCGACATCATCCGCACGCTCGAGGAAAACTGGATGGCCGACCGCGCCGCTGTCTACGCACAGGCTCGCGCTGCGATGAAGGTTTCCAAGGCAAAGGCCGTGGACATCCTTCACAACTTCAACGTGCAGAAGCTGCAGGAGGCCCAGGGCGCCGTCAACCGCAACCTCTCGAGCATTGCGCCGCACAAGATCGCCGTGCTTGCCAAGGAAGTCGACCCGAAGAGCACCGGTTCGGTGCGCATTGCACTGCTTTCCGATCCGCTGCTTGACGCCACCACGATTGACCGCGACAAGACCTTTGCCGGTCCGAGCCGCGCCTCCACTGTGGCGGCCGTTGTCATGAGCAACCTTGCCAAGCCCACGGCCTTTGAAGAAAAGGACGTCAACGGCGACGGCAAGAAGGATCTTGTGATGAGCTTCTCACAAAAGGATCTCACCAAGTACATGATGCCCGGCGCAGTTTGGGATACGTACCTCTACACCTCCACGGCTGGAAAGCGCATCTGCGCCTTTGACACCGTCAAGGTAAAGGGCCAGACCAACAAGAAGTACTCCAACGCTGAACGCGGTCACGACCGTTAAGCGTTAAAGACTTCCGACGCCGTTTGAAAACTCCCCGGCCGCCTGCAAGGGCTGCCGGGGAGTTTGCTGTTGTGAAATGCTGGTATCAGCGCTTTAAGAGATTGAGCACACGCTTGATGTGGCTTTGCGAATCCATCGGCGCCTCGCCGGGCTCGCGCACAATCTTACGGTAGTCGCCGTTGCTCAGAAGCTCCCAGGCATGCGTGTTGTCGGCAAGCTGCGGCTCAACGATCTGCTTGAGGATGTTGTCCATCAAGTTCTTGTCGAGCACCGGAGCGAGCACTTCGATGCGGCCATTGAGGTTGCGCGTCATCATGTCGGCGCTGCCCACGTACATCTGCGGCTCTCCGCCGTGCTCGAAGTAGTAGATGCGGGCGTGCTCGAGCAGTTCACCCACAATCGAGTGAACGGTGATCGTCTCCGACACATTCTTGATGCCGGGCCGCAGCGAGCAGATGCCGCGCACCACGCATTCGATCTTGACGCCAGCGCGGCTTGCCTCATAGAGCTCGCGCACAATGCCCTGATCAACAAGCTGGTTGCACTTCATGATGATGTGCCCGCCGCCACCGTTGGCGCGGTGCAGTTCGGCCTCTTCACGGATCAGCCGCGTGATGTTGGCCCGCAGGTGATTGGGCGACACAAAGATGCGGCGGTAGTTGTCGATGATGCCGAAGCCGGTCATGACATTGAAGAGATCCTGCACATCGCTGCAGATGTCGTCGCGGGCGGTGAAAAGCCCCAGGTCGGTGTAGATCTTCGCCGACGAAGCGTTGTAGTTGCCGGTGCCGATGTGAGCATAGCGACGCATGCCCTTGGGCTCGCGGCGAACCACCAGGCAAAGCTTGGCATGGATCTTGAGGCCGGCAAAGCCGTAGACCACGTTGACGCCGGCGCGTTCAAGCTCCTCGGCCCAGTTGATGTTCTGCTCCTCGTCAAAGCGCGCCTTGAGTTCGACCACGGCCGTTACCTGTTTGCCGCGGCGGCGGGCCTCCAGAAGGCTTCTCACAATGGGCGAGTCGCTGCCGCAGCGGTACAGCGTCTGCTTGATGGCGACCACATCCGGGTCGACGGCTGCAAGATGCAGGAAGCGCAGCACGCAGCCGAAGCTGTCATAGGGGTGAAACACCATCAGGTCGCGCTCGCGGATCGCGGCAAAGAGGTCTTCCTCGGGCTCAAAGGGCGTCGGGGTGTTGGCGCGAAACGGCGGATACTTCAGCGCGGGCTTGTCAATTTTCATCAGGCGCATGAAGTCGTTGAAGGCAAGCGGCATCTTCAGGCGCACCACCTGCGAGGGATGCACGTCAAGGTGGCTGATCAGGAAGTCCTGCAGGGCAACCGGCATGCCGCGAGCCAGCTCCACGCGCACGATGGAGCCGAAGCGGCGCTGCTCGACATAGTCGCGCACGGCGGCAAGAAGATCGTCGGCCTCGTCCTCTTCAATCTCCCCGTCGGTGTTGCGGGTGACGCGGAACATGCCGTAGTTTTTGACCTTGTAGCCCGGGAAAAGCGAACCCATGCGATTGGCAACGAGATCCTCCACCATGAGAATGTCGCCTTCTCCGGAGGCAAAGTCAATCGCTTCGTCCCCGGTCAAATCCCTCGGGACGAACAAAAAGCGCGGCACGTTGTTGGGATTCTTCAGGCGCGCGAAATAGGCCTTCGTATCGTTGGGATCGGTGCTGCGCAGCTCAATCACAAAGTTGATGCTGCGGCTGGAGATCATCGGGAAGGGGCGGCCGGCGTCCACGCCCTGGGGCGTCAGAACCGGCAGGATCTCGTTTTCAAAATACTTGTCGACCATCTGACGGCGCACGCCGGTGAGCTCGTCGTAGGTGATGAAGTGCACGTCCTTTTTCTCCAGGGACGGCTTGAGATCCCTAAACCAGAGGTCCTCGGCTTCGTCAAGCAGCTCGCCCACGCGGCGGCGGATCTCCACGAGCTGACGGGCGGGCGGCATCTTGTCGGGCCCGGTCGGCAGCACGTTGCTGCGCGCCTGACGCTGCAGGTTCATGACGCGAACCATGTAGAACTCGTCGAGATTGTTAAAGAAGATCGCAAGGAACATCACGCGGTTTAAAAGCGGAACCTTGCGGTCCTCGGCGGTCTCAAGCACCTTGCGGTCGAATTCGATCCAGCTGATCTCGCGGTTGGTATAAAGCGACGGGGAGTCCAGATCCACAGCAGCGGGCTTTTCGGCCTTTGCCGCCGCGGCCTTCCTGACAGCAGGCTTCTTGGCCGCCGTTTTCTTGGCCGTGCGCCGGGCCGGCGTCTTGGTCTTGTCCTTTTCCTCAACAGCCTGCGTCTGAGGCTGCGCCGCAGCTTCCTTTTCCGGAGCAGAAACCGCCGGCTTCTCGAGCTGTTCCTTATCCTGGCTGGCGCTGTTTTCTGTCACGTTCTCTCTCCCTTCTTAGCAAAGCAAAAACAAATAGTGAAACGTATTTTGCAACGCTATTTTTTCGATTTTATTACAAGGTTTTCGGGCTCAACCGCAGTTGCATTCGATCTTGCCCGGGCCTGTGTGCAATGTTTCACATGAAACCATTGCAGGCGCGTTCAGGCTCAATTCAGGCGGGCAAACAAGGATTCGCGTTATGATTGAGCGACCACACTTTTGACCGGCGGCGCCCCTATATAAGGGATGCTTTTTGACGCGCCGCACTTGCCTATACGTAATTACGATGCGAATCCTTCTGGTTGAAGACGATCAAATGATCGGCGAAAGCGTTGTCGACGGCCTCAAGGCCGAGGGCTACGCCGTCGACTGGGTGCAGGACGGCAATTCCGCCCTGATCGCCCTGCGCACCACCCCCTTTTCCCTTGTCATCCTTGATCTGGGACTGCCCGGCAAGGACGGCATCAGCGTGCTGCAGGAGGTGCGCTCGCGGCGCATTCATACGCCCGTGCTGGTGACGACAGCCCGGGATACGGTTTCCGACCGCGTCAAGGGGCTTGACGCCGGCGCCGACGACTATCTCATCAAGCCCTTCGACCTTGATGAGCTCTCGGCCCGCATCCGCGCCCTGCTGCGCCGTTCAGCCGGCCGTAGCGAACCCACCATCGAGCGCGGCAAGCTCCTGATCAAGCCCGAAACCCGCGAGGTGTTCTACAACGGGCAGCCCGTACTGCTCTCCTCCAAAGAGTACGCCCTTCTGGTTGCACTGGCCGACCGCGCCGGCGTCGTGCTCTCGCGCGGCCAGCTCGAAGAAAAGCTCTACGACTGGGACTCCGCCGTGGGATCGAACACCATTGAAGTGCACATCCACCATCTCAGAAAGAAGCTTTCAGACACCGCCATCAAGACCGTGCGCGGCGTGGGCTACCTGCTGGAGACCTAGTCGCCCATGGCTTTAAGCATCCGCAGCCGGATTGTGCTCACGCTCGTTTCGGCTCTTTTTGTTGCCGGTCTGGTGGCAAGCTGGGCCACATACCACTCCACCCGCACGGAGCTCTCCGGACTGTTTGACGAGCAGCTGCGCCATACGGCGCTCGAGCTCATCGAGCGCGGCGACAACGACATCAAGCACACCATCCTGGTGGGACAGTCGCCGGAAATGCGCTTTCTGGTGCAGATCTACGACGCCTCCACCAACCGGGTGCACCTGTCGCGCCGCACCGACCCCCTGCCGCTTGCCGAAAGCATCGGCTTTAGCGAAATGACCGACCCCTCCGGCACGCAGTGGCGCCAGTACACGGCAACCGTCGGCACCAAGATCATTCAGGTGGCCCAGCCCCTGGACGTGCGCAACCGCCTGGCCGTGTCCTCGGCACTGCACATCGTGCAGCCGATGCTCATTTTGATTCCGTTTCTCGCGATTGCCATCTGGTTTGTGATCGTGCAGGCGCTGCAGCCCCTCAACCGCACGGCCCGCGCCGTGGCCAAGCGCTCGCCCTCGAGCATGACGCCCATTGACACGCAGGGGCTGCCCTACGAACTAAAGAGCCTGGTTGACGCCATCAATTCCCTGATGCGCCGCCTCGGGGACTCGCTCAACGCCCAGCAGCGCTTTGCCTCGGACGCCGCCCACGAACTGCGCACGCCGCTGGCGGCAATCAAGCTGCAGGCGCAGCTTTTGAGCCGCGCCAAGGATCCCGAGACACGCGCCAAATACGCCGGCCGCCTGCAGGAGGGCGTTGCGCGCGCCACGCGCCTGGTCGAGCAGCTTCTGACCATCGCCCGTCTTGATCCGGACGCCCACGACAAGCCCATGAATGAATTCAATCTTGCCGCTGTCGCGCGTGCCGCCGTCGAGGATCTTGCCGTACCGGCGCAGGCCAAGAAAATCACGCTCACGCACGACTGCACCGACGTCACCATGCTCGGCATGGAGGATGCCGTCCGGCTCATGATCACCAACCTCACGGACAACGCCATCCGCTACACGCCCGAAGGCGGCCGCATTGAAGTGGCTGTGAAAACAGACGGCGACTGCCACGCCGTGATCACCGTCACCGACAACGGACCGGGCATCGCGCCCGAAGAGCGCACGCGGGTTTTCGAGCGCTTTTACCGGGCGCTCGGCACCAAGGTGTCCGGCACGGGTCTGGGTCTGGCTATTGTGAGCCGCATCGTGCAGATGCACGGGGGAACCATCACGATCAACGACGGCTTTGTGAGGCCCGCGCACGACGGCGAACCCGAAGGGTACGGCGCGCAGTTCATGGTGCGCATTCCGCTTTGCAAAAGCATCAATCAGGCCGCCAAGATATAGGCGCGGCCTGCGAGCGCCTTGTTACAAATTTAACCCCGCCGCCACAGTTCGCCACGTTCACTGTCTGCTTTTTCCTTTATTGTTTGCCGCATCAACAAAAAGTCGGGAAAGCCTGTCTTAGCGAATTCAATCAATGTCAAAAGACGAGAGCGTGCGGCATTTCCGACCAGAGAATTGAAAACCGGAGTACATCGCAACATGCTAACCAACAAGCTCAAGCCCGCTGCCATTGCGGCCGCAGCCATTGTTTTTTCCGGCGCCCTCTTTTTGAGCACCCCCGTCTCCGCCTCCAGCGCGCTGACGCCCCAGTCGGCCTCGGCCGCCGCCCAGCTGCCCGACTTCGTGCAGCTGGTTGAAAAATACGGCAAAGGCGTCGTCAACATTTCGACCGTGCGCGAAGCCCGCATCGTCGAAAGCGCCGATCCCTTCGGTTTTGACGAACGTCATGCCGAAATCTTCCGCCGCTTCGGCTTCCCCTTCCCGTTTGGCGGCGGCACCCGTGAGGAGCCGGAACGCCGCGGCACCGGTTCGGGCTTCATCATCAGCGCCGACGGCCTGATTCTCACCAATCATCACGTCGTTGACGGCGCCGATGAGATCAAGGTGCGCCTCACCGACAACCGTGAGTTCACGGGCAAGGTGCTCGGCAGCGACGCCAAGACCGACATCGCCGTGGTGAAGATTGATGCCAAGGATCTGCCCTACCTCACGATGGGCAACAGCGACGAACTCAAGGTCGGTGAATGGGTGGCCGCCATCGGCAGCCCCTTCGGCCTGGACAACACGGTGACCGCGGGCATTGTCTCGGCCAAGAGCCGCAAGCTGCCGAGCGATCAGTACGTGCCCTTCATTCAGACCGACGTGGCGGTGAACCCCGGCAACTCGGGCGGCCCGCTCTTTAACATGAAGGGCGAGGTTGTGGGCATCAACTCCCAGATCTTCTCCACTTCGGGCGGCTTCATGGGTCTTTCGTTTGCCATTCCGAGCAATCTGGCCATGCAGATCAAGGATCAGCTCGTGAAAAACGGCAAGGTGACGCGCGGCCGCATCGGTGTGGTGATTCAGACCGTCACGCAGGATCTGGCTGAAAGCTTCGGCATGAAGACCCCCAAGGGCGCCATCGTGAGCCAGGTTGAAAAGGACGGCCCGGCTGCCAAGGCGGGTCTGCAGGAAGGCGACATCATCACCGCCGTGAACGGCCGCGAGATTGAAGACAGCGTCGACATGCCCGTACTCATCGGCAGCATGGCGCCGGGCTCCATTGCCAAGCTCTCGGTGATCCGCAACAACAAGAACATAACCATTGACGTCAAGGTGGAGGAAGCCGACAGCGGCAGCGCCTCCTCGGGCGAAGCCAAGGCTGCTGCTGCGGAAAAGCTCGGCGTCACGGTGCGTCCGCTCACCAGCGACGAAGCCAAGCAGGCTGAAGCCGAAGGGCTTCTTGTCACCCGCTCCTCGGGCGCCGCCCGCAAGGCCGGCATCCGCGAGGGCGACATCATCATCAACGTGAACGGCGTCAAGACCAAGAAGACCGACGACCTTGCCCGCGTTCTGGAAAAGAACAAGAACCTGCGCGTTCTCGTCCAGCGCCGCGACGGCCGCATCTTCATCCCTGTGCGCCTGAAGTAATGCCACGGGCGGCGGACTTATCCGTCGCCGCTGCAGCTGCGAAAAAGCCGCCTCCGCCGGGCGGCTTTTTCATGTGGTCTGGCGTTGGATTCGCGGTCAGCCCTGCTTGCCGCCCAGCGCATCCTCAGAGCCTTTTTCCAGGCGCGCAACCTGCTCGTGCAGCTCGTGCGGGATGCCGATGTCCTCCGGATCGTCGCGCACGTTTTCCTCGGCGTGCTCAACCTCTTTTGACATCTTCTCCCCGAAGGCCCTCTTCATCTGCACATTGTCCACCTCCTTGAGCCAGTGGCCGACCACGATGCAGGCAATGCCGTTGCCGATCATGTTGGTGAGCGCACGCGCCTCCGACATGAAGCGGTCAATGCCGAGAATGAGCGCCAGTCCTGCCACCGGAACATGCCCGACGGCCGAAAGCGTTGCCGCCAGCACAATAAAGCCCGAACCGGTGACGCCCGCGGCGCCCTTGCTGGTGAGCATCAAAACCGCCAGAAGCGTGAGCTGCTGCAGCAGCGTCATCTGCACGTCGCAGGCCTGTGCGATGAAGACGGCGGCCATCGTCAGATAAATGGCCGTGCCATCCAGGTTGAAGGAATACCCCGTCGGAATCACCAGGCCCACCACGGACTTGGTGACGCCCGCCTTTTCCATCTTGTCCATCATGCGCGGCAGCACCGATTCCGAAGAGCTCGTGCCAAGCACAATCAAAAGCTCCTCCTTGATGTACATGATGTAGTGAAGGACGGAAAAGCCATGCCAGCGGCAGATCAGGCCAAGCACGCCGAAAATGAAGAGCAGGCACGTCAGATAGAACGTTCCCATCAGTTCGACAAGCGGAATCAACGAAGCCAGGCCGTATTTGCCGATCGTAAAGGCCATTGCGCCGAAGGCGCCCAGAGGCGCCACGCGCATGATCATGCCCACGATCTGGAAAAGCACGCGCGAGGACTTGTCGATGATTTCAAAAACCAGCGAGTTGCGGCCGCCCATCTTGTGCAGGGCAAAGCCGAAGAGCAGCGAGAAAAAGAGCACCTGCAGAATCTCGCCTTCGGCAAAGGCGCCCACCACGGTCGAGGGGATGATGTGCAGCAGGAAGTCCACCGTGCCCTGCATCTTGCCGGGCCCCGTGTAGGCCGACACCGCCTTGCTGTCCAGGCTCGCGGGGTCGATGTGCATGCCCGCGCCGGGCTGGCAGACGTTGACGATAAAGAGCCCCACGATCAGTGCAATCGTGGAAACCACTTCAAAGTAGATGAGTGCAAGGCCGCCGGTCTTGCCCACCTTCTTCATGTCGTCCATGCCGGCGATGCCGGTGACCACCGTGCAGAAGATCACAGGCGCGATGATCATCTTGATCAGCTTGATGAAGCCGTCGCCGAAGGGCTTCATCATCTCACCGATGTGCGGCGCAAAGTGGCCGAGCAAAACGCCGATCACAATGGCACAGATCACTTGAAAGTACAAAACCTTGTAGATCGGCTTCTTTTTCGCCTTCACTGCTTCTTGCATAAGTCAAATCCAGTGTGTTCTGCAACCAAATGGCTCCGAAGAATGCGCTTCTGCCGGAGCCTTTTCCGGTTTATTGTCTCAGGTTGACGGCGCGCGGACATCTCCACAAAAAGAAAGCGCTGATGAATTTGCGTCATCAGTGTCTTCTGTCAAAGAATCCAAGCACTTCTCCGCAAGGAAAATCCGTTAGAAAACGGATTTGCGGATGGTCTCTAGCGCACAATCATTTCAGCGACGACGCGGGCGGTCTGCTCGCGGTTCATCTCGGGATTAGCGATAAAGCGCAGCGAGAGTCCGTCAAAAAGGGCCATCGCCACGTTCACCTGAACCTCAAGCTCCTCTTCGGAGAGATCCTCCCTGCGATCGCGGTGCATCTTCTTGATGAGCTCGCGCACCTGACTGTCATAGCGGCAGACGATTTCACCAAGGCGCTCGTTGCCTTTGTCCACTTCTTCAAGAATGTCGATCTTGATGCGGGCGCGCTCAAGCGTCATCTGGGACATCAGCGATTCGTAGCACTTCTCGAGCTGCTCCTCGATCGTGACGCAGCCTTCGACAACCTCCCCGACTTCGCGCGCAAGGCGGCCCACCTCGCGCTGGGCCATCTCATCAATGATGGCCTCCTTGCCGCCGAAGTAGTTGTAGAGGTTGCCCACGCTCATGCCCGCGCGCTTGGCGATGTGATGCATGGTGGCGCATTTAAAGCCCCTTTCACGGAAGCACTGATGCGCCGCCGAGAGAATCTGCTCGCGCAGACTCTCTGCGGCCGAAGGCGTTGCCTGCGTCATTTGGCGTCCGCCGTCTGCGCTGCGGCCTGCGGCTCACCGCTTTCGGGCTCGAGCTGGCTACCGCCGCCGAGCACCTTGTAAAGCGTCACAAGGCTTGCCGCACGCGAAAGCTGGGCGCTGATCACGGACTGCTGCGCCGAGAAGTTGGCGCGCTGGCTGTCGAGCACCTCGAGGTAGCTGTCGGCGCCGTTTTTGTAGCGCTCCATGCTCAGGCGGTAGGTCTCGGCCGTGGCCTGCGCAAGCTGCATCTGCGCCTGGAGCTCTTCGCTCACGGTCCCTTCGGTGGCAAGCGCGTCGGCCACTTCTTGGAAAGCCGTCTGAATGGCAAGCTCATAGTCGGCGATCGAGCGCTTCTGGTAAGCCTCGGCGGCGCGCAGATTGGCGATGTTGGCTCCGCCCGTGAAAATCGGCAGCGTGATGCTCGGCACAAAAGTCCAAGCGTGCGTGCCGCCGTCAAAGAGTTCGTTTAACTCGGTGGAGATGGCTCCCGCCGAACCGGTGAGCGAAATGCTCGGGAAGAACGCCGCGCGCGCCACGCCGATGTTGGCGTTGGCCGAGCGCAGAACCGCCTCGGCCGAAGCGATGTCGGGCCGGGCAAGCAGCACTTCGCTCGGAATGTTGGAGGCAACCGACACCTGCTGCTGCGTCACATCCATCTTGAGGCCGTCGGGCTCGAGCTCGGCGGGCACCTGGGTGCCCACCAGCACGGCCAGCGCATTGCGGTACTGCGACACCGAACGGGTCGCCTGCACGGCGGCGGCCCTGGCCGTTGCCACCGTCTGCATGGCCTGCTGAACCTCAAGCATGCTGGCTGCGCCAAGCCTGTAGCTCTCTTCAATGAGCTTCAGGCTTTCAGACTGGCTCTCGTAGGTTTCCTGCGCCAGCTTCAGAAGGTCCTTGCTGGCGCCAAGCGAAAGCCACGTCTGGGCGATTTCGGTGATCACCGTCATCTGTGCGGTGCGCTGCGCGGCCTGCGTCTGGAAGTAGGCCTGCAGGGCCTGCTCATTGAGGTTGCGGATGCGGCCGAAGAGATCGAGCTCGTAGGCCGCCATTGCGGCGTTGGCCGAATAGGTGTGCGAGGTCACATCGCGGCCGGCGGCGCTGGTGGAGGCAGGGGTGCGGCCGGCCGTCTCATCGGCCTGCAGTGCCACCGACGGCAGCAGCTCGGCGCGGCTTACGTTGTACTGTGCACGAGCCTGTTCGACCGAGTAGAAGGCCGAACGCAGGCTGCGGTTGTTCTGCAGACCGATCTCAATCAGCTTCTTGAGGCGATCGTCGGTGAAGAAGTCGCTCCACTTCTGCAGCCCTTCGGTGAGAAGCGCCGCATTTTTCGTGGCTTCATCCTGCGGCCAGGCCTGTTCGACAGGAGCCTCGGGGCGCGCAAAGTCCGGCGCAAGCGAAATGCAGCCTGACAGCAGAAGCGCCGAAGCCAGAGGCAGAAGACATAAGGTTTTACGCATTTGTTTCCTCATCCTTTATTTCTGAGACTCCGTCGGCGGGACCGCAGGCGCGGCAGCCGCCGCAGGTTTTTTCTTGCCCGAGAACACGCGGGTGACCAGCACGAAGAAGGCCGGCACGAAGAAGATGCACAGGAACGTGCCCGTGAGCATGCCGCCCAGCACAGCCACGCCGATGGCCGACTGTGCGCCGGCGCCGGCGCCGGAGGCCATGGCCAGGGGCAGCACGCCCAGACCAAAGGCAAGCGAAGTCATGAGAATCGGACGCAGGCGCAGACGCACGGCTTCAACCACGGCTGCAAGCACCTCCTGTCCCTTTTCATGCAGATCGCGGGCAAATTCCACAATCAAAATGGCGTTCTTGGACACCAGTCCGACGGTGGTGAGCAGACCCACCTGGAAGTAGACGTCGTTTTCCTTGCCGCAGATCCAGGTAAGGGCCAGAGCCCCGACCACGCCCGTGGGCACCACGAGAATCACGGCAATCGGAATGGTCCAGGACTCGTACAAGGCGGCAAGCGCCAGGAACACCACCAGCACGGAGAGTGCATACAAGGGCGCGGCGTTGCTGCCGGCCACGCGTTCCTGATAGGAGACGCCGTTCCATTCAATGGAATAGCCGTGCGGCATCTGCGCAAGGATCTCTTCGATGGCCTGCATGGCTTCGCCCGAAGACACCCCCGGCGCGGGGCTGCCCTGGATGTTGACGGCGTCAATGGCGTTGAAGCGGTCAAGGCGGGGCGACCCTGAAGTCCAGCTCGTCGTCACGAAAGACGAGAAGGGAACCATTTCACCGGTGAGCGAACTCTTCACATACCACTTGGCAAGGTCGGCCTCTTCGCCGCGGGAATCCGGAATGCCCTGCACGTACACCTTCTTCAAGCGGCCCTGATCCATGAAGTCGTTCACGTAGGACGAGCCGAAGGCGGCGTTCAGCGTCGTGTTGATCTGCGTTTCGCTCACGCCGAGCGTACGGGCCTTTTCATAGTCCACATTGAGCTGGACCATCGGGGCGTCGGGCATGCCGTTGTGGCGGACCTGGCGCAGACGCGGATCGGCGTTCGCCTTGGCGAGGAACTCGTTCATCACCTGCATCAGGCGGTCATGACCGAGGCCGGAGCGATCCTGCAGGAAGAAGTCAAAGCCGTCGGCCACACCCAGTTCCGGCACGGCCGGCAGCTGGAAGACAAAGCCCTGGGCGTCCTTGAAGGCGGGCGAAAAGAGCGTGCCCAGAGAGCGCATCATCACCGAGTCAGCCGAGGAGGATTCATCCTTGCGCTCGGACCAGTCCTTGAGCTTGATAAAGCCCATGGCGTTGTTCTGGCCGGTGCCGGCAAAGGAGTAGCCGCGCACCGTAAAGACGTGCTCGACGTCCTTCTTTTCGTTTGCACGGATCACCTTCTGGAAGCGGTCGAGCACAACGTCGGTGCGTTCGGCCGTGGCCGAAGCCGGCGTCTGCAGCATCATCAGGAGCACGCCCTGGTCTTCGCTCGGCATGAAGGCGCTCGGCACCTTCATGAAGCCGAGGACAACAGCGCCGAGCAGCACCACGTAGAGCACGAGCAGGCGGGCGATGCGGCGCACAAACATGCGCACCGAAACGCGCACGCCGCGCGTCAAGGCGTCAAAGGCCTGGTTGAATTTGCCGAAAAAGCCGGTTGTGGCCTTCTCATGCTCGACGTCAACCTGCTTGAGAATGGAGGCGCAAAGCGCGGGGATGAGCGTCAGAGCCACCACTACGGACAGCAGCATGGCCGAAACGATCGTCACCGAGAACTGACGGTAGATGACGCCCGTGGAGCCGCCGAAGAAGGCCATCGGAACGAACACGGCCGACAGCACCATGGCGATGCCGACCAGAGCGCCGGTGATTTCCTGCATCGACTCAATGGTGGCGGTCTTGGGATCGCATCGTCGATCCATCATCACGCGTTCGACGTTTTCCACCACCACAATGGCGTCGTCCACCAACAAACCGATGGCAAGCACCAGGGCAAACATCGTGAGCATGTTGATAGAGTAGCCCATCAGCGCCAGAACAGCGAAGGTGCCGAGCAGCACCACCGGCACGGAAATCGTCGGGATGATCGTCGCGCGCCAGTTCTGCAGAAAGAGGAACATCACGCAGACCACCAGCACGATGGCTTCAAAAAGGGTCTTCACGACTTCGTGCATGGCCGCACGCACAAAGGGCGTCGTATCGAACGGAATGACCGCTTCGACGCCCTCCGGGAAGAAGGGTCGCAGTTCGTCGATCTTGGCCTGCACGCGGGCGGCCGTTGCAAGGGCGTTGGCGCCGGAACTCAGACTGATGGCCACGCCCGAGGAGGGCTGGCCGTCGTAGTTGCCCTGGAAGGTGTAGCTTTCCTGACCGAGGGCGGCCTCGCCGATGTCCTTGATGCGCACAACCGAGCCGTCGGCAAGCGTCTTCAGCGCAATCTGCTCGAACTGCTCGGGCGTGTTCAAAAGCGAACTCGCACGAATAGTCGCCGTGATCATGCGCTTGCCGTTGGTGGGCTGGCCGGCGATGTCGCCCGAAGCCACCTGAACGTTCTGCGAACGGATGGCGTTCATCACATCCGTGACTTCCAGGCCGTACTTCATCAGCAGCGCCGGATCCATCCAGATGCGCATGGCGTAGGAGGCGCCAAAGACGGTCACTTCGCCCACGCCCTCCAGACGGGCCAGCGGCTCTTCAATGTGGTTGGTCAGAAAGTCGCCCAAGTCGCCCGAGGTGAGCTTTCCCGACCTGTCGACAAAGCCCACGACCTGCAGAAACGACGCGGAGCTCTTTTGCACCTGCACGCCCAGCTGGCGCACGGTGTCGGGCAGCGTCGGCTCGGCCATCGACAGCTTGTTTTGCACCTGAACCTGGGCGATGTCGGGGTTGGTGCCCGCCACGAAGGTGAGCGTGATGGTCATGCGGCCCGTGGAGTCGGAGTTCGAGCTCATGTAGATGAGGCCGTCCAAACCGGTCATGTTCTGCTCGATCACCTGCGTGACCGTGCGCGACATCGTTTCAGCCGATGCGCCCGGGTAGGTTGCCGTGACGCGCACCTGCGGCGGCGCAATATTGGGGTACTGCGACACCGGCAGGTTGAAAATGGCCAGGATGCCTGCGAGCATGATCGAGATGGCGATCACCCACGCAAAAATCGGCCTGTTAACAAAGAAGCGGCTAAGCATGCTCTGTCATCTCCCGTGCGTTACTTGGCTGCAGCGGCAGGCTGTTCTCCAAGGACGGTGCACTGCACGAGCGCCCCCGGAGCCACGCGCTGAAGGCCTTCGACGATGACCTTGTCGCCGGCCTTCAGGCCCTTGTCGATGATCCAGTTGGTTCCCTCGGTGCCGCCGATCACCACGTCGCGGCTTTCCACCTTGTTTTCAGCATTGACGACATAAACGTAGGGGTCGCCCGTCGTGCGGCGCATCGTGGCACGCTGATCGATCTTGATCACATCCTCGCGGATGCCGTCAACCAGTCGGGCGCGCACGAACATGCCCGGCAGCAGGTCGCCCTCGGGGTTGTTGAACACCGCGCGCACGCGCACCGTGCCGGTGCTTTCATCGACCAGGGCGTCCTTGAAGGTGAGCCGCCCGAGGTGCTTGTAGATCTTGCCGTTGTCGAGAACGAGCTGGACATCGGAGGATCCGTCATTATTGACCTTGATCGTGCCGTTGGCCGCCTGTTCACGCAGGCGTGCAAGCTCGTTGAAGGACTGCGTCACGTCGACATAAATCGGATCGAGCTGCTGGACAACCGTCAGCCGCGCCGTTTGATTGGCTGTCACCAGGGCGCCGGGCGTCACTTCAGAAAGCGAGACGCGGCCCGTAATCGGGCTTCTCACCTCGGTGTAGCGCAGATTGATCTGCGCGGTGTCAAGCGCCGCCTTGGCGGCCTCCACATTGGCCTCCGCCACCTTGTATGCCGCCTGGGCCTGATCATTTGCCGAACGGCTCACCGCGTTGATTTTGACAAGCTCGGCCGAGCGCTTGGCATCAGCCTTGGTCGAAGCCAGGTTGGCGCGGGCCTGCAGAAGGGATGCCTTGGCCGACTCCACCTGCGCCTTGTAAAGCGCGGGATCAATGCGATAGAGCGACTGCCCCTCCTTCACCATGGCGCCTTCCTTGAAGAGGCGCTTCTGGATGATGCCGCTCACCTGCGGCCTCACTTCGGCCACCTGATAGGCCGTTGTGCGGCCGGGGGCTTCCGTGCGGATGATGGCGTCGGAAAGCGTCACTTCCTGAACGACAACCTGAACCGCCTGCGGGGCTGCTGCAGCCTGCTTCTGACTGCCGCCCTTGTCGAGACAGCCGGTGAGCACTGCCGTTGCGGCACCAGCGGCAAGCAGCGCCTGCATCGCGCGAAATTTCAAAGCCATTCTGAGACTCCGTTGAATTCTTCTTGAATATCGTCTTGAAACCAGATTGCGCCGGCCGGGGAGGCCTTCGAGCCCCGTCACGCTGCGGCCGGCGTCAGTCCAAGCGGGATTTTCAGGGAAAAAGAACCCCCGCCTCCCGTTGAAACTGAACGAGCGTTCAGCATTGTAATCAGATTTTTTCTTTTTGCTTCCGTGCGGGTGTAAAAGACCGCCTCAAGGAAGCTCCCCGGGCGGTCTTTGAGCCGTTTTTATTCCACCGTTACGCTCTTGGCGAGGTTGCGCGGCTTGTCCACGTCGGTGCCCCTGGCAAGCGCCGTGTGGTACGCCAGCAGCTGCAGCGGCACGATGTGCAGCATGGGCGAGAGGTCGCCGTAGTTTTCCGCAAGCCGGATCACATGCATCCCCTCGGTGTCTTCAATCACGCTGTCGCCGTCGGCAAAGACATACAGTTCGCCGCCTCTGGCGCGCACTTCCTGCATGTTGCTCTTGAGCTTTCCGAGGAGCTCATCGTTGGGGGCGATGGTCACCACAGGCATGTTGGCGTCGACCAGCGCTAGCGGACCGTGCTTGAGTTCGCCCGCAGGATACCCCTCGGCATGGATGTAGCTGATCTCCTTGAGCTTCAAGGCGCCTTCCAGCGCAATCGGGTAATGCATGCCGCGGCCGAGGAAAAGCGCATGCTCCTTGGCGGCGAAGCGCTCGGCCCAGGCAATGATGGAGGGCTCAAGCGCCAGAACACCGGTCATGGCGGCCGGAATGTGCCGCAGCTGCGCAAGCGCCTTTTCCTGCGCCTCGTCGCTCAACCTGCCGCGCAGCCGGGCAAAGACGAGCGTGAGCAGATAAAGCGCCGCCAGCTGCGTGGTGAAGGCCTTGGTGCTTGCCACGCCGATTTCGACGCCGGCGCGCGTGATGTAGGCAAGACTGCTTTCGTGCACCAGGGCGCTTTGCGCCACATTGCAGATGGTGAGCGTCTTCGTCATGCCCATGCTCACGGCATGCTTCAATGCAGCAAGCGTATCGGCCGTTTCGCCGGACTGCGAAATCGTCACCACCAGGGTGTCGGGATCGGCAATCGAAACGCGGTAGCGGTATTCGCTGGCAATTTCCACGTCCACCGGCACACCCGCGATCGCCTCAAGCCAGTACTTGGAGGTGAGCGCCGCATAAAAGCTCGTGCCGCACGCAAGCATCAGGATGCGCCGCACCTTGCGGAAGACCTCCTCGGCACCGGCGCCAAAAAGGGTGGGCGTAATGCCCTGAACGCCTTCCAGCGTATCGGCAATGGCGCGCGGCTGCTCGAAAATCTCCTTTTGCATGTAGTGGCGGTAGGGGCCGAGCTCGGCGGCTGCGGCGCAGGCCTGCACAACCACCGTTTTGCGCTCAACGGGCTCCCAGGCATCGGGAGCGGTGCGCGAATAGACCTCGACCTTGCCGCGGGTCATTGACACGATGTCGCCGTCTTCCAGATACACGATGCGGTCGGTGACGCCGACAAGCGCCATGGCGTCGCTCGCAAGAAAGTTCTCCCCTTCTCCGATTCCCGCCACAAGGGGCGACCCCTGACGGGCGCCCACGATGCGCTCGGGATGGCGCTTGTCGAACACCGCCACGGCATAGGCGCCGGTAACCCGCGACAGCGCTTTTTTGAGCGCTTCAAGAAGGTCGTCCTTCAGGTAGAAGTTCACCAGATGCGCGAGCACCTCCGTGTCGGTCTGGCTTTGCATCTTCACGCCCGTGGCCTCAAGCTCGGCCTTGAGTTCGGCGAAGTTTTCAATGATGCCGTTGTGCACCAGCGCAATCCGGTTGCCCGCAATATGTGGATGGGCGTTGGCCACCACCGGACCGCCGTGCGTGGCCCAGCGCGTGTGTGCAATGCCCACGGCCCCCTTCAGGCCCTCGGCTTGAACCTGGGCGGCGAGGTCCTTGACGCGGGCCACGCTGCGGGCGCGCTCGATTTCCCCGTTGTGCACCACCGCCACGCCGCAGCTGTCGTAGCCGCGGTACTCAAGGCGCTTCAACCCCTGAAGCAGAACGGGAACGATGTTCCTGCCGGAAACTCCGGCCACAATTCCGCACATGACGATTTCCTCCGCGCTTAGTTCTTGACGAACGTATAACCCTCAGGAACCGGAGGCTTCCACCCCTCAATCGTTGTCTGGCGGGCGCGCCCCACGGTGAGCTTGTCGGCGGGCGCATCATGGGTGAGCGTCGTGCCCGCACCGATGGTGGCGCCGGCCCCCACGGTCACAGGAGCCACAAGCTGCGTGCCGGAACCGACAAACACGCGGTCTTCGATCACCGTGCGGAACTTCTGCACGCCGTTGTAGTTGCAGGTGATGGTGCCCGCGCCGATGTTCACGCCCGCGCCCATCGTGGTGTCGCCGATGTAGGAGAGATGGTTCACCTTGGAGCCCTCGCCGATCTCGGACTTTTTGATTTCAACAAAGTTGCCGATGTGCACATTGCCGGCCAGATCCGCCCCCGGACGCAGACGGCTGTAGGGGCCGATTCTGGCGCCTTCGCCGACTTTCGCTGAATCAATATGCGTAAAAGCCTCAATGCGGGTGCCGGCTGCGATCTCCGCGTTGCGGATCACACAGTAGGGGCCGACATGCACGCCGTCGCCCAACTTGACGTGCCCTTCAAAAATGCAGCCCACATCGATCACCACGTCGCTGCCGCATTCCAGATTTCCGCGGATGTCAAGCCGCGAGGGGTCGATCACCGTCACGCCGCTTTCGGTGAGCTCTTCGGCCAGATGATCCTGCCAGATGCCCTCAAGACGGGCGAGCTGCGTCTTGGAATTGACGCCTTCAACTTCAAAGCTGCGGCGCGGCCTCGCGGAATTGATCCGCACGCCGTCGCGTACGGCAAGCCCGATGATGTCGGTGAGGTAGTACTCGCCATGCGCGTTGGAGGTCTTGAGTTCGGAAAGCCAGCCTGCCAGACGGGCTGTCGGCAGCAGCATGATGCCGGTGTTGACTTCGCGAATCTGCTTTTGTCCCTCGGTGGCGTCCTTTTGCTCCACAATGGCCACAATGCGCCCCTTCTGGCGCAGAATCCGTCCGTAGCCCGTGGGATTGCGCAGCACCGTGGTGAGAATGGCCATGCCGTCGCCGGCGGCGGCCCGCAGTCGCTCAATCGTTTCCGGCTGCACAAGCGGCACGTCGCCCAAAAGCACCAGCGTGTACTCAGCCTGCTCATCAAGCGAGGCCAACGCGCACTGCAGGGCGTGACCGGTGCCAAGCTGGGGCTGCTGCAGTGCAAACCGCAGTTTTTCATCGCCGGCAAAAGCGGCCTGCACGGCATCCGCCCCGCAGCCCACCACAACGACGGTGCGGCTCACGTCAGGCAGCTTGGCCACGGTTTCAAGCACATGTCCGAGCATGGGCTTGCCTGCAAGCGGCTGAAGCACTTTCGGCAGCTTCGAGTGCATGCGCTTGCCCTGGCCTGCAGCCAGGATGACGACATTGATCATGTTGAATTCCTTTCTGAAGATGCGCCCTTTGCTTTCGGTTGGATTCGGGCGGTTTTGGGTGATGTAAACGAAGCTATTGTGCCATTGTGCACGTCGTTTCGGAGGGGACATGACAAAGCCCGCCGCAAAAAAACAAGCTGGCGGGCTTTGGAAATTGCCGACGGCGCTGCGCACCGTCTGTCAGATGGCGTCAGGCTGCGGCGACCTGCTCGATGCCGGCCAGAAGCCAGCCGCTCGAGTCGTCGTCCTTGCGGGTGAGCACCCAGCGCTCGTGGACTTCTTCGAATTCGCCGTCGATCTTCATGGCGCCGTTGAATTCCACCACGGCGATGTGTTCGGCCGAATCGGCGAGCTTGGCAACGCCAAGCAGCTTGTCGTCAAGATTGATGATTTCAGAAGTCTGACGGGCGCCGCCGCGCTCACGCAGGCAGTGCGTGAGTTCAATGAAGAGCTCGTCGGTCGTGAAGTCGCTGAGCGAGTTGTAGTCGCCCGTATCCCAGGCTTTCTGCAGGCGTACGAAATTTTCCTTGGCCACGCGTTCAAACCCTTCGACGTCAAAGCCGGCCGGAATCTGCAGTCCGCTGTCGGCTGCACCCTGCACATCGCCCGCAGGCTGGCGGGCAAACATATCCATCACGCTGCCCGGACGCGCCCCCATCGTTTCGGGCTTCACCGCGGCGGCCGCTGCAGGCGTCTCAGGCTGCGAAGCGCCGGCAACAGGCTGCTGCGCCTGCGAAAAGCTGTTCGGAGAAGCCGCGCCGGCAGCTCCAGCTGCACGAGCCCCCGCATTGCCGGCGGCAGCGGTGCGGCCGGCAAACAGACCGAGCACCTTGCGCAGCACGAAAAAGAGCACCAGAGCCATCAGCACCACCATGATGATCTGGCCGAGCCCTTCGGAGAGCCCCAGGGCGCTCAAGAGCGCCGTGATGCCGAGGGCGGCGGCCGCCCCCATGAGGATGTTGCGCATCATGGAGGGCTTGGCGGCATTGGCGGCGGCGCCAGCGGCATTTTGCTGCTGGGCGGCGTTCTGACGGTTGGCCTGGTTCTGACGCAAGGCCGGAGCCTGAGGCGCGGGAGTTGCCTTTTGCAGCGTCGGTGCGGGACGGCCGAGATTCAGGCCTCCGCCCATGCGTCGGGCGGCCTCGGCGTTGTCAACGGCGGTGGTGAGCATCACCAGACCGACGGCCAGAACGGCAAAAAACTTTTTCATCATGTTGTTTTTCTCTCTCATCAAATAACCGCACCTGCATGAAAAAACCCGTCGTCAGGCGCGGCAACGACCGTCCATTTTACGGAAGCCGCCGACAGCTGAAAACGGGTGTTTCCTTCGATAATGTATGCAATAGTTACCAGAAACTTCAGGGCTTGAGTCCGATGTGCAGCGCGCAGACGCCGAAGGTCATGTTCTTCCAGGCGACGCGGTCAAGACCTGCCTGCTCCATGATGCCGGCGAGCGTCTGCTGATCCGGATGCATGCGGATGGATTCGGCCAGATAGCGGTAGCTGTCGGCGTCCCCGGCAATCTTCTTGCCCAGCCAGGGCATGATCTTGAACGAATACAAATCGTAGAAGGGGCGGAAAATCTTCCAGCAGCGGCTGAATTCAAGCACTACGACCTTTCCGCCGGGCCGCACCACGCGGGTCATTTCCCGCAGCGCCCGATCCTTGTGCGTCATATTGCGCAGGCCGAAGCTCACCACGGCGATGTCAAAGTAATTGTCCTCAAAGGGAAGCGCCTCGCAGTCGCAAATGGCGACGTGCGCGCGGCACCCCACCGCCTGAAGACGCTTGACGCCCTCGCGGATCATGCCGTGGTTGATGTCGGTGGCCCACACTTCGCCTTCACGGCCCACGGCCGCGCCGAAGCGGATGGCCATGTCGCAGGTGCCGGAGGCGATGTCGAGGATCTTCTGCCCCCTGGATGCCCCGGACAGCGCCACGCACGTGTTCTTCCACATGCGGTGCAGACCGAAGCTCAGAACATCGTTCATGAGGTCATAGCGGGAGGCGACCCCCTCAAAGACCTCCTTGACGTTCTCCTCCTTGCGGCTTTCGTCCACCTTGCGGTAGCCGAAGTCGACCTGTTTTTCCTGTCCGCCGCTCTGGCGGCCGTTTTCTTCAGACATGGGCTGGCATCAATGCTGATGGGAAGGACACGTCGCCTTGGGCTTTTCCATGAAGGGAGCGTTGGCGGGATCGGCGGGGTCGCGGCTTGCGCCGGCTTCCTTGAGCTTTTCAAGATATCCTTCCCAGAGCTCCTCCTTGCGGCTGCCGATGTCGATGAGGTAATCCCAGCTGTAGATGCCCGAATCGTGGCCGTCGTCAAACACAAAGCGCACGGCGTAACGGCCGACCGGCTCGACGGCCTTGATGTCCACATCGCGCTTGCCCACCTGAAGCTTGGCCTCATCCGGAGTGTGCCCGGTCACGTCGGCCGAAGGGGAGAACACGCGCAGGAACTCAAAGGAATACGAGAAGCTTTGTCCGTCGTCAAAGGCAATGTCAAAGCGCCTGCTTTTCTTGTGCAAGCTCATCTCAACGGGAAACGCCATCGTCACGGTGTCCTAAAAAGGAAAAAAGCGCGCCGTCTGCGCGCTCTCTTCAGTCTTTTGCTAAATGGTGCCGCCGGCGGGACTCGAACCCACATCACAGCCTTCGGAGGGCCATATTCTATCCAGTTGAACTACGGCGACAGCGGATCTGCATTATACGTGACAGTGCCGCTGCGTCTCAAATCCCCACCGGATCGATTTCAATCGTCCACTGCGTGCCGGCGTCCCGCGCATCCGGCTGGGAAAGCGCCTGCAGCCAGACCGATAAAAAGGCATGCAGCCGCGCCCGTGAAGCCGATTCCACCAACAGCTGCCCCCTCTCCCAGTCCTTCAGGCGCATCAGCGGCATCGGAACAGGCTCATAGACTATCACATCGCGACTGTCGAGCCCCTCAGCCTTCTCCTTGGCCCTGCGCAGGAACCCCATGGTTCTGTCGAGCGTTCTTGCCTGCGCGAGCAGCAGAGCCTGCCGGCAAAAAGGCGGCGACGCGCTTTCCTTGCGGTCCTTGAGCAGCCGCGCGGCAAATTTCTCGTAGTTCTGCGCCATGAGGTCGGCGTACATCGGATGGTTCGGGAAGCGGGTCTGGATGAGCACGCGCCCGGGGCGTTCGGCGCGCCCGGCGCGTCCTGCCACCTGCATGAGCGTTGCATAGAGCCGCTCCTCGGCTCTCACATCGGGACTCACCAGCTGGGCATCGGCATTGAGCACCACCACAAGGCTCACGCGCTTGAAGTCATGCCCCTTGGCGATCATCTGGGTGCCGACCACGATATCGACGTCTCCGGCATGCACCGCCTTGAAGGCGGATTCGGCAGCCGACTTGCTGCGCACGCTGTCCCTGTCAATGCGCAACAGACGGGCTTCAGGCCACAGGGCGGCGATCGCCTCCTCAATGCGCTGGGTGCCAGTGCCGACGGGAAGAATCTCCGCGTTGCCGCAGACGGGGCAGTGCGATGGCACTTCGTAGCGGGTGCCGCAGTGGTGGCAGACCAAACGATGTTCGGCCTTGTGATAGACGGTAAAGCCCGAACAATGCACGCAGCGGCTCACCCAGCCGCAGGCCGTGCAGGAAATCACCGGGGCGTAGCCACGCCGGTTGATGAAGATGAGCACCTGGCCGCCCGCGGCGATGGCTTCGGTGACGGCGTCCTTGACGAGCGGCGCAAACACTTCAGGCCTGCGCTGCGAGACATCCACCAGCTGCATCTGCGGCAGGTGCGCCGCGGCAACAGCGCGATGCGTCAGTTTGAGAAGCCGGTAGCTGCCTTTGAGAACCTGCTGCCATGTTTCAAGCGAAGGGGTTGCAGAACCCAGCACACAGGCAATCTTGTTGTCAAAGGCGCGCTTGACGGCCACGTCGCGCGCGGAAAACCGCATGCCGTCGCCGCCCTTGTAGCTTGCATCATGCTCCTCGTCAACAATAACCAGAGCAAGCTTTTTGAAGCTCGAAAACACCGCGAGCCGGGTTCCCACCAGAATCCTCGCCCTGCCCTCATGCAGAGCCAGCCAGCTGCGTGCCCGCTCGAGCTGCGTGAGATTGGAGTGCAGCGTCACCACGGCGGTGTCGGAAAAGCGTCCTCTCACGCGCGCCTCAAGCTGCGGCGTGAGATTGATCTCCGGCACAAGAAGCATCACCTGAGCTTCAGGATCTGCGGCCAGCGTGCTTTCGATGATGTGCAGATAGACCTCGGTTTTGCCCGATCCCGTCACGCCAAAGAGCAGAAAAGGTGAATAGCCAGTGCTCGAGGACACAGCCTGCGCGGCGCTTTTCTGCTCGTCGTTGAGTTCCGGCGCCGGTTCATGCTTGATTTTTTTCTGCTTGAGCTCGCGAAGCCTCTGCAGACGCTTGTCATACGCAGGAGTCGGAGGCTGCCGGAAGAAAGCCGGAAGCGCCGACAATGCCGCCTCGCCCCGGGGCCGCAGATAATAGTCGGCCGCAAAGTCCATCATTGCAAGCCACTCGGCGCTCAAAGGGGCCACTTCGTTAAAGACCCTGATCACGCTGCGCAGGCGTCCGGTCTCCAGCTGCGTCGTCTCGGAGACGCCCGTCACAATGCCGACCGTCTTGCGTTTTCCCAGCGGCACCAGAACGCGGTCGCCTTTTTGCGGCACGGGATTGTCCCCGAGCATGTAGTCGAGCTCCGGCAAAGGAGCATCGACAATCACCTTGACAAACAACGACGACGTCATGGCCAATCGACGGAAATTCCGGTCCGGCGTGCGCCGCCGGCCTGTGGATAACTTTGTGGAAAACGCTTCTTTCGCCTGCAGGCAAAGGGATTTCAGACGAAATGCCCCTTGTGGGGTACAACGAAAGTTTGACTAAAAATTCTGTTTAAAATCAATTGGTTACAAAATTTTATCGAGGGAAAAGCCCTTCTTAAGAGGGGCTTTTCCTTGCGCTGCAGCTGTGATCAACCCTGTGGATAACTTTGTGGAAAAGAATTTTTCCACAACTTCTTGGGGCTTCCTGCAGCCTCTGACACTAGAGCGTTAGAGCTCGTGCATCCGGCGTGAATACGTGTGCACTTCATCGACAAGAATGCGCACCGCCTCAGGGTCGGTGTGCTGGTTGATGCCGTGGCCGAGGTTAAAGACATGGCCGCCTTTTCCAACAGGGCCGAAGGAGTCGATGACGCGGCGCACTTCGCGCCGGATGGCCGCTTCATCGGCAAAAAGCACCGCCGGATCCAAATTGCCCTGCAGACTCACAGCATCGTTGACTCTGCGGCGCGCCTTGGCAAGATTTACCGTCCAGTCAAGTCCGACGCAATCCGCACCGCAGGCGGCCATCTGCTCAAGCCACAAACCGCCACCCTTGGTAAAGATGATCACCGGCACTTTCTGTCCGTCATGCTCGTGGATCAGGCCGTCGATAATCTGCTTCATGTACCGGAGGCTGAAGCGCTCAAAGCAGCCGTCGGCAAGCGCCCCGCCCCAGGTGTCAAAAACCTGCAGCGCCTGGGTCCCGGCCTTGATCTGTGCGTTGAGATAGGCCGTCACCGCCCGTGCATTCACGTCAAGGATGCGCTCGAGCAGATCCGGGCGCGTGTACATCATCTTTTTGACCGTTGCGAAGTCCTTGGAGCTGCCGCCCTCAATCATGTAGCAGGCAAGCGTAAAGGGGGAGCCGGAAAAACCGATGAGCGGCACGCGGTTGTTCAATTCGCGGCGGATCACCCGCACCGCCTCGGTGACATAGCCCAGCGTCTCCTCCATATCCGGCACGTCGAGCGCGGCCACAGCCTCTTCGCTTTGCACAGGCTTGGCAAAGACGGGGCCTTCGCCGGCCACAAAGCTCAAACCCAGCCCCATGGCGTCGGGCACGGTCAGAATATCCGAAAAAAGAATGGCGGCGTCCAGACCGAAGCGATCCACCGGCTGCAGCGTCACCTCACAGGCCGCTTCAGGACACTTGGCAAGCGCCAGAAAAGAGCCCAGCCGCGCACGCGTAGCGTTGTATTCCGGCAGGTAGCGTCCGGCCTGGCGCATGAGCCATACGGGGGTATAGTCGGTCTGTTCGCGCTTGAGCGCACGCAAAAAGGTATCGTTGATCGGTTTCATGTCCAAAAAAATTCCAAGCGTCCGAGAAAGCACGGATTCTGACACACCCAAGCTTTGTTCTTGGTTAAAAGAGGATGCCGCAGGCGTCATCCTGTGCATTCACGCACGACCGGGTGCGAAAAAAGATGCGGTGGCAGGAGTTTTTGACGGGAGGCTGAAGGTTGCGCTTGCCGCGCCTCCTGTTGACGGGAAGGCCAACGCCCGGCTTTGTGCGTTTCTTGCCGAAAAGCTCGGGCTGTCCAAATCCTCCCTCAAGCTGGTCTCAGGCGAAACCAGCCGGGATAAACGCGTTCGTGCGGCAGGCATTGACATTAAAGCCGTCTACGCCGCACTGAACCCGCTCACGATCAGCGGATGACGAGAACCGGACGGTCGGCCTCGGCAAGCGTCTTCTGCGTTTCAGAGCCGAGAAAGAGGCTGCCCAGAGAGCTCAGGCCGCGGCTTGCCATCACAATGAAGCGTGCATCGTAGCGAAGTGCAACGCGAAGAATTCCCTCGTGCGGGGAGTCGGCGTGCTCGGCGACGAGCTTGTAGGGAACGCCGCTGGCCTCCGCCTCTTCAGCGATCGTCTGCAGACGATCGCGCACATCCTGCGGTTCGCCCTCCAGACCGTTTTCCGGCGCGTCGCCCTTGACAACCGTTACGCCAAGCAGCGGCAGCCCCATTGTCTTGGCCAGCTCGACAGCCGTGGTGATTCCCTTTTCCGACAGGCTGCTGCCGTCTGTGCAAACCTGAATGACGTCCGTGAAATCTTGTGCATCCATTGAGATGCTCCTTTTTTCTAAAAATCGAATCGAACCGGATGCCGCCCCGTGAGCGGCGCGCCTTCGAATGCTAACGCAAGCCCGAGGAGCGTGTCACGTGCCGGACAAAAGAAAAACGGCCTTTTGCCGGACTCGCACCCTGCTGCTGGCAGAGCGCAGTCGGAAAAGGCCGCTTCTCAAGCAAGGCGCTTTCACGCCGTTGCACACGGTCAGTGCCGCATACGCTTGATGTAGGCGATCTGAGCAGCCAGCGCTGCCATGGTCGCCTCGAGCTTGGCAATCTCCATATTGCTCTGCGCCTTGGCGCGGTGAAGCTTCGCCTCTTCGAGAGCCTGCTTCGCCTTGGCTTCATCGAGATCCTTGCTGCGGATGGCCGTGTCGGCAAGAACCGTCACGCGGTCGGGCTGCACCTCAAGGATGCCGCCTGCAACAAACACATTCTCCTGCGTCCCGTCCTCGGCCGTGATGCGCACGGCGCCCGGACGAATACGGGTGATCAGGGGAACGTGTCCGGGCAGAATGCCGAGCTCACCTTCCTGACCGGGCAAAGCCACAAACTTGGCCTGTCCGGAGAAGATGCCCTCCTCCGCGCTGACGACGTCAACAAAAATCGTAGCCATAGATTGCTCCGTTAAATCGGCTGAAAGCCGGCCGGAAGCGGGACGCTAGGAAGCGGACCGCCTCCGAAATGAGCCGGGATTACTTGATCGTCTTGGCCTTTTCAAAGGCTTCGTCGATCGTGCCGACCATGTAGAAAGCCTGCTCAGGCAGCTCGTCGCATTCGCCGTCAACAATCATCTTGAAGCCGCGGATCGTTTCCTTGAGCGGAACGTACTTGCCGGGCGAGCCGGTGAACACTTCGGCCACGTGGAAGGGCTGGGACAGGAAGCGCTGGATCTTACGGGCGCGGGTCACAGCCAGCTTGTCTTCGGGAGACAGTTCGTCCATACCGAGAATGGCAATGATGTCGCGCAGATCCTTGTACTTCTTAAGCGTTTCCTGAACACGTCGGGCGACCGTGTAGTGTTCTTCGCCGATGATGTTGGGGTCAACCTGGCGGGACGTGGAGTCCAGCGGGTCGACGGCCGGGTAAATGCCGAGCGAAGCAATGTCGCGGCTCAGCACCACGGTGGCGTCCAAGTGGCTGAAGGTCGTGGCCGGGGACGGGTCGGTCAAGTCGTCGGCGGGAACGTACACAGCCTGAATCGAGGTAATGGAACCCGTCTTCGTGGAGGTAATGCGTTCCTGCAGCTTGCCCATTTCCTCTGCCAGCGTCGGCTGATAGCCCACGGCAGAAGGCATACGGCCGAGCAGAGCGGACACTTCGGTACCAGCCAGCGTGTAGCGGTAGATGTTGTCAATGAAGAGCAGAATGTCGCGGCCTTCGTCACGGAAGGCTTCTGCCATCGTCAGACCGGTCAGGGCGACGCGCAGACGGTTTCCCGGCGGTTCGTTCATCTGACCGAACACCATGGCCACCTTGTCGAGCACCTTGGACTCTTCCATTTCATGGTAGAAGTCGTTGCCCTCACGGGTGCGTTCACCAACGCCGGCAAACACGGAGTAGCCGCCGTAGGCCTTGGCGATGTTGTTGATGAGCTCCATCATGTTGACGGTCTTGCCCACGCCGGCGCCGCCGAACAGGCCGATCTTGCCGCCCTTGGCAAACGGGCAGATCAGGTCGATCACCTTGATGCCGGTTTCAAGCAGGTCCACGGAGGGGCTCAGTTCATCGAACTTCGGGGCTTCACGGTGAATCGTGCGGCGTTCATCCTCGCCGATGGGACCGCAGTCATCAATGGGACGGCCGAGCACGTCCATGATGCGGCCCAGCGTCTTGTGGCCGACCGGCACGGAAATGCCGGCGCCGGTGGAGCGGACCTTCATGCCGCGCTGCAGACCTTCGGACGAGCCCATGGCGATGCAGCGCACCACGCCGTCGCCCAGTTGCTGCTGCACTTCAAAAGTCAGGCCGGCTTCGGCCAGGGTGTTGTGCTCATCCTGTTCAAGGATAAGAGCGTCATAAATCTTCGGCATCGCGTCGTGGGGGAATTTAATGTCCACCACAGCGCCGATAACCTGAACGATTTGTCCGATACTCATTGGTTTTTCCTCGGTATTCAAATCTGGTTCTTAAGACACGGCGGCGGCACCACCGACGATTTCGGTGATTTCCTTCGTAATGCCGGCCTGACGGGTCTTGTTATAGACGAGCTGCAGTTCACCAATCAGCTTCTTGGCATTGTCCGATGCGGCCTTCATGGCCACCATGCGGGCTGACTGCTCGGAAGCCATGTTTTCTGCAACCGACGAATAAATCAAAGCTTCGACGTAGCGCTTGAGCAATTCGTCGAGCACGGTCTGCGCGTCCGGTTCGTAGATGTAGTCCCACGAATACGCAGGCTTCTTTTCCCCGAGGGATGCGAGCTTGTCGTCGGTAAGCGGCAAAAGCTGCTCAATGACCGGTTCCTGCTTCATCGCATTGATAAAGCGCGAGTAGGCAAGATACACGCAATCCACCTTGCCCTGCGCGTACGCATCAAGCTGTACGCGGATAGCGCCCAGCAGGCGTTCCAACTGGGGGCGGTCACCAAGCTGCACTGCCTGGCTGACGACTTCGAGACCGGCATGACCGCAGAACGCAACAGCCTTGTTGCCGATTGCGGTGACCTGCATGGTCTTGCCCTGTTCCCGAAGCTCAAGGGACTTGTGCAGAACCTGGCGCTGAATGTTCGTATTCAGCGCGCCGGCCAGACCCTTGTCCGTGGTCACCATGATGAGCGCAACCTTTCCGGTCTGAGCCTTGTGCTTGACGAGGAACGGATGGGTGTAGTCCACCCGTGCGTCCGCCAGATGCGCGATGATGTTGCGAATCTTGTCGGCGTACGGGCGGGCTGCGCGCATACGATCCTGAGCCTTACGCATCTTCGAGGCCGCCACCATTTCCATCGCCTTGGTGATCTTGCGCGTGTTTTGCACGCTCTTGATCTTTCCGCGAATTTCCTTTGTACTAGGCATGAGGTCCTCTCAGAGTGTATTGGTGCCGGTTACCATGCACCGTTCTTCTTGAACTCTTCAATGGCAGACTTCATGAGGGCGCTGTCTTCCTTGGACAGCTCCTTCTTCTGCTCAATGCGTTCAACCAGATCTGCATGGTGCTGCTGCAGGTACTCGCGCATGGCGCGTTCGCACTTGAGAGCGTCCTTGACGGACACATCATCGAATGCACCCATTTCAACAGCGTAAAGCGTCACAGCTTCTTCCCAAACCTGCAGGGGCTGGTACTGGGGCTGCTTCATCAATTCGGTCACCACACGGCCGCGTTCAAGCTGCTTGCGGGTGGCTTCGTCCAGGTCGCTGGCGAACTGAGCAAATGCCGCCAGTTCACGGTACTGGGCCAGCGCCAGACGCACGCCGCCGCCGAGCTTCTTGATGACCTTCGTCTGAGCGGCGCCGCCCACACGGGACACCGAGATGCCGGGGTTGATGGCGGGACGCACACCAGCGTTGAACAGGTCGGTTTCAAGGAAGATCTGGCCGTCGGTAATCGAAATCACGTTCGTCGGAACGAACGCGGTCACGTCGCCGGCCTGCGTTTCAATGATCGGCAGAGCGGTCATCGAACCCGTCTTGCCCTTGACAGCGCCTTTCGTGAAGCGTTCCACGTAGGTCGCGTTGACGCGGGCGGCGCGTTCGAGCAGACGGGAGTGCAGGTAGAACACGTCGCCGGGATAGGCTTCGCGTCCCGGCGGACGACGCAGCAGCAGCGAAATCTGGCGGTATGCCCAGGCCTGCTTGGTCAAGTCGTCGTAAACGATCAGGCTGTCCTGGCCGCGGTCGCGGAAGTATTCGCCCATCGTTGCGCCGGCGTACGGAGCAATGTACTGAAGGGCGGCCGATTCGGAAGCCGTGGCGGCCACAACGATCGTGTATTCCAGCGCGCCGTGCTCTTCGAGCTGACGAACCACGTTGGCAATCGTCGAGGCCTTCTGACCGATGGCGACGTACACGCAGATCAGATCCTTGCCCTTCTGGTTGATGATCGTGTCAATGGCGATGGCGGTCTTGCCGGTCTGGCGGTCGCCGATGATCAGCTCACGCTGGCCGCGGCCGATCGGGATCATGGCATCGATGGACTTCAGACCCGTCTGAACCGGCTGGCTCACGGACTGACGTTCGATCACGCCCGGGGCGACCTTTTCCACCACGTCGTACTCCTCAGTCTCAATCGGACCCTTGCCGTCAATCGGCTGGCCGAGAGCGTTCACCACGCGGCCGATCAGAGCCGGGCCGACGGGAACGGAGAGGATGCGGCCGGTGGTCTTCACCGTATCGCCTTCAGAAATATGTTCGTAGTTACCGAGAATCACAGCGCCGACGGAATCGCGTTCGAGGTTGAGCGCGAGGCCGTAGGTATTGCCGGGAAACTCCAGCATTTCGCCCTGCATCACGTCGTGCAGACCGTGCACACGGCAAATACCGTCGGTCACCGAAACCACGGTGCCCTGGGTACGGAGATCAGCCGAAACCCCGAGGCCTTCGATTCGCTGCTTCAGCAGTTCGCTGATTTCACTAGGATTAAGTTGCATTCTTAGAG
>CALXOY010000029.1 GCA_944390145.1 uncultured Duodenibacillus sp.
AGAAATCCGCAGGAGTCAGAACGAATAAATGCTGAAAACTGCGCGGATGGAAGATTTGGCAGCTTTTAGCAAACGGAAAGATCCTCGGTTGGGGTCTTTCGGAAGTTGGTCCCCGGACGATTGAGCGCGCGCAGGCCGTCTGTCCGTTGACGGCGGTGGAAAACGAATTCTCCATGATCTACCGGGAGTCCGAGCAAAACGGCGTTTTCGACGTGCTTGAAAAGCACAGGATCGGCTTTGTGCCCTACAGTCCTTTGGGGCGCGGCTTTTTGACGGGAACCATCAACCCGAACGAGAAATTGGAGGACAACGATTTCCGGCGCAATCTGCCGCTTTTCTATCCGGAAAACATCAGGGCGCACCAGAAAATCATCGGCTTCATCCAGGAGATGGCTCGTGAAAAGAACGCCACGCCGTCGCAAATCGCCCTGGCCTGGGTGCTGGCGCGCCGCCCGTGGATCGTACCGATTCCCGGCACGACAAAGCTGCACCGGCTCGAGGAGAACATCGGCGCCTGCGAAGTGGTCTTTACGGATGACGAATTGGCCCGCATCGACGGAATGCTCGAAGCGCTGCCCATTCAATGCAGCCGCTACAACAACCGGTTCACGGACGCCACGACGGATTGATGCCGCAGTTGGCCGCCCCATCCCGTCCGCAGTGCGGGCGCTTCAAACTCTCCGGCAAACGCTTGGATACTTGTCCTATCGCTCTTGCTTTCTTCTGCAGTTGGGTTATAACCGTCTAGGTTGAACACCCTAGTGTGTTTTGACTAGATTTCAACGACCGCAATTTGTTGAGGAGAGAGAAAAAATGACGATTTCCCGTCGTGGACTGATTTCCGCCGCCATTCTCGGCACGGCTGCCGCTGCTGCAGGCACCGCGCAGGCCAAGCAGAAGACGCCCTTGAAGCCGATGAAGGTGAGCCCGAAGCGTCGCGTGCTGATCCAGTCGAGCTCGCGCTATCACAACTCCGGCTACCTGGACTTTGCGGGCGACCAGTACGAGAAGCTCTTTGAAGGCGCCAAGCCCGATCTTCTGTTCATCCCGTACGCCAAGGTGGCGGGAACCTACGACGCTTACGAAAAGCAGGTGCAGGACGCCTTCAAGCCCTTCGGCCACAAGGTGGTGAGCATCCATCGCTTCAAGGATCCGCAGAAGGCCGTGCGCGAAGCCAAAGCCATCGCTGTGGGCGGCGGCAACACCTGGGCGCTTGTGACGAGAATGTACGAAGCCGGCATCATCGATCTGATCCGCGAGCGCGTCAACGCCGGCGTGCCGTACTGCGGATGGTCCGCGGGCGGCAACGTTGCCTGCCCGACGCTGCGCACCACCAACGACATGCCGATCGCAGAGCCTCCGTCCTTCAATACGTTCGGCTTCATTCCGTTCCAGACGAACCCGCACTTCATCTCGGGCGGCACGCAGGGCCTCAACAATGAAACCCGCGAAGACCGTTTGGAAGAATTCCTTTGGTACAACAAGGACGAAGAGGTGATCGGCCTTCCCGAAGGCACGGCTCTCTTTGTGACGGGCGAATTTGACTGCGAAGTGATCGGACCCAAGGACAGCGACGCGCTCTACTGGTTCCGTCAGGCCGAAAAAGGCATGAAGGTCGAGCGCATTGCGCTTGGCACGAAGTTTGACGTCCGCAAGATTGTTCCGGGCGGCAAGATCTAATCGAGCGCGACATCAGCCGCTGTCTTCTCGGGACGGCGGCCTGTAGCGGCGGGCGACGGACTTTTGCGGTTTGCCGCCCGCGGTCTTATTCAAGCCCGTTGAGCTGGCGGCTCGTCGTTTTTTTTGGAGTACCGGAGATACGTACCAAGACGTGCACCTGATAAGGCTTGACTCGCTTCATCGTATTTGATCTGTTTTTTTGACATTTCAGATACTGTTTTTTAACACCTTGAAAAGTGCTTAGGGGATTGTATCCTGCCGGATCCTCCTAGGAGTTGACGGAGGGGTGGTCGTTCGCGGTCGCCCCTCTAGTTTTATGTCCCTTACAGTGGCCAACGAGCAGAATCCGAAATTCTTATGTCCTCAGGAGTCAAGTGGCAGGCATGCGCCTTCTTGACTTAAATCAAACTCCAATTTCGTATCCGACGTCAAAGCATCCAACGATAGTGCGATTAAGGCCGCCCAATGGCGATCTGTCGTGCGTTGAAACGCCCGCGGAATAAGGCGCAGCGACGTATTGCCTCATCTCGTGGTTTGGTTTGCCGTCAAGTTGCCAAAGCCTGCCTGACTTCTTTTTCGGAGCCGCAAAAGCCCTTGCCAGTGCGTCCGCGCATTGGCAAAGCCTTTCATTGTCAGGGCCTGTGTCGATCGATTTTTGCCCGACGCCTGCAGTCATCTCAGTACGAATTACGTAATCAACAAATGAAATGTTGAACGTTCTTATTCGACCTGTTTGTCGTCATTTCTGCGGCGGCTAGTGCGCCTTCGACGTGGCCATGATGGAGAAATCCGACCTCTGCTCCTTTTTTGCTAGACGGCAAATGAATTGCCAAAAATGCCTACAGGTTTCACAGAGGCCGGCGTAACCGGTTGAACTGCAGGAAAAGTCTGGCGAGGATGATGTGAAGGATTCAGTGTCGATTAGCGTCCGGTTGTCCCGGGACTTGCGCGCTCAGTTTGCAGATTTATGTGCGCGGCAGGGACTCAGCGTCTCCGAGGCAGTGCGCCGGATGATCGCGCATGCCGTCGCGCAGCAAACCGTGCAGCCCGACGACATCTGGGACACGATTGCCAAGGGAAGGTTGCCAGCCGGATTCAAAAACCGCTTTGCGATGCTGCCGGAACTGACAAAGGATCTGCCGGCAAAAGATGACGACGGTGAAGAGCCCTGGCATGTCCGACCGGAAAACGAATGGAAGAAAGGCGAGGTCTTCTGATCGCTGCCGGTTGTCTGCCGGACGCTGACCTCTTTTCTGATATTCGCCAGACCGTACGAACACAGGGTTTTTGACAGGCTTCACGACAAAGGCTGGCGGGAAGACTGGTGCGATTAGAACAAGCCTCGCGGCTGGTGCATCTGCCGTCTGCGTGCCCGGTGCAGTCCTCAGCGTCAAAGCTTCCTGCCGCAAAGGCCATGAGATCGCCGCAAGTGTCTGTTAACGCCTCAGCCGGTCCCATCTTTTTTCCTCGATGCACCGCCGGTATTGGATATTTGTCGGGGGAGGGGGCCGCAAAAAGATGCCCCGAGGGCCTCAAGCAGCATGGGCCGCATGCGGAGAAACACCGAATTTGGCCGTTGTGAAACAACTCGACGCCAAAAATCCCCCAAAAAGAGAGGCAACGCGCGGTAAACTTACGCGACATTTTGTTTCTGCAACGGCGCCCTGCACGCAGAAGCGTGTGTAAAACAGGGCGCCGGCGTACGCACCGAAGAACCAGACCATCAGATTTACATGACGGGCACGTTTATTAAAACAGCTCTGGCAGGGGCGGTGTCGGCATTGCTCGCCGCAGCCGCCTCGGCTCAAGTTTTCACCATCTCGGACATCCGCGTCGAAGGCATTCAGCGTACCGAACCCGGTACGGTCTTCTCGCACCTGCCGTTTCGCGTGGGCGATGAGTACACCCCCGACCGCGGCGCCGAAGCAATCCACCAGCTTTATGCCTCAGGACTTTTCCGCGACATCGATCTGTCGGTGGACGGAACGGTGCTCGTTGTCAACGTGGTGGAGCGCCCCGCCGTTGCCGCCATTGAAACCAGCGGCATCAAGGCTTTTGACAAAGAGGGCGTGGAGACGAGCTTAAGAAGCGTGGGTCTGGCTGAGGGGCGCATTTTCGACCACTCGGTGCTTGACCGCGCCGACCAGGAACTGCGCCGCCAGTACTTGTCGCTCGGCTACTACGGCGTCGACATCAAGACGTCGGCCACGCCTCTGGAACGCAACCGCGTGCGCATCACCATTACGGTTGACGAAGGCGCCGCCTCTTCGATCAAGCAGATCCGCTTTGTGGGCAACACGGTGTTTGATTCCGAGGAGCTTGCCGATCAGATGCAGCTGGCCGAACACAAATGGTCGAGCTGGTACACCAAGCGCGACCTCTACTCGCGTGAAAAGCTGGCCGCGGACCTGGAAACGCTCAGAAGCTTCTACCAGAACCAGGGCTACCTCGACTTCAAGGTCGACAGCGTGCAGGTCTCGGTGGCGCCCAACAAGTCTGACATCTTCATTACGATCAACCTCACCGAGGGCAAGCGCTACACCGTCAACGACATCACGCTGGGCGGCGACATGCTGGGGCTCGACGATGAGGTGAAGCCCCTCGTGGTCTTTGAAAAGGGCGAAATCTACAACGCCGAGCGCATCAACGAGATGACCAAGGCGATTGCCGACAAGTATTCGTCCCTGGGCTACGCCTTTGCCACCGTCACGCCCACGCCGATTCCGGTGCAGGGTACCGACTCGGTGAACATCGTGCTCACGGTGGACCCGGGGCGCCGCGCCTACGTGCGCCACGTCAACATCACCGGCAACAGCCGCACCAGAGACGACGTGATCCGCCGCGAAGTGCGCCAGTACGAATCGGCCTGGTTTGACAGCGAAAAGGTGAAGGTCTCGCGCGACAGAATCGACCGCCTGGGCTACTTTGACGTGGTGACGGCCGAACCCAAGCCCGTGGAGGGCACACGCGATCAGGTCGACCTGGAAATCAACGTGAAGGAGCGTCCGACGGGCTCGATTTCGCTGGGCGCCGGCTATTCGACCTCCGACGGCGTGATTCTGTCGGCCGGCTTTGCGCAGGACAACGTCTTTGGTTCGGGCAAGTCCTTCAGCGTGGAAGTCAACACCTCGCAGAGCATGCGCACGTATGCCGTGAGCCTTGCTGAGCCCTACATCACGCCTGAGGGCATCAGCCGCCACATCGATCTGTACGACAGACGCGTCGACCTCGATGAACTCGATGTTTCGAACGTGGCCTACGAAACGATTGGCGCAGGCATGAGCTTCGGCATTCCGGTGACCGAACTTGACCGCATCTTCCTGGGCGCGCGCTTTGAAATGACCAAAGTCGACCTGCGCGGCAGCAATCCACACGGCGGCTGGTACGATGAAGAGCACACCTCGCCGCAGCGCTACTGGGACTATGTTGATGAGTACGGCGACAACCCGAAGTCGATGCTGCTCACCCTGGGCTGGTCGCGCGACTCGCGAGACAATGTGCTCGCCCCGACCCGCGGCCGATATCAGCGCGTGTCGGCGGAATTCGCACTGCCCGTGTGGGAGCAGCGCTACTATCGTGCGACGTACCAGTTTACGCAGTACTTCCCGCTGTCCAAGGAGTGGACGCTGGGCCTGAACTTCCAGGCGGGCTACGGCGACACCTACGGCGGCAAGATGTACCCGTTCTTCAAGAACTTCTATGCGGGCGGCATCGGCTCGGTGCGCGGCTTTGAAACCTCGTCTCTGGGTCCGCGCGATCGTTCGACGGATGACCGTTTGGGCGGCGACCGCCAGCTCATCTTCTCGGCTGAACTGCTCACGCCGCTTCCCGGCGCCGACCGCACCCTGCGCGGTCTGCTCTTCTTTGACGCCGGCAACGTGTGGGGCTACACGCGAGACGCCGGCGAGAGAAACTACTATCGTGAAGACTTTGACCTGAGCTCGCTGCGCTACTCGGTGGGCTTCGGCGTGGCGTGGATTTCGCCCTTGGGTCCGTTGAAGTTCTCGCTTGCCTTCCCGATCAAGAAGGAAGAGGGCGACGACGAACAGCGCTTCCAGTTCCAGATCGGTACAGGCTTCTAACCCGATGCTTGCAAAAGGCGCATCCGGCAGGAACAAGGCAGCCCGCCGGATACGCCGTGTAACTTTTTTCTCCGGCAAAACCGCCTTAAAGCTCTTAAGATGCTCAAAGCAAGCGATTTTCCGGTTAAGGAAATTCAGACACTGATAAGGACAACAACATGTTTAAGAAAATTCTGACGGCAGCCGCCGTTGCTGCAGTGATGTGTGGTTCGGCAGCCGCCGTTGCCGCCGACAGTTTCAAGATCGGCCTGGTTTCCCCGGCCCGCATTCTGGCCGAATCCGCTCCGGCTGTCGCCGCGCAGGAAAAGCTGAAGACCTACTTCAAAAAGCGTGAAGAAGAATTGAACCGCGACATCCGCGACTTCCGCACCCGCGCCCAGAAGTTTGAAAAGGACAGCCCTGTGATGGCTGAAAGCGAACGCTTGAAGCAGCGCCAGTCGCTTGCTGAAACCGAGCGCGACATCACGCGCCGTCAGCGCGCCCTCATCGAAGAACGCAACCAGCGCGCCAATGAGGAAAGCCAGATCATTCTGCAGCGCGCCAACCGCATCATCCAGGACATCGCCAAGAAGCAGAAGTTCGACCTGATCATTCAGGACGCCATCTGGGCGAGCCCGAAGGTCGACATCACCGAGATGGTGATCAAGGAACTCAACAAGCCCGCCAAGTAATGCGGTTTTGACGGCGGCTGCGGCGGGCCGTTGCCTGCCGCCCGAGTCCACATATCCAAAGAAGCCGCGCTGAAGGCCGCATCCACGGTCGGCGTCGCGGCTTTTTTCTTACCAATTGCTTTGAAGGGGAAAGGCGCCATGTTTCGTATTGACGCATTGATCCGGGAAATCGAAGAGCTCTCCGCAGGAAAGCTTCCCAGCACGCCCGTCTGCGGGGCGGAAAATCTGACCGTGCGCACGTTTGCGCCGCTCGATCATGCTGCAGCCGACACGGTCGCGTTTCTTGCCCAGTCCAAGTACCGCGAAGAGGCCCGCTTGTCCAAGGCGGGCGTCGTGGTGATGTCGCAGGCCGACGTGGACGCCATCTACGGTGAAGCGGGACCCGACCGCCCCGTGGTGATCACCAAGAACCCCTACGCCTGGTTTGCCTACGCCACGCAGATCATGACAAGGCGCCCGCTGCCTGAAGCCGGCATCCGTCCGGGCGCGCATGTGGATCCGACCGCCAGGGTTGCCGCCACGGCCGTGGTGGAGACGGGCGCGACCGTTGCCGAAGGCGCGGTGATTGGAGAGGCCGTTCACATTTATCCGGGCGCCTATGTGGGTGCGGGAACCGTTGTGGGCGACAACTCCATCATCTACGCCAACGCCGTCATTTATCACGGCTGCCATATCGGCCGGCGCTGCATTCTGCACTCGGGCTGCGGGATCGGCGCCGACGGCTTCGGCTTTGCGCCCTTTGACGGCGAGTGGGTGAAGATTCCGCAGATCGGCGGCGTGACGCTTGAGGACGACGTCGAGATCGGCGCCAACACGACGATTGACAGAGGCGCGCTCGAGGATACGCTCGTGCGCCGCGGCTCGAAGCTTGACAACCAGATTCAGCTCGGCCACAACTGCCGCGTGGGCGAATGCACGGTGATGGCGGCCTGCACGGGCGGGGCAGGCTCCACGCACATCGGCAGCCACTGCGTGATCGGGGGTGCGGCAAACATCAACGGCCACATCGAAATTCCCGACGGCGTGAGCCTGGGACCTGCCACGTCGCTCATGAGCTGGCACAAGGGCGAGAAGGTGATGTCCGGGTTCTTCCCGGCGATGGGCCACCGCGAATTTGAGCGTGCGGCCGTGATCGTGATGAATTTGCCTAAGATGCGCAAGCAGTTAAAGGAGCTCGAAGCGCGGCTTGCCGCTCTTCAGCCGAACGGGTGAGGCCGTTCACGGCACCCGGTGATAACATTTTCGAGCGCCCGTCCTGACGATAGGGCGGGCATGAGAATCAAAACAACTTTTTTCCGAGACTTTTTTCTTTTTTTGCCCTGGAAAGGGCGGACAACCCCAATGGCCGAAGCAACCAAAACCATTCACGACATCATGCGGATTCTTCCGCATCGCTTTCCGTTTCTTTTGATTGACCGCGTGCTTGAGATCAGCGAGGACAACACGACCTGCAAGGTGCTCAAGAACGTGACGGCCAATGAGCCGCAGTTTACGGGCCACTTCCCTGAATATCCCGTGATGCCGGGCGTGCTCATCATCGAAGCGATGGCGCAGGCTTGTGCGGTTCTGGGCATTGCGCGCTTAACGGAAGAACAGCGCCAGGAAAAGGCCCTTTTCTTTTTTGCCGGCATCGATGAAGCGCGCTTTAAGCGCGTCGTGCAGCCGGGCGATCAGCTCATCTTCGAGTGCAAGTTTTTGAAGGCGCGCGCCGGCATCGGCTGGTACGAAGCCCGGGCCCTCGTCGACGGGCACGTTGCCTGCGAAGCAAAGCTCATGTGCGCCCGCCGCAAGACGGAATAACTGCGCCGCATGCAGACCATTTCTTGGCAATAAATGTGAGCGCGCATGGAGAGACTTCCATGTGCGCTAATATTCGTGCGGATGGGGGTGCACATATCCCCCTTTATCGATGCGGAATTCCGCACACCAATAAAAGGGCTTTGAAGCCCTGCGAAAGGATAGTCATGGCCAGAGTCCATCATTCCAGCATCATCGATATTCGTGCAGAGCTTGACGACGATGTCGAGGTCGGTCCGTTCTGCATGGTGGGGCCGCACGTGCGCATCGGCGCGGGCACTGTTCTTGAGAGCCACGTCGTTGTGAAGGGCCTGACCACGATCGGCCGCAACAACCGCTTCTTTCAGGGCGCGGCCATCGGATGCGAGCCGCAGGACAAGAAGTACAAGGGCGAAGACACCTATCTGGAAATCGGCGACAACAACATTGTCCGTGAAAACTGCACGATTTCCACCGGAACCATCCAAGACCACGGCATCACGCATGTGGGCAACGACAACCTTCTGATGGCAAACGTGCATGTGGCGCACGACTGTGTGCTCGGAAACGGCCTAGTCATCGCCAACAATGTGGCGCTCGCGGGCCACGTGCGCGTTGACGACTACGCCGTGATCGGCGGCCAGACCGGCGTGCACCAGTTCGTGCACATTGGCACCCGTTCGATGACCGGAGGCGTCTCGGGCCTTACGCACGACCTGCCGCCTTATGTGATCTGCTCGGGCAACCCCGCCAAGAGCTTTGGCTTGAACTTGGTGGGTCTGCGCCGCGCAGGCTTTTCCAGCGACACGATCGGCAGGCTCAAGAACCTCTACAAGACCCTCTACACCGAAGGGCTCGTGGTGGCCGAGGCTGTGGAGCGCATGACAGAGCAGATTGCCGAGGCCCCCGAGGAGGTGCGTCCGATTCTGGAAGCCATGCGCGACTTCGTTGCCTCCAACACCCGCGGCATCGTGCGTCCGTAGGCGTTTTTCAAGCCGCAGTTCTTTGAACTTGAAAGCAAAGACTGCGGCTTTGCGTGTGCCCAAACTGGCCGCAGTTGCAGTTTCCTTTTCCTTGACATTCAAAAGCGGTCCGTTCGGCCGGCTTTTCTTTCAGGAACTTTAAAGACGATGGATGTACAGAAAATCGAAGGGGATGTGACAACGGGCGGTGCGCAAAGCCACCCGCTCTCGTACGCCGAGGGCGCAGCCTGGCTTGCCGGGGAGGCAAGCGGCGATTTTCTGGCTAGCCTCGTGCTCCCCGAAGTGGCGCGCCGCATGGACATGGCGCCGCAGTTCGGCGTGGGCGGCGAAAAGATGATCGCAGCGGGCCTGGAGAGCTGGTATCCGGCTAGCCGCCTCTCTGTCAGAGGCTATGTTGAAGTCTTAAAGAAGCTCCCCGGCATCCTGCTGCTGCGCCGCGCGATGATCAAGCGCGTCACCGACGTCAACCCCCGCGTCTTCATCGGCGTCGACGCCCCGGACTTCAATCTGGGCGTGGAGGCAAAGCTCAAGGCCCAGGGCATCCCCACCGTTCACTTCGTCTCGCCCTCGATCTGGGCCTGGCGGCCCGAGCGCATCCACAAGATCCGTGCGGCTGTGAACCGCATGCTCCTCGTTTTCCCCTTTGAAGAGGAGATCTACAAGCGCGAAGGGGTGCCTGCAACTTACATCGGGCATCCGCTGGCGGGCATCATCCCGATGACGCCGGACACCCAGGGCGCACGACGCCGTCTTCGTCTGGACGATCACGGCGAGCCCGTCTTTGCCGTTCTGCCCGGCTCGCGCAAGGACGAGATTCTGGGCTGCGGGCCGGTCTTTTTTGAAGCGTGCGAACATGTGATTGAACGGTTGGGCGCCGGACGCTTCGTGGTGCCCGCAGTCGACGCGCGGGCGCGCGAGTGGATTGCCTCGGTTGCTAACCGCAACCGGCAGCTTGCCGAGCGCCTCACGGTTGTGACCGGCAGGTCGCACGACGTGCTCGAAGCCTCCGACGCCGTGCTTGTGGCCTCGGGGACGGCGGCCTTGGAAGCGGCGCTATACAAAAAGCCGATGGTCGTGGGCTATGTGATGCCTGCGATTTCCGCGCTCATCATGAAGGACAAGGGCCTCATTCCCTATGTGAGCCTGCCCAACATCCTTGCCGGCCGCGCCGTCGTGCCGGAATTTCTGCACTACTTCTGCACGGCCGACGCCATGGCCTGCAGCCTCATTGATCAGCTCAAGCCCGCGCGGCGCAAGACGCTCGAAGACCTTTTCGGCGCCATGCACGAGTCGTTGCTGCGGCCCACGGCTGATCTTGCCGCCGAAGCGATTTTGTCGACCGCAAGGAAAACCGCATGACGAGCAAAACGATCGACATCGTGCCCGAAGAGCACACGTCCTCGATGCGCCTGCCGGTGCCGATTGCAGGCGCCGTCAACTTCAAGGATGGACACCTCTGGGACACCCGCGGCCGCCCCCTGCGGGACCTGCGGATCTCGCTGACGGACCACTGCAACTTTCGCTGCCGCTACTGCATGCCCAAGGAAAAGTTCGACTCCCGGCACCAGTATCTGGCGCACACTGAACTGCTCTCCTTTGAGGAGATCAAGCGCCTGGTGGCGATCTTTCTGCGCTTTGGCGTGAAAAAGATCCGCCTGACCGGAGGCGAACCCCTTCTGCGCAAGCACGTCTGCAGCCTCATTGCCGACATCAAGGCGATGCGCACGACCGAAGGCAAGTCTCCCGACGTCGCGATGACCACAAACGGCACGCTCCTAAAGCGCATGGCGCACGACTTGAAGGCGGCAGGGCTAGACCGCGTCACGGTGTCGCTCGACGCCTTAAACGAAGAGATCTTTCAGTCGATCAACGACGTGGGGTTTCCCGCCGCCAAGGTGCTGGAAGCCATTGACGCAGCGCTTGCCGCGGGCTTTCCGGTGAAGGTGAACACGGTTGTCAAGCGCGGCATGAACGAGGGTGAAATCATCCCGATTCTTGAGCGCTTCCGCCACACGGGCGTCATCGTGCGCTTTATCGAATACATGGACGCGGGCACCGCCAACGGCTGGCGCATGGATGATGTGGTGCCGTCGGCCGAGCTCGTCGAGCGCGTCTCCAAGGTGTGGCCCATCGAGCCCTTGAATCCCAACTACACGGGCGAGACCGCGACGCGCTGGCGCTACAAGGACGGCGCAGGCGAAATCGGCTTTGTGAGTTCGGTGACGCAGGCCTTTTGCAAGACCTGCTCGCGCGTACGGCTTTCGATTGAAGGCAGTCTCGTGCTGTGCCTTTTTGCCGATCGCGGCTATGACTTGAGAACGCTTTTGAGAGGCGGCGCAACAGATGATGAGATTGCGCTTGCGATTGCCCGCATCTGGAGCGCGAGAGCGGATCACTATTCGGAAATCCGGCTTTCTGAAACGCAAAAGCGCAGCCACAGCCGCATTGAAATGCAATATATCGGCGGTTAAGGATTTGATTTCCTATAATCGCAGTGAGCTGCCATGACACGCGGAATTGCCCCGTTTGCCTTGGCTTTTCTTTTGCTGATAAGTGCAGACTGTCCCAAGAAGATTCCACCAATCGCACGCTCTTTGGTGACCAAGATGGTGACCCTATTGGTGACCATGGCAACCTCACGCTCCGAGGAGGAACCCATGAAGCACGCCCCGCTTTTATCTGCCAGAGCCATCCATTTCATGGCTAAAGACGGCCTCCTCGCAGTCGGGGGCAGGTCCGGGCTCTGAAAAAGAATTTGATTGAAACAACGGAAAAGAAAGGAAGAACAACATGCATCGTCGTCAAGTTTTGCTTGCCGTTTCCTGCCTCGGCGCTCTTTTTGCCGTTGGCTGCGCCTCCAAGAAGCCCTCTAAGGAGGATCTTGTGGGGAATTTCCACATTGACCCCGCCGATCCCTACGGCAGGCTCAAGGCCTACCGCAGTGCGGTGAATCTGCTCTCGGCCCGCCTTTCGGTGGCTTTCCAGAACCTTTTCAGCATCGGGGAGCTCTATAAGGAAGGTCCGCGCGGCGACGAGATCATGAAGGCAAGCTTGGAAGAGATCAAGACGATGCACGCTGCGTTAAACGACTACCTGCAGCAGGCCCCTGAAGTGAGAAAGACCATCGACGCCTCCAACACGAAGCTGCTTGCCGCTTACGACGGCTACGTGAAGGCGCTTGCGGGGGTGGCTGCGATCGACTACGGCGACATCAGCGGCGACCGCATCGATGCACTTGTGCAGGCGGGCTCGTCCATGGAGCCGCTCATTCCGTAAGCCTGCCGCATCAGAATCCGGCCCGCGTGGGCCGGCAAGCAAAACGCCCGTCGTCGATCGATTCGGCACGGGCGTTTTGCCTTACGGGCGCCGATCAAACCGGCCGGCGCCGACAGGAAGTCTCCTTTGTCTACACGACCACGTAGGGCAGCGCAAAGAGCCCCACGGCAACAAGGCAGGCAATCGTGACGATCACCTTCCAGAGCAGGTACTCTCGATCCATCGCGGCGATTTCAGCCGGATCCGTCGGCATGTTGCAGGCGCCCGTCTGCTCCAGCGTCGGGGTCATGCTCTCGGCGCTGGCGTAGCGCTTTGAGCAGTACCAATAGATCGCCAGACCCAGCACACACCAAATGACGCCCGTGATGAAGGCGTTGGCGTCGAGCTGCGTCATCATGTAGAGATAGATCACGGCAGAAACCGGAGCGCCCACGTTGACCAGGGGAGCCTTGTAGGGACGCTGCAGCTCGGGGTGTTTGCGGCGCAGGGCCCAGGCGGCGAGGATGCCGATCACGTAGTAAAAGAGGTCGGCAAAAAGCGAAAGCGAGGCGATGTAGATGAGCGAATCCGTGGCAATAAGCGCAACGGTGAGCAGACCCAACGTAATGATCGCTATGTGCGGGGTCTGATAGCGGGCGCTTGTCTTGGCAAAAATGCGCGGCATCACGCCGTCGCGGGCCATTGTAAAGAGGTAGCGCGGAATGGTGGCAAGAGCCGCGTTCAGGGTTGAGAAGTCCCCGCCAAAAGCAATGCCCGCGGCAAGAAGCGCAAGCGGCAGCCCCAGGATCCCCGCCGCCTTCATCGCGTCGGCGTAGGGGGCCTGCGCGGTGGCAAGCGACGCAATGCTTTCCACCGGCGTGATGCCCACAAGGAACCACTGGAAAAGCGCGTTGACGGCAAAGACCACAAACGGGGCAAGGAAAAGCGCCCTCGGAATGTTGATGCGCGGGTACTTGATTTCTTCGCCCATCGCCACACACGCTTCAAAGCCCGCAAAGCACCACCAGATCATGCAGACGCTCGCGGCAAAGCTCATCTCGCTTTCCTTGGGCAGGAACGAGGGCGCCTGCACGAACGAGGGGAGATTGATGTGCGGGATCATCGTGAGAAACCAGATGAACGCCACGCCCCAGAAAAAGAACATGAAGCCGTTTTGCAGTCTGCCGGCAATTTTGATGCCGCGCACATTGGCGATGATGAAAAGCGCCGTGATCACAATGGCGATGGCGACGTCGGAAATGGGAAGCGTGATGCCGAAAGCGGCAAAAAGCGTCTTGAAGTAGTAGCTGAAGGCAAGCGCTTCGCCTCCGGTTACTGCCACAAGAGAAATAATGAAGTTCCAGCCCGCCAGGACTCCTGCGGCACGGCCGATGCCTAAACTCGCAAACTGATAGGTGCCGCCCGCATAAGGTAGCGCTGCTCCCATTTCGGCGTAAAGAAGCGCCGGGTAGACGGTGATCAAAAGCGCTACGACGGTGGCCAGGATGACCGAGGGCCCCATATAGCCCACGATGTTGGAGCCGACGGTGAAAAGCCCCACGCCGATCACGGAGCCTGCCGTGATGGTGATGGCTTCGCGCATGCCAAAGCTGCGCTTGAGCGCAGGTGCGCCCGCAGTTGTAGTCATGAAATTACTCCCTGGTGTTTTTGTTGTTGTCGGGCGGCACTTTTGCCGTGCCTGTCCGCAACGGCAATTATGGGCCTGTCTGCGGGAGTTTTCGTCAGCCGTTTACTGGAGTTGACGCCGTCGGCAATTTGACGAGTATCAAGCTTTCGGGTTTGCAGCGCCCGCAGATGCCTGGCAAGCGCGTCGGAATTGAACGAGTGTGCGAAGAGGAGAACGACTTAGGATGATGGCCGAAAGTGATAGTAACTATCACAAAATTTGACCCTACTATACAAGTAAGTATACAAGTAGGTATACAAGTGAAATCACTTCGGTACAGTTGCTTGACGATTTGAAAGAAAGTGCCTGACTTTGCGTTTTTGGCCGGCTGACAGGCGAAAGGACGCGATTAGCCACAAGATTTTTGACGCTTTTGAGAGGTCAAAGAAGGCAATTCACGGTCTCTAGAGGGCAGTAACTGTATCGAAAATCATGGGAAGTGTACTTTGAAGTGTACTGTCGGTACAGTTCGAGAGCTGTGGGAACCGACGCAGGCTTACTGCGGGCGCCAGACTCTCAACGCCGCGATCACTGATCTGCTTTTTGTAGCGTTCATCGGTCATGGTGCTGCCGCGCGAAGCACCGCCCTTTGAATGCCGCAGGTGCAAACTTCCAGCGAGAGTCGGCGGGAGAGCATCAAAATCTCGGGCTGAAAGTCCGAAGAGTGCATTCGCGCACAAAACAAGACCTCTGGCGCCTTGTATCTCAGCCAGCAAAAATCCCGCCTTGACTGACTCAAGGCGGGACTGTCAGCGCCGGTTGTTCAGTCGGCGCTTGCTTATTCAGAGAGATCGGCGGATTACTTCACCAGACCGAACTTCCACTGGGACGTGCCGTAGGCGTTGTAGACGTTCTTGTAGCCGGATTCAATCAGAATCTTGGAGGCATTCTCAGCGCGCACGCCGGACTTGCACTGCACGAGAACCTTGTCGTTGACGTTCGGAACGGCCTTGAGCTTCATGCCGGGCTTGAAGGTGGACAGCGGCACGTTGACGGCGCCCTTCACATGGCCTTCGGCGAATTCATTGGGCTCGCGCACGTCGATGAGCACGACGCCTTCTTCCATCATCTTCTTTGCAACATCCGGAGTCACCTTGTGGTAGGAGGGATTGGAGTAGGTAAGCGGCTGGGCGGGCTGCGGATCAACCGGCTCCTTGGCGCAGGCGATGCCCATGGAAAGAACGGCGGTCATGGCGGCCGCAATACCAAACTTCAGAAATTGCATTTCGTATCTCCCGTTTCAAAAAAACTGCCGCACCAATAAAACCATGCAGCAATGCCGAGATTGTCGAGGTTCCGGCTGCGGCAGTCAATACGCTTTTTGCTCAATGTCCAAAGCAGAAGTAACCAAGCAATTGCTGAGTGATGGAGAAATCCGTTCTCGGGCTTTTTCCTTAAGCCTCACGACGGACCGACTTTTCTACCATCGACGTATTGAACGCGGGTTCATTGTGCCTTTACCATGCACGCATAGGCATCAAAAATAGGCGGCGCAGCCGCCGGTTGGATGTAAATGTGAATGATTTAGAGAAAAGGAAAGAACCCATGAGTCAGTACATCAAGGAACGTTATGGCCTTCTGATTGGAGGAGAGTGGGTGGACGCCGAAAACGGCGCCGTCTTTGAAACCTACAACCCCGCCAGCGGCGAAAAGCTCGCCGTCTGCGCCAACGCCAGTCCCGCCGACGTCGACCGCGCCGTGAAGGCCGCGCAGAAGGCCTTTCCGGCCTGGGCGGCCAAGTCTGCGGCCGAGCGCGCAGCTCTTCTTTTGAAGATCGCCGACAAGATCGACGAACGCGCCCAGGAGCTTGCCGCGGTGGAAACGCAGGACAACGGCAAGCCCATCCGTGAAACAAGTCTTGTCGACGTGCCGCTGTCGTCCGACCACTTCCGCTACTTTGCAGGCTGTTTGCGCGCCGACGTCGGCGAAGCCGTCATGATCGACGATCAGACGCTTTCGATGGTGCTGCGCGAGCCGATCGGCGTGGTGGGCCAGATCATTCCCTGGAACTTCCCGCTTCTGATGGGCGCCTGGAAGATTGCACCGGCGCTTGCCGCAGGCAACACGCTCGTGATCAAGTCTTCGTCGAGCACGCCGCTTTCGCTCCTCGTTCTGGGCGAAATCATGAACGAGATTCTTCCTGCGGGCGTCGTGAACATCATCACCGGGCGCGGTGCGACGACCGGCCAGGCGATGCTCGATCACCCGGGCTTTGACAAGCTTGCCTTCACGGGGTCGACCGAAGTGGGCTACGACGTGGCCCGTGCGGCCGCAAACCGCCTCATTCCGGCCACGCTTGAACTCGGCGGCAAGTCGGCCAACATTTACTTTGACGACTGCCAGATGGACAAGGCGATCGAAGGCGCGCAGATCGGCATTCTCTTTAACCAGGGCCAGGTGTGCTGCGCGGGCTCCCGCATCTTCGTGCAGGAAGGCATCTACGACGAATTCGTCGGCAAGCTCGTGAAGGCTTTCGAGGCCGTCAAGGTGGGCGACCCGATGGATATGGCCACCCAGATGGGCTCTCAGATCAACAAGCGCCAGCTCGAAAAGATCCTCGGGTGGGTTGAAACCGCCAAGAAGGAGGGCGCCGTGGTGCTCACGGGCGGGTCGGCCGCCAAGGTCGAGGGCTTTGAAGACGGAGCCTTCATGCAGCCCACGCTGCTTGGCAACGTCACCAACGACATGTCGGTTGCCCAGAACGAAATCTTCGGGCCGGTTGCCGTGGTGATCAAGTTCCGCACCGAGGAGGAGGTGGTGGCGATGGCCAACGACTCCGAGTACGGTTTGGGCGGCGCCGTCTGGACGCGCGACATCAACCGTGCGCTGCGCGTTGCCCGCGGCGTGAGAACCGGCCGCATGTGGGTGAACACCTACAACGAACTGCCGGCGCACACGCCCTTTGGCGGATACAAGAAGTCCGGCATCGGCCGCGAGACCCACAAGATGATGCTTGAGCACTACAGCCAGCACAAGAACATCTACATCTCGCTTTCGGAAGCCAAGCGCGGCTTCTTCTAAAACCGAATCTCAACCTCTCCTGGAACGGAAGGCTGCACGGCCAATGCAGTCTTCCAAAGCACAAGCCGGGCGCAGGCATCTCGTCTGCGTCCGGTTTGTGTCTTCAAAGTTCCGCACCCCTGCAGCACGGACCGTGAAGAGCGACCCTCGAGCCTGATCAGCGCAATGTCGGCGACAAATGTAGTCTGTCCATTTCCGCCAAACGTAATGTGTCAATGCACGCAAAGCCCCGCGACTTCTGCCTTTTGGGCGTTTTTGCCGGCTTTCACCGGGCCCTCATGGACAGACTGTTCAAGCCAGTCACGGGAAATTGACGATTTACATTTCTCCGTCTCAGAGAAGGCTTTCCCCGAAGTCGTTTTCTTTATCCCGCACAAGCAAAACCGCCGGCTTCGGGCCGGCGGCTGTGAGTGACTTCAACGCTGCGCCTGCAGCGTCAAGCAAGGGTTTTAACTAGTTGGATAAAAACCTCCCAAATCTCTCATAACGTGCTGTGACCAAACCCGTAACCGCTAAACTGATGACGAGGAGTACGAGCATCTTTTCAACCGGAGGATGCCATGACACTG